>NZ_CP197413.1:2965500-3295000 GCF_052161635.1 Lacunimicrobium album
TTCCTCGAAGTCTTCGCCCGCATGTGGGAAGACCGCGATCAGGACACCACCGCCAACCCCATCAAAGTCTCAATGGTCCTCTCCGACGTCAGCAACCAGAAATCCACTCCCGCTTCCCTGCTCCCTCAAGACCGCAAACGCAACGAAGCCACCCGCCTGATGGACCAGATCAACGAACGCTTCGGCCGCGACATGCTCTACCCCGCCGCCATGCACGAAACCCGCCACGCCGCCCCCGCAAGAATCGCCTTCAACACCATCCCCGATGCCCGTGAATTCGACGGCTCCCCCAAGAACTTCTTCACGACGCAATAGATCCCCTGCCATCTGAGAGACTGATCCTCTACTGGCTGATCAACTCAAATGACCAACAACTCCGCGTCCTCTGCTCCCCACCGCGGGCTCTGCGTTCCAACTCGTCCCCCCTCAATTCGCCGCCGTCGCCGCAGCCGCTTCCACCTGAGGCGTCTTCGGAATCGCCTGGAACTCCTGCACCACTTTCCCCTCTGCGTTCCACATGCGAATCATGCCGCGCATGTCGCCCGCCATGATCAGCTTGCGATCGTTGTCATAGGTGACGTCGGTTGGAATCTCCGGCAGCCCGCCGATTTCTTTGAGCGCCTTCCCGTTTCCATCCCACAGGACGACCCGCTTATCGCGTCCTGCAGAAACAATGTTCCCTTCCATGGTGAACTGAATCGACGTCGTCCCCGACCCGTGAGCCTTCCACGACTTGATCGCTTCCCCGGTATTCACGTCCCAGATCTTGATGTCCCCATCTTCGCTGCAGCTCGCGACTGCATTCGAATCGGGACGCCAGCTGATATCCGTAATCGCCCCTTTGTGTCCGTTCAGGGTTGCGAACTCTTTGCCCGTGAATGTCTCCCACAGGAACAGCCCGTTGCTGCGGTCCCCTGTGGCACACAGCACGCTGTCTGGGGAAAACTCCGCGGCCTGAACCCAGTCAGTGTGTTTCTTGATCTCGAACAGGACTTCTCCCGTTTGTGCATTGAAGATCCGGACCATCTTCTTCGGCCCACCCAGCACGACGAACCGATAGTCGGACGTCACATCCGACGCCAGCACCGAGTCATACTCAGCTCCGATCTCGGCGATCCGTTCCCCGGTCTTCACATCAAACAGCACGACATTTCCTGACGCTCCCCCGCGTCCACCACCAACCGCCAGCAGCTTGCCGTTACGAGAGAAATTGATCTGCTCAGGAATCCCCTCAGGATACGGCAACACTCCCAGCAGCTTCGCGGGCTCGGCTCCGAACAGCAGCACCTGCTGATAACTCGAAACGGCGTACAACGGTGCCCAGGGACTGGCAGCCAGCCCCGTAATCGTATTGGGACGAGTCGTCTCATGCACCGGCTTCTGATTGAACTCCGGCCCCGGCAGCGTCGGCGCATCGGCAGGACGACCGATATCGACCGTCATATTCTTGAGCGCCTTGTTCTCTTTGATCTCAACCTTACTATCTGACTTCAGAGGCGCCCCGGCTGTGATCCAGGCTTTCAGCAGGTCGATCTGCTCCTGGGGAATCTTCGCCCCATTCGGCGGCATGAACGGCTCACTGTCCCGATTGACGACAAGGAACAAAAAGCTGCTGTCCGCATCTCCAGGAATGACGGCATCCCCCGACGCCCCGCCCTGCATCAGCAACGCGAAACTATCGACCGCCAGTCCCCCCTTGCGGTCATTGGGATTATGACAACTCCCGCAATGCTGACGAAAAATCGGCAGAATGTCCTTCTCATAAGTCACCTTATGCACCGGCGCCTCTTGAGCATTCACAGCCGAGACACAAACCAGACCACACAAAAGGCCACTCCAGATCAATTTCATCTCAATCATTCCTGCTAACAAAACTGAATTCGGTACAAGGCTTCTCAAACTGTCCCTTCTCCCCCGGGGAGAAGGTGGCCGAGTCTTCGAGGTCGGATGAGGGATCTCTGCGAATTAAATATCGCTCTCATTTCGTCCCTTCTCCCTTGAGGGGAGCGGCATTCTGTCCCTTCTCCCTTGAGGTGGAAGCAAGGAGTTTGCTCTCGCCGAGAAGGCGAGAGCAAACGACGCGGTAGTCTTCTCAGGAATGGTGCCCGAAGGGCGGATGAGGGTGAGGCATAGGCACTCATTCGCTGTCATTCACTCAACCAAACAACAGCAAAGACTGCCTCGCTCACGCACACAACTGGGGTCAGCTAAAAATCCTGACCCCAGCCACCCACGACCATTCTGTTCCAGCGCCTAGCGCCTAACGCCCAGCGCCTCTCCATCAGTGATTAAACAAAAACTCCCGACTGTTCAGCACCGCCCAGAAGACATCTTCCGTCGCCTGCTCAAACGGCCGCTCGTTGGCATACAGTTCCATTAGCGCTGCCACCTCGTCCGCATTCGGATAACGAGACAGACTGCGAACATAGATCTCATTGATCGCCTGCTCCGGGCTCAGCTTGTCCTTGGCCCATTGCTTGACCAGTCCGCCACGCTGCATCTTCCCGTTGACCGCTTCGCCGTTGATCATGTGCAACGCCTGCGACAAGTTCGGCTCCATGCGAACTTCGCAGGAACACGCTGTCAATCGCGTCGACCGTCCAAACGTCGTCAGGAAGTACGTCGAAGTATTCCCGTCTGCGATCTCGACAGCCCGAGACCCCAGTGGCAACCGGTTGAACTTATCCTGGCTCGCCGTCACGAGTGAAAGAATGTCGAGCATCTGCTCGGCCTTGATCCGTCGGACCGTCTGATGCGAGAAGTTACGCTCATCGAGAGCATTCGTCTCATTGCGACTGGTCGCACGCTGATAGGTGTGCGAATTGCAAATCTCACGAATCAATGTCTTGAAGTCGAACTGAGCATCAACAAGGTGATCCGTCAGCAAGGCCAATAGCGCTTCGTTCGAAGCAGGGTTACTGTCACGCACATCATCGACCGGATCGACAATCCCGATCCCGAAGAAGTGATGCCAGATGCGGTTCGCGAAGTTGCGTGCAAACCACGGATTCTCCGCCGACACCAGCCAGTCAGCCACAACCTGACGTCGATCCTTGCCTTTCGTATCCGCTGCACTTCCCCCGAGGAAAACGGGCGGAATATTGCGTCCCCCGACCGGGTGCTTCACTTCACCACCAAAGCTGTTGAAGACGATCTTCTCTCGCTTATCTTCAGCCGCCTTGCGACCAATCTGCGAGAAGAACGCAGCGAAGCCGTAGTAGTCATCCTGCGTCCAGCGGTCGAACGGGTGGTTGTGACACTGAGCACATTGAATCCGCATCCCCATGAAGATCTGCGCGACGTTTTCGGACGTCTTCAAGGTATCCCGTTCAATCTCATAGAAGTTCGTCTGAGGCTGGGAGAATGTCCCCCCTTCCCCGGTCAGCAGTTCCTTGACGATCTGATCAATCGGCACGTTCGCCACCAGACGCTCTTCCAGCCACTGGTGATAGAGCACGATCGACTTGTAACTGACCTCGTTCGAAGAACGCAGCATCAGCCACTCCGACCACAACCCAACCCACAAATCCTGAAACTCGACTCGACTGAGCAACTGATCGATCACTTCCGCCCGCTTGCTTGGCGATTTGCTTTCCATGAACGCTTTATACTGGTCAGGCGTCGGCACCTGCCCGATCAGGTCGATGTAGACCCGTCGAATGAATTCCTCATCGGTACACAACCCCGATGGCTGCATCCGCAACTGTCGCAGCTTCTTGTTGACCGTCTCATCGACTTCCTTGGAACCCGCAATCGTCGCAACAGTAAACGCAGCTGGCTCCAGCTTCGGCTCTTCCTGTGGAATCACCATGACCGGAATCCCGACCGTATGCTCATCAAACCGGGCCATCATGAACGCCTCGCCCGGGTGACGACTGCTGATAACGCCTGCTTCGTTAACCGTCGCGACGTGATCGTTGTTCGACAGGAAGACCGACAGACGGGTGATATCCCGTTGTGTCCCGTCCGAATAATACGCCAGCACCGTCAGCTTCTGATTCTGTCCATCCCCGCGCAACACCGCATGCCGTGGCGAAATCTCAATCCGCTCACAAGCCGCAACCGCTTGTCCATCCGCAGGCGCCCCCATCGCGATCCAGTCGATCATCGTCTTGGCCATGAGTGAATCAGGCTCCATCCGCTTGCCACCGGTATGCGGCACAGCCCCGACAGACTTCTCCACCAGCAGACTGGCGCTGGGAACTTCGAGGTTAATCCGACGTCCCAGTTGCTCGGTCGTAATGCGAACCTGATCCCCGTTCGGGTCATACCCAAACAGCGACAACATGAACCCGTCTTTTCCGCGAGCCGCCCCGTGACAGCTCCCCGTATTACAGCCTGATTTCATGAAGATCGGCATGACATCCTGGCGAAACGTCAGGGCACGATCCTTCTGAGAATCCTTCACTTCGATCGGCAGCTTCACCAACTGGTCATCGACACGGAACGTGATCTCGGTTTTCCCATCCGCAATCGGATAGAACTTGTTCCCTTCGACACGCACCAGCGCTTCTGGCATCTCGACAACGACTTTCGCGGTCACATCCGTCGTCGTCTCATCCGGATAAATCAGCTGCGCCACAAACGAGCGATCATCCTGCTTCGACGTCATCACGAACGAATTCGGAAACACCACCAGCGTCGGCTTCGGCGCGACCTTCTCAGGCACCGCAACTTCGGCAGCAACAGCCGCCGCAGCAGGCGGAGTCTCAGCAACCGGGGCAGCCGCCGCCGGCGCAGGAGTCTCTGCCGCAGCAGGTACAGTCGCAGCCTCGGCCGCAGGCGGAGCAGCATTTTCCGTCGGAGCCGGTGTCTCTTGTGCCAACAGCACAGATGCCGATAGCGACAACCCGATCAACACAGCGATATTGAAAAAAGATCGAATCATTATTTCCCTCCTTCGCCGGCCTGTTGTTGGCCGAGAAGTCGAAGTTGTTCAATGCGTGAAAGTGGTTTCTTGACCGGTGGCTCAGGAGCCTTAGCGACTTCTGCCGCAGGTGCAGGTTGTTCTTCCTTCTTCGTCTCCGGCATCACGACCTTGCTCGGCTCATCGACCCGCAGCTTCCCGCCATACAGGCGATGCTCGATCGGTTCGCCGTTCTGCATGACCAGCACCTTGCAGAACAGGTTCTTGTGCTGACCAACCGGCGTATCAGTTTCTGCTTTGACATCAAAGACGACTTCCGCCGTGTCCTTGGCGGCTTCCTTCTTCTCAGCAACTGCCTTCGCAGGCAGCCCCTGAAGTTCCAGAGTCGCGTTGCCTTCGTATTCCTTCTTGTTCTTGACCTTCACGATCATCGGCGTCGTCTTGCCCTGCTCAACGGTCGCCTGCTCGAACTCAAGGTTCAGATAAGGATCGGTCACTTCCAGATCGACAAACGGCGTACACAGCGTCACCGGACTACCGTTGACGGTCGTCTTGGCCCGGACGCACACAGCAAACTTTCCTGTCTCCGCTTTATCGTTGGTGTTCAGTGACAAGGCCCCCGAACTCTCGGCACCTTTGATCGTCACCTGGTTGGCGTTGAGACCATTCGGGGCCAGCAGCAGCGACAACGCGATGTCGCCTTCAAATCCCGCTTCCCGCTCGACTTCGACTTTCAGCTGCATCGCCCCGTTCTGCACCATCGGCACCTTGGGCGCAATCGCTTTGATCTTGAACGGATACTTCTGCGTCACCGCCACCGGCATGATCTTGGAACGCTCAACCCAGTACGCATCATTGTTCCCCCCTTGGCGAATCATCAGATGCGACTGCACCAGATCCGCATCCACAACGACGGACCCATCCTCTCGCGTATTGACGGCATTGACCTTCGTCAATCCCACGCCCATCGGGGCCGTTTCTTCCGCCTCGAACATCACAGGAATCTGCCCCCGCGACGTCCAGGTCTCCGGCACAATCATCTTCACACCCGGCGGCAAACCTTCTGCCATGAACTTCAATGCGCCCCCAAAGTCCTTGCGTGTCGCATTGACAATCACCGCATTACAGCCCCCCGGCGCGACCGACATCGTTGCCGTCACATAGCGATCAAAATCAATCGTGCTCATTTCGAGCACCGGCTTCACTTCCGTCACTTCCAGTCGATAAGGATAATCGACCCCGCCTCGCTTCAGTCGCGTATAGACAAACAGCTGATACTCGCCATTCTCCGGCACATCAAAGCGGATATACGGATCGAGTCCCCCCTGATCATCATTCTCCTTCATCGTGCCACCCTTCATATTTCGCAGCGACACAATCGCATCCAGGCGAGAACGAATCCGGTTGGCATAGACGTTCGCTTCGTACTGCTTCCCCTTCTCCAGGTTGTAGACATAAACATCCACATCCCCCGGCTCATTGATCAATCCCGTCACCGCCTGATTGACATTCAAACGCTGAGCCTCTTCATGCTTCCCGTTCGGCTCAGCCTCAATCACATTCTCCCGATCCGAGACGAAATACCAGTTTGGCGAAGGGGCAAGCTTTCCTTCTTGCATCGGATAAAAAGGGAGCTTGTTCCCATCTCGAAACGTCGGCATCTGAGCAGAGTTCAACGTCACATTGAACTCCCCCATCACATCACCGATCATCGTCAGCTCGACAGGCTTCTCAGCCGTCGGCAGCGGACCACCGGATGGCTTCGCTCCGGTCGGACGAGGGAAATCTCCAATGTGCAGCAGGTACTGGAAATTATCGGCCCCACCAAAAGCACTATCACGAACAACCAGATAATACGTCCCGTCAGCGGGCACTTTGAGATTGATGTAGGAATCCTGGTAAGTCAGCGGATGATCATCGCACGCGACCACCAGTTGCTTCTGTGAATCATAAAGCCCCAGGTGCGGATCGAAAAATTCCAGCCCCAGACGCATGGCTTCGACTTCCGCCGTGAACCGCTGCCCCGCTTTCAGATCAACAGCATAGTAATCGAGGTCTTCATTCGTCACCTTGCCCGAAGCCGTGACATTCAGATCGACTTTCTGTGCTTCTTCGAAATTGTTGTTCTTCTCTTTCTCTTCGACATATGGAAACGCTGTCACCTGAAACGTCTGCAGCTGGCTCAACCCCGTTGGCGTCCTCACCATACAGGGATACGTTCCCAGACGGGCATCCGCAGGAATCTCGATCACCGCCTCAATGATCTTATCCCCTTTCTCGGGGACAACCGTCAGCGACTTCGCCTTGATCGACGGCTCGAAAAAGACAATCTCCTGGGCATCCTTAAAGCGATCCCCCCGGAACATCACTTTGACTTCCGTACCACGTTGCCCCCCGGAGGGGGTCAAAATGCTGAGCGTGGGATTCGCCGATACCATCGTCGGCAAGGACAACGCCAACAAACCAGTAACCACCAGCCCACGCACCATCGCGCAGCCAGCATCGAGCTTCAACAAAAATCGCATATCATCAACTTTCCGCAGCACGCGTCTCGTCGAGAACGAAGGTGGGATAAAAGGCAGGTTCACTCTCATGTCCCTTCTCCCTTGAGGGGAGACGGTGGCAGCACAACACTTCAGGTGTTGACGAAACTCAGTGCTGACGGATGAGGGTGGGCGATAGGCAGGCTGACGTTCACACTTCCAAGCAAAACGTCAGGGATCAATCCCCACGCGACGAAGAGGAGCACGTCGACGTGGAGACACCAGTTTCAATAATTACGCAAGAATCTCCGTCAACACCTTCCCGCCATCGATAATCTCGATCGGCCGTGCCCCCGGAGCCATCAGCTCTTTATCAGCGACAATCCCCAGACAGTGATAAACCGTCGCGAACAGATCCTCAGGAGAGACTGGATCCAGATCGGGGAACGCAGACGTCGAATCGGAAGCGCCATGGACATAACCACGCTTAAAGCCCCCGCCCGCCATCGCGACGCTGAAGACCTTCGGCCAGTGATCCCGACCAGATGTATTATTGATCTTCGGCGTTCGTCCGAACTCCGAAGAGACCATGACCACCGTCTCTTTCAGCAACCCGCGTTCATCCAGATCGCTGACCAACGCAGCAAACGCCTGATCGAACGATGGCATCTGATTGCGGAAGCCGTTGACGATATTGTCGTGCATGTCCCAGCCACCATACGTGACGTTGACCAGTCGCACACCCGCTTCGACCAGACGTCGAGCCATCAGCAGACGAGAACCCGCGGTGTTCACACCATAGCGGTTCTTCATCTCGTCGGTCTCTTTGCCAAGATCGAACGCGTCACGGGCCTTCTCAGAATTGATCAGCGAATAAGCCCGCTGATAGAAGCTGTCCATCGCTGCAATCGAGTCATCCTTCTGCTGCTGTGTGAACTTCTTGTTGACCATTTCTAACGCATGCTGACGACGAGCAAATCGCTCGTGATCCATGCCCTGAGGCATATCAAGGTCGCGTACCTTGAAGCCCTTCCCGGCCGCCGGGTCCGATCCCAGGCTGAACGGCGAGTAAGAAGAGCTCAAGTAACCGCTGCCCGCAAATTCATTCGGAACATTCGGAATACAGACATAAGGAGGCAGGTTCTCGCGAGGACCATACTCGTGACTGATGACCGACCCGATACTCGGATAGCTCAACGCAGGACTCGGGCGATACCCGGTGAACATGTTATGCGTCCCACGCTCGTGAGCCGCTTCGCCGTGAGTCATGGAACGAATGATCGTCAGCTTGTCAGCAATCTTGGCGGTGTGTGGCAGCGTCTCGCCAAAGCGAACCCCGTTGATCGCGGTATCGATCGAACCAAAATCCCCGCGATACTCGACAGGGGCATAAGGCTTCGGATCGAATGACTCCTGCTGGGCAATCCCCCCGGGCAGGAAGATATGAATGACCGACTTCGCAGTCCCTTCGAAACTCTGATAACTCTTCTGCTCTGCAAATGCTGTCTGATAACGGAACAGATCCGCCAGTCCCAGACCAGCCCCAGCCAGGAAGCCGGTACTCAGGAATGTCCGTCGGTGAATCGGGTTCTGCGCAAAAACCGGGAGTTGACCAAGCAGCGTGGACATTGTTGGCATCAGAATCCCTTTCGAAGGCGGGTCGGGGGGAAGGAAGGTCGCAAGGCAGGAGGGACGCGAAGTAACTCATCAAGACAAGTCACCTGCGTGTGAGGTATGGCAGGTAAAACATAAACCGCATTCAATTTGAAAACATGCGACAAAAAGTGCAACGCCTTTGTTCTTTTTTTTAACACTTTGTCCCAAAACACCTTGACGCAATACGCCAAACGTGAATCCCACGTGTTCTGTCCGTTTTGCAGCCATTTTTAAGCACAAATTGAACATCTTTATCTGTAGCTAAAAAACTAGTACTCCACTACCTAAATGCAACTCCACCCAACTTTGCAACTATTGCAACAAACCCCACTAATACATGCCCTTCTCCCCCCGTGGAAGCAAGGAGCCTTCTCTCGTCGATGAGACGAGAGAAGGTGACGCGGTAGTCTTCTCAGGAAAAGGTGGCCGAAGGCCGGATTAGGGCATCGCGCCAATAAGCCGTCTATAAACTCGTAGCCCACCCGATGGCACACCCCCGCCTCATTCCGCTCCCACCCCGCGCACAAACTCCCCGCCACCCCACGCACTTCCCAACCCACCTTTCCAAACCCTATAATCATTCCGCCCGACCATCCGACCTGAGTTCGCGACCGAAGGATTGACCGCCATGAAAAAATGCCACATCTGCGCCAAGCCCTCCGTCTATCACGTCACCATCCTGCAGAACGGACAGGTCAAAGAACTCCACCTCTGCGAACACCACTTTCATGATTACATGAGCCAGCCCTCCTCCGACGTCACCGCTCTCCAGGAAGAAATGATTGCCGAAGGGGAAGACCTTCCCGAAGAATTCGCCCAGGAATCCGAAAAACGCTGCCCCAACTGCGGCATCAGCTTCCAGGAATTCCGCGAGCAGGGACGCTTCGGCTGCCCCAACGATTATTACGTCTTCTATGACCGCTTAGTTCCCCTGCTCCAGAACATCCAGCAGGCCACAGAACACGTCGGCCGCACCCCCAAATCCGCCACCGGCAACTCCAGCCAGCAACACTACGAACTCATCAAACTACGGCGCGACCTCGCCCAGGCCGTCGAATCCGAAAACTACGAACTCGCCGCCAGACTCCGCGACCAGATCCGCCAGTCCGAAAAACATTCCGCATCGTGAATCATGTCAAAACGAGTTTTTTGCTCCCGCACCTGCGGACAGCGTGATTTTCCGAGAGAACGGTTCAATCCCCTAACCCTTACATCCCGCAATTCCCTGACATCCCCTCTTCTCACCGCAGTCCTCACCCGCTTCCTTCTTGACCCATCTTGAAAAGTCACCTTAAGATAGGTTGTGCGGATCATGTCTTTCGACGCGAATGCCTGAGGCAACTTTTCATCCTGTTTGCCCGGCGTTCACCTCCGAATTCAGCGCCAGCTCATTTGGTGTCGAAGAAACTCTGCAGCTATGCCCTGTTTTCGTTCGTCCCTGTTCCCCACAGGCGAGCGGGGGGTGTCAACCCCCTGTCTTCTTCCGAAAAGAAGGTCAGATGAGGGAATCGCGTCAGACGCTCATTGACAGACATTCCTTCCCACAAACAACAGGCAACAACCAACCCGTTTGGATTTTCAAACGACTTCTAAGAGCATCGGACTCTCATGACGACATTCGGTAACGTCCTACTGGCTTTGACCATGCTCCTGGGGGCCCTTGCGTTTGGTCTGACCGCCTCCCTGCTCAAACACCGCGACGGCTGGCAAGCCGCCGTCATCAAAGCCAAAGACAATTACGAGCAGGTCTCTGGCAATCTGATTAAACGTCAGAACGAAGTCGCCGCCGCCAACACCGAACTCCAGCGCGCCATGCTCTCCTGGGGCCAGATCTGGAACAACGTCCCCGTTCAAATCTTCAACGCCCAGAACGGCGTGCTCCAACTCGGCATCGGACAAAACGCTGGCCTGGCCATGGAAGGCGTTCAAGGCAACATCGCCCCCACGCTCTATGCGTTCCAGCCTGATCCGACTGGCGAAGGCTTCCTCTACGTCGGCCAGTTCAAAGTCACCAACATCACCGGCACTAACGCCACCGTTCAACTGAGCCGACTCCCTCGACCCAACGAAGTCGCGACTTGGCGACCGGGAGCCTGGCGTTTCCGCGATGAAATGCCACAAGGTCAGGTCGTCCGCTTTGACGACCTCGGCGTCCAGATCACCATCGCGACCGAACAAGGCAACGAGCGCCTCGAAAAAATCAAAGCCGAACAAGCCAACCTCGCCAAAGCCATCACCCAACTCGATCAGCGCATCGCCGAACTCAACGGCTTACCCAACGCCCCCGCTAACGCCCCCGAAGTCCTGAAGAAAGGCCTCGTCGCCTCGATCCAGGACGAAGATGCCTCTCGCAATGCTGACCTCGCCGAACTCAACCGCCTGCGTCATGACCTCTTCACCAAATACAACCTGATGCTCAAACTCAAAGACGACAACCTCGCCCTCGAAGCCAAACTCCCCGGCGGCGAAACCGTCATCAACGCCCCCAAAACCAACCAGTCCGCCAAACTCGACTAACCTCTCATTCAAGTTAGGTGACATGCAATCTTGCTCGCCAATCGAATTTGCAAGTCGCTGGCAATGTGAAGCAAGACCGTTCACCTTTCCTGTGTCGCTTCCATTACTTCCAGATAATTGCATCTCGATACTTCGCGAATATGGGCTGCCGCGCGAAGTCAGCATACGATGCTACAACGACATTTCTTTGAAGTTCCATCAGACTCTGACGCCACTTGAGTTGATATGGAGTCGCCATATAGATCTCGGCTGCAAGCTGGGCAAAATGCCTTCCGAGTGGAAGCGATTCTGGCATGTTGGTGATACTGAGTACCTTCAAGGAGGGGCATGGATTTGCCTTGAAGAATCGACAGGCCGGATTTTCGCCATCGACTTAGACCTACCTGAGCCTGTCTATCTCGTGAATTCGAGTGTTGCAAATCTTTACACCACATTGAACGCTTTGCTGCTTTGGACCAAAGAGAGCACTGGTGATCACAACGCAATGATGAGACTTCGAGCTGACCTCAAACAGCAAGACTGTATTCCCCCTGATGAATTAAACGCCTTCTGGTTGAATAACATCGAAGCATCGGTGGACAACAGGATCTCTTATTTGGCATTTCACCTTGTCTCATAGACTCTCCTCTCATCACCCACGCTTCGACCGCATCGCCTCCACCTTCTTGACTCTACCTTCCTCGATCAACTCCCGGTACTTCTCGCTCCGATAAACCAACGTCTCTTCACTCATGCCTCGCTCCCATCAGAGCCGCGACCGAGAGGGAGCGCAAAACCGCGTCCATCGATTCAACGAGTTGCTTCACCCAGATCAACTTCACGCTCATCAATGTAAACGTGCACGCGCGCCATCGTCACCACAACGCGAACCTCTTTGCTGCCATCGGGCACCACGGCTACCGGCCGACCATCAATCACCACCCCGCCACCCACAAAGATTCGATGTCCGCCTGAAGTCATCGCCACGCCGCCCGACTTAGTTGTCAGTGTACAACCATGTCCTTCAATCGAAACCTCACACCCCGATTCCAGCGTCCCGCGACAGACCGTGGTGCTCATCAACCACAACACCAACCCACAACAGACTGCTTTCAACGACATCAGCATGGAACACTCCCCTTCATTACCAATTGCAATTTAGACCATCGCGATCACAAAAGTCGTGCCATGCTCACAGCTTTGGGTGAGCATGCTGCTTCGTTTGACGTTGGAGCGTCCAGAACATGCCGCAAGCATGGCACTTTGCTCTCCTGTAGGGTGCTGGTGAGGCTTCGCGAACCGCACCAAATCCACGTCCAACCCATTATAAAACGAAAAAGCCCCCAACAACACGTCGGAGGCCTTCTCTAAAAAATGTTCTCTACCCGCAGCCAATGGCGCAACCAGGAAGTCAATCGACTCCCCATCAGCCGCACCTGTCGACGGATGTCGGATTAGTCCCAGTTCAGCGTGCCGCCCGTCTGGTATTCCGTGACCCGTGTTTCGAAGAAGTTCTTCTCCTTGGCCAGGTCCATCGTTTCGCTCATCCAGGGGAACGGATTGGACGAACCGTAGATCGACGGCAGTCCGATACGCTCCAGGCGTCGGTCTGCGACGTGTTGAACGTAGTCGCGGAACAGATCGCCGTTGAGGCCGAGGACGCCGCGTGGCAGACAGTCTTTGGCGTAGTCGATTTCGAGTTCGACCGCTTTACGCACGCGGGCGATCATCGCTTCCTGGAACTCATTGGTCCACAGTTCTGGATTCTCAGCTTTGATACCATTGATCAGGTCGATCCCGAAGTTCAGGTGGATCGATTCATCCCGCAGGATGTACTGAAACTGCTCGCCGATCCCCGTCATCATATTGCGACGGTGGAATGACAGGATCATGACGAAGCCTGAGTAGAAGAAGATCCCTTCCATGATCAGGTAGTAGCCGATGAGATTCTTCAGGAACATCTGAGCCCCTTCGAAGCTCTCGGTCGTGAAGTCCGGATCGAGCACTTCCGCGGTCAGTTCCATCTCGAACTTGTCTTTGCGGGCGATCGAAGGAATCTCGTGATACATGTTGAAGACTTCGCCTTCATCGAGACTCAAGCTATCCACAACATACATAAAGGTATGCGTGTGAATCGCTTCCTCAAACGCCTGTCGCAGCAGATACTGACGACACTCAGCGTTCGTGACGTGCTTGAAGATCGCCAGCACCAGGTTGTTCCCGACCAGCGACTCCGCCGTCGAAAAGAACCCCAGATTCCGCATAATGACCTGCTTCTCATCACGGGTCAGCTTGTCCGACTTCCAAGTCTCGATGTCCTTGGTCATCGCGACTTCCGTCGGCATCCAGTGATTCGCACACCCATTGAGATAATGCTCCCACGCCCAGTTATACTTAATCGGCATGAGTTGGTTGACATCAACCTGAGCGCAGTTAATGAGCCGCTTGTCATTGGCACGGAAACGGTCGGTGGGCGCAGAAGCGAGTTGGCGTTCTTGAATAGATGAAGGGGGAGTCATCACAGGATCCTTAGTTGTATTTGATATGTTTATTTTATTTTGCAGAAATTCGACCACGGCGGCTAACAGGTTTGCTCTTTGCAATAGGAGAAAACAAGCCCTCTTTGCGGAGGAAGCTAAGAGAATCACAAGAAAAAAGTTCTAGTCCCTGATAACGATTCTGTAGAGTAAGTATCTCTGCAGGCTCGAAACCCAAGCACGTGCCTCGAACTCTCCTATCCAAGCCATCCTTGGGACTAGAGCTAAAGATTTTTCTGAAAATGCCCATATTTGATTTATGATAGCCAAATCCAAGAAAAACCACGTTTGAAGCAAATGCAATCCAGTCTTGTACATCTTGCGGCAAAGCACCAACCATAGACAGTCCAACAAACTCTATTGAATTGAAGTTCTGGATGGCTTCGTCATGCTCAGGAGGCAATCCATGATCTCTCAGGTATCTGGATTTTCCATAGTAAACATGTTTGTGAGCGTCCTCGTCATAGTTCTGAATTGGCCCCAGCCATCCACGAAGATGATGGATTCCAAGGTGCTTGACGATCGCTCCAGCTTCAAACTCTGAAATCCTACGTCGATTCAATAAAGAATTGTATAAATAGTATTCTAGTGATCTGTCATAATTAAACGTAAGAATCCTAATACCGCTATCGAGTTCATTCCCGCTGTTGTCCAAAAAATTGTTCAATATATAGCGGTACCAGTCATTCTCTATTCCACCTCTTTCAAACAAGGACGTACTCTTGTATTCAAATTTACGAATAATTTTGTAAACAATAAATTTTCCTAGCTTTTCGAACTCTCGATTTTGTTCAACAAATGCGTCAATGCTGTCGTAACCTGAATTACGTAGTCGCTTTTTGAACTCTTCGAGTCCAGAGACCGTAAATACATTGCGATCTATATATGAAGCGGCCGTCACTTCCTCGGATGAAATGGAAGCAATCGACTGAACTAGTTTTTCGCCAGATGGAAAACCATATGGCATGCTAGCGCCAGCTCCCAAAATGATCAGTGTATGGCATTCCATAGACATATCTCTGCTTTGAGCATGTAAGAGAGCAGCCCCATTTGGGGCTGCTGTAACCAACTGGCTTACTGACAAGACTCACAATCCGGGTTGCGCGGATCGCAGACCATCATAGACACAGGCATCTCTTCTTCCACCGCTTCTTTGAAGTGATGCCCGTTGCTGTTGCCACCTTTGCTGTTGACCGCAGCGTCGGTCTCGGCGTTCAGCGAGCGGTCCAGGCGAATTGAAGATGATGCCGACTTGCTCTTCATCCAGCGTGGCTGGATGCCGAACTTGTTGACGTCGATCGTTGATTTCTCGACCTGGGTCGCTGCGAGGGTTCGCAGGTAGTAGGTCGTTTTCAGGCCGGTGTTCCAGGCGTAGAAGTACATCTCGTCGAGTTTCTTGCCGCTTGGACCGGCCATGTAAAGGTTCAGCGACTGGCCCATGTCGATCCACTTCTGGCGACGGGCTGCACAGTCGATGAGGTAACGGGGATCGACTTCGAAAGCCGTCATGAAGCGGGCCTTGATGTCGTCTGGCATGATCGCGATCTCGGAGATCTGACCATCGTAATACTTCAGAGCATCGAGCATGTCGCTGTTCCAAAGATTGCGGCTCTTCAGTTCATTGACCAGTTCGATGTTGATCTGTGTGAAGTCACCCGACAGGTTGCTCTTGGCATACAGGTGCTTGTACGTCGGCTCGATCGACTGAGTTGACCCCACGATGGTCGAGATCGTCGCGGTGGGAGCAATCGCCATACAGTTGCTGTTACGCATCCCGTGCTTGCGAACCGCCTGACGGACGACGGTCCAGTCCATCGTGCTGCTGCGATCAACATTGAGGGCCACCCCACGCTGCTCTTCGAGATACTCCAGCGTATCCATCGGCAGCATCCCGCGATCCCACTTCGAGCCTTTATAGCTGGAGTAGGTACCACGCTCTGCAGCCAGTTCTGAGGAGGCCATGATCGCGTAGTAGGAAATCGCTTCCATACTGCGATCGGAGAACTCGACCGCTTCTTCCGAGGCGTAGCTGATCCCCAGAGAGACCAACGCATCCTGGAAGCCCATGATCCCCATCCCGACCGGACGGTGACGCATGTTGGCGTTCTTGGCTTCCTGAGTCGGATAGAAGTTGATGTCGATGACGTTATCGAGCATTCGCATGGCAGTGCGAATCGTCGTCTGCAGCAGAGGCAGGCTCAGTTCGCCGTTGACGACGTGTGTCTTCAGGTTGATCGAGCCGAGGTTACAGACCGCGATCTCATCCTTGGACGTATTGAGCAGAATCTCGGTGCACAGGTTGCTCGAGTGCACCACGCCGCAGTGATCCTGAGGCGATCGCAGGTTCGAAGGATCCTTGAACGTGATCCATGGGTGACCGGTCTCGAACAGACGGGTCAACATCTTACGCCACAGGTCCTGAGCAGGAATCTTGCGAGAGAGCTTGATCTCCCCTTCTTCTGCCATTTGCTCGTACTGGACGTAACGGGTTTCGAAGGCCTTGCCGGTCAGATCGTGCAGATCACGAACTTCGTCCGGACTAAACAGAGTCCAGGTTTCATTCGACAACACACGCTTCATGAACAGGTCAGGAATCCAGTTCGCAGTATGCATGTCATGCGTACGACGTCGGTCATCCCCGGTGTTCTTACGCAGATCGAGGAACTCTTCGATATCGAGGTGCCAAGTCTCCAGGTAAGAGCAGACCGCCCCCTTCCGCTTGCCACCCTGATTGACCGCGACAGCCGTATCGTTGACAACCTTCAGGAACGGAATGACACCCTGGCTCTTGCCGTTCGTGCCGTGGATGTGCGAGTTGGTCGCACGGATGTTCGTCCAGTCGTTCCCCAGTCCGCCGGCCCACTTGGAGAGCTTGGCGTTGTCGGAAACCACCTTGAAGATGTGCTCCAGATCGTCTTCGACGGTCGACAGATAGCAGGAGCTCAGCTGAGGATTGAGGGTCGCAGAGTTGAATAGCGTCGGAGTGGCTGAGGTGAACAGGAACTGCGACAGCAAGTTGTAGAACTCGATGGCGCGGGCTTCTTTCTGCTCCCCTTCATTGACCGCCAGCCCCATCGCGACCCGCATCCAGAAGTACTGAGGGGTTTCGATACGACGGTTATCAATGTGGATCAGGTAACGATCATAGATCGTCTGCAGACCCAGGTACTGGAACAGATGATCGCGCTCCGGCATCAACGCATCGGCGATCTCGGTCAAGTTGAACTCGCGCAGACCTTCCGTCAGACGCTCAGCCTTGATCCCGTCGATGATGTAGTGCTCGAACTGGTGACGATAAACCGACAGCAGTTTCTTCTTCTCAGGGACTTCGCCGAGGGCATCTTTATAGATGACATTCAGCATCAGACGAGACGAAACGGTATCGTAAGCAGGATCGCGCTCAATCCGAGATCGTGCAGCCAGGATCATCCCGCGGTAAATCTCGCTGACGGTGATGCCGTCATAGATTGAGCGCAGGACATCGTCCATAAGGTCTTCGATTGGACAGACATCTTCCACACCCTTACAGGCTTCCTGCATCCGGCGACGCAGACGGACCTGATCGAAAGGGACGCGGGTGCCGTCTTCGAGGACGACATACGTTTGCGGACGGGCTTCCTGGACCGTCTCCTCCCCTTTCAGGGCACGCAGCTTGGCATGTTCAGCACGGTAAACGATATACCGACGAGCCACTTTATAGTGACCGCGACGCATCAGCAGCATTTCGGCGAAGTCTTGAATCTTCTCCACGTCGACCCCCTGGGACGAACTGGCGGACGATTGAAGTTCGTTCGAAATCTCGCGAGCAATGCTCGGGACTTCGTCCTGCAGATCATCGTGCAGAGGCTGGTGATCTGCCAGATTCAGTTCCGCCCGGAAAGCGTTTTCGATGGCTCGCTCGATCCGAGTCATATCAAACGGAACTACTCGGCCATCACGTTTACGGACAATCCATTCTGATTGTGCACGAATCATTCGTCGCTATCTCCTATTTTCGATCCCAAGGCGTCGGCTTCGTGCCAACTGAATCCCCATAAATTTTGTTTCTAGTCACAGGAAAAACCCCGCAACCACGACGTCAGCCAGTCATCAGGCTGATGGCAGACAAGCAAGTCAACTCGCCCGCCGCTTTGGCGTTACTCGCCAGTGATCCCCATCACCAGAAGAGCAAAACCGTTTCCCATTGTGTGTCATCCATGAAGAACTTTTCAGACTCCTTTTCCCAACCTGAAGGCGCGCACGAACGGACTCGAATCAGAACAGAGGTACAGGCATTTTATCGGTCGAAGAGGCAATGTAAATGAACAATTGTCGACCAAAAAGCGTTTCGGCCAGAAACCCACGGCCGGCTGAGAAAAATGCTGTAAAGAGAACTGCTCGTCGACGCGAAATCCATCCGCAACATCCTGTCGAAGTCGAGGAGAAAGGAGATCCAAAACGATTCTTCGCCGGATTTTCATAATCGGGCAAATCCAGTATATCCGCATGGAAGATGGTGTCAATACTATATGTTGTGTTTTCGGATTTGTGCGGTTCCCGGCTTGAGTCCCTTTTGTCGACAAAAAACTAACCCGTTGGCAACTCCCGGTTTGGGTCTATTTCGCATGTGGACAACTTGTTCTTAGTCCCCATTTGGCATGAAGATTTCAAACACCACTGGCAAATAGTCTCATGCCGACCGTGCAATTCAAACTTTACCCAGTTTGACTGATCACGAGATCTTGTGGCCGCCTCATTTACGTCCCCTTTCCACCAATTGCAGTGACGTCGCTCCCCAAACGAAGTCGCCCTTTCTATAAATGATTCACAGCCTCCCCTGCTCTTCTCACCCAAAGGTGCCGCATGCCCGCTACTCCCAAAAACGTCCTCGGTACCGTCCTTCAACCCTGCAGCACGGACCCCATGACCGGCTACTTCCGCGATGGCTGCTGCCGTACCGGTGCCGATGACTATGGCGTCCACGTTGTGTGCGCGAAGGTGACCAAAGAGTTCCTTGCCTTCTCCAAAGCTCGCGGCAACGACCTGAGCACACCCAACCTCGCCTACGGCTTCCCCGGCCTCAAGCCCGGCGACCAATGGTGCCTGTGTGCCGCTCGCTGGAAAGAAGCCTTCCTCGCCGGCATGGCCCCTAAGGTCGTCATCGAATCAACCCACATCTCCGCCCTCGAGTTCGTCAGCCTTGAGGAACTCCAACTCCACGCCGTTCAGTCCACCTGATTCGACAGTGCCTGCAACGCGTTCACCTGCTCTCGGATCTTCTCCACGATCTGGGGCTGTTGCACGTTCGCTTCTGCAATCTGCCTGATGAGTTCGGCATGAAGCCTGACCACTTGCCGATGTTCTTCGCTGTGACACGCCGGAAGAATCAGTTTCAGTTGATCCAGTAGACGTTCGAGAATCAGTCCGTTGTCCCGGCCATAAAGCTGGATCTGTCCGAACGCAGTTCTCAGAACGTGCTTAAAACTGACTGAGGGAATGAGCAGACGCAGATGCCCTTCGTCATCGACTCGACGCTCATCGACGGGCAGACTCCCCGCTAAGCGACGCAGGCTGACTCCCATATAGTCAATACAGATCAGCGCCGTGATCGGGTCATTGATACCTGGCGAAAGTGCTCTCACTGCCACTTCGACCAGTTCCCAGACGGCACTTTCCACGTCCTGATCGGGGGTCCGACGGCTTCCGAGGATCATCGCCTGATGCAGATGCTCTGTCATCTCATCCTGATCCAGCTTGGCCTGCGAATAGATCACCGCGATCTCTTTCTGATCACAGAGAAAATCTCCCGGCCACATCAACAGACGAATCACCAGATCATCGCGGCTGGCCAGCTTCATCAGCGATCGCGTATCGACGATCTGTAAGAACCCCGCCCCCGGCCCCATGATCGTCAGCTGATGCGGCATGCTCTTGAGCCCATCCACCAACTCGGACAGCGGCTTCAGGTTCTTGCGAACCTCTTTGCCTTTTTGACCAACCTGACTGGGATAAAGCCGATCAATCGTCGCGGAGAGATCATCGGCAATCGTCTTGACGACCACATTCGACTGCAACGACGTCGCGATCTGGTCCAGGAAATAGATGAACAACAGGTGATTCACGATCGTCAAAATCAACGCAACAACCACGGACGCATGAGGCACAAACGTGACATTCTCCCCATCCTGCACCCAGAACAGCACGATCAGACAATACATACTCGTGCCCAGAAACATCCCCAGCGTCAACTGGCTGATCCCGCGTGTCATAAAGGTCCGCAGCGGCTGAGATCCGTACTGCGAAGCAGTCAACGACAACGAAACCATCGTGACCGAGAAGATCATCGTCGTCTCAGTAATCAATGCACCCGCGATCGCGCCCAGAATGCTGCGCGCAGAATCCGCCGTCGATAACATCCAGTCGAGAGAATCAATCCGCCCCAGTCGGAAGAACGACTCGACATACGGAATCGTGACTCCCATCACGATCGCAATCAGATTCAAGCAGAGTGGCAGAAACCAGAAGCTGTGGCGGAACTTCGACCATTTTGCCCAGAGCATCGAAGGTTGTATGCTCGCCAGGTAGAAAATCATGATGTTGTCGCTTTGCTGTGATCAATGTTTTGACATCGAACTTACTGCTTCTCCAGGCTGACAACCAGTGACTCGACCAATTCTCGATAAGGCAGGCGCTCCGTTTCCGCGGGCGGGAGTTGACGCTCGACAATCGCTTCGGCCTTTTCCACTCCACATAGCCGGCGCATCTGCTTCACCAGCAGCTTCAACTCTTCGCTTTGAGCCGCTATCGCATACGAATCGTATCGAGACAATAAATGCCGGGGCTGCGTCGACAGCAACACGTCCCTCAACCGCTCGGAAAAATCGAGCAACCCCGCATGGGCCGCCTCATCAGCCGCCAGCAGGACAAAGCGATCCCGCCCCTGCACCTGCCCCTTCTCCTGCGAGACGACAGCCAGACGTAAATACGTCTGAAACGCGCGATCATGATCCACAGGCTGTTTCCTTCGAATAAAAATAATCGCTCACCACGAAGTCTCAAAGAGCACGAAGCTTCACAAAGAGAAGAGTCAACTCGGAAGTGACAACTTCTGACTTTCTGATTTCAGTTAACTTTGTGAATCTTTGTGTTCTTCGAGCCTTTGTGGTGATCCCGTCTCGTCATCAGATCCGAATCGGAATCGTCAGCCCATCAAACGCCACCCGCACATTCGGCGGCAAAGATTCGTCCGTCTCTTCATGCTCGAGCACATGCGAGATATGCGTCAGCCAGGCTCGCTTCGGCTTCACCTTCGCGACCACGTCCAACGCTTCGGCCACCGAGAAGTGCGTCGGATGCGACTCATGTCGCAACGCATCAATGACGAAGTCATCCAGGTTTTCCAGATGAGCAAAGCTTTCCTCGGGAATTCGGTTCACGTCCGTGCAAAACGCAAATCCGCCCACGCGATACCCCAGCGTCTCCAGTCCGCCATGCTTCAAACGAATCGCGTTGATCTTCAAACCAGGGATCTCGACGGGTCCAGGAACAATCGGCTCCAGTTTCACTCGTGGTCGCCATCCTTCGTGCGTCCCAGCCGGGACGTCCGCGAAGGCATAGGGAAACGATTCTCGCAAGACCTTCGCAACGTTTGCTTCGCAGAACAGGGGAATCGCAGCATCCTGAAAGTGACCGTATGCCCTCAGATCATCCATGCCGTAGATATGATCGGCATGCGCGTGCGTATAAAGGACCGCATCGACCCGTTTGACCTTCTCCAGCAACAACTGCTGGCGCAGATCCGGTGGTGTATCGATGACATAGGTTAATTCGCGATTCCGCAGCAGCAGCGACGTTCGCGTCCGTTTGTTCCTCGGATTCTCCGAACAACACACGTCACAATCACAGCCGAGCATGGGAACTCCATGACTCGTCCCGGTCCCCATCAACGTCGCCGTTAAATCCGACTTCAAAGGATCCTCGATTCCATATCAATTCTGACTGGCCTGTACGAAACCCATCCGCAACTGATGCAATGTTTCAATCAAGAGGTTGTTCTCTTCCCTGCTGAGCTTGTTTTTCGTCTTGTCTTCCAGCATCGCCAGAAGATCAATGAAGTACTTGGCCATCCCGAGATTCTTACTCGGCTGATCCTGCCCGGGCATTGGCACGAACCCCAGGCCGACCATCGCCTGTGTACTCAGCATCATGACGAGGCCTGCAAAGTCCGCCGGAGGAAATGTCCCCATCGACGGATCGCTCTCTGCAGAAGACTCCGCCTGACGCAGCTGCTCGTCAAACGCTGCATCTTCTACTTTCACTTTGGACTTCCAATCCTCATCGACATGAATCTCAGAGCGCTCAGATTCACCAGACATGGCTCTCTCCTGAATAAAACGCAGGCATCGAATAACCGAAACGACCTCACCATCGTGCCCAAGGACGAGGCGAACGTCAATTGTCTGACAGGAATTCCCATCAAAGACGTGGATGACCGACGCCTTTCGTCGCAAGAACAGACAATCCTGCCTACTATTTCAGCATGTTTTTTAAGCAATGGCACCGTCTCAGAGGTCTCCAATATTTTTTTCGAAGTTGTATCGAGCGAATTGTCATAGACTTGCGCAAATTTCGGCAACTTGCGACTCAATGTGGCACGCACCTTGCAATTCATCCTTTTCGTGAACGAGACTCATCAGAAGTCACCAAAAACACAAACCGAACAACTGATATTCAGGCTGGGATGTGTGGACTGACTGGGGGTATGGCCGGTGATATCTTCGTGGGATATTCCGGGCGAGCGCCCATACCCTTCAGTCATCCATCCACACGCTGACAAAAACAGCACAACGCCTAATGCTTAAGCACACCAGTGCACCCCGCTTCTGTCCATGCTGGACGACCACTCTCGCCTCTCTTGATTCTCTTCCGCCGTTATTTGTTGCCCCGCTTTGCATCCCTCTCGATCCATATCGTAAGATGAGAGTGATACCAATCCCAATTTAAGCCAGCGCGGTCACAACAGTCGTGCCATGCTCACAGCTTTGGGTGAGCATGCGGCTTCGTTTGACGTTGGAGCCTTCAGAACACGCTTGCTCAAAGCCGCAAGCATGGCACGTTCGGAAGAAGACCCGCTGAGTCATATGGTGATTGATATGACTCGATTTCCTTTCGACTCTCATTACCAGAATTTACCACTCATGACCAAACCTCGCCTCTGCAGCTTTGAGAGCCGTCGTGCTTCAGAGATGCGATCCCTCATCGAACGCCAGGGAGCAGACTGCTTCATCGCTCCCTCCATGCGAGAAATCCCGCGCGAATCCAATCACGAAGCACTGACCTACGGCGAATCTCTGACGTCCGGACAGATCGACATCTCCATCTTCATGACTGGCGTCGGCACCACCGCCCTGCTCGAAGTCCTCGCTCTCAAGTGGCCCCAGGAAACCATCCTCGACGCCTGGCAGAAAACGCTCATCATCGTTCGCGGCCCCAAGCCAGCAGCTGTCCTGAATAAACTTGGCAGCCGCATTGACCACCGCGTCCCCGAGCCGAACACCTGGCGCGACCTCATCGCCCTGATCGACGAAAAGCAGATCGACCTGACAGGCAAATCAGTCGCCGTTCAGGAATACGGCAAGCCCAGCACAGAAATGTATGCTGCCTTGAAAGATCGTGGAGCAACACTCACCACCGTCCCGGTTTACCGCTGGGATCTGCCGGAGAACATTGAGCCACTCAAAGCCGCCATTCAAGGTACCATGAACGGCGAGTACGATGCGCTCCTCTTCACGAGCGCGCAGCAAGCCCATCACGTCCTCGAAGTGGCAGATTGCATGGGCGTTCGAGAAGCTTTCCTGCAGGCTGCCCGAAAGACGACCATTGCGTCTATCGGTCCCACCTGCTCAGAAACACTGGTAGAAGTCGGACTACCTGCTTCTTTTGAGCCGGAACACCCCAAGATGGGCCCGCTGGTCAAAGAAACTCTCGCTCGTTTAGTAAAGAAGTTTGAACTTGATGTCGAAACCGCGTAGTCTCAAGCGACAAAACATGTCGTCCCAATGCGCTCGCATTGTCGCCTCCTGATTCTCTCAATCTTTTTTCTCTCAACGATGAGTATCTCTCAAGGAGCAGGTCCCATGAAGTCGTTTCGCCTAGCAGTCACACTTTTCGTTCTCGGTCTACTGGCAGTTCCTGCATTGGCACAGGACAAGCCACCCGTCGATCCATCGACGTTAACGCCGGAGGCGATGAACAAACTCATGGAGGAAGCTGCGAAAACAGTTCCTCAACACAAACTTCTCCAGAGCATGGTCGGCGAATGGACTTGCGAATGCAGCCACACCATGCCCGATGGCAAGAAAGAAGCGTTCAAGGGCAAATCCATCGTTACGTCTCTTCTTGACGGCCGTTTCGTCCAGGAACAATTCACAGCCAATATGATGGGCCAACCCTTCAATGGCATTGGCATGACAGGCTTTGACAAGAACTCTGGCAAATACACCGGCACCTGGGTCGACAACATGAGCACCTCCGTCATGACCACCGAGGGTGTCTACGACGAAGCCACCAAGACAATGACCTCCACCGGCAATGCCCCCTGCCCCCTCGGCATCATGAACATGAAGATGACTCAGAAATACGTCAGCAAAGACGAAATGCTCTTCACGATGAGCATGGCGATGCCTGGCACAGACCAATACCAGGAAGCGATGACGATCCGTTACATGCGGGGCGGAGCTGACCCCACAAGTCGAGAGGTGCAACTGAAACCCAAACCACCCATGAAGCCAATGAAGGCTCGATCAGCACCAGGTTTGTAAGCCTGCAGAGGCAAACAGTCCGCGGAGCGACTTCTCCGCGGATTCTTATTGCACTCTAGAATCGAGAAGTCCAACTGCTTCATCTCGCGTAGTAAGTTTCTCATCCAACTGAAGAGCCCGAACTTCATTCAGTAAGACCGCAAACTGCTTCCCCGGCTTCAAGCCGCGCTGTATCAAATCTGCCCCCGTCAACAGAGGCACAGGATCAAGCACCTCTCTGGGCGTCTTTTCCAGATACTCCCGACAATACGTCGCTTGTGCCGCTACTCCAGAAGACGTCTCTCGAACACGCGTCCACTCGATGAGCATCCCCGCATCGCGATGTGCCAACAACGGCTTGAGCACTCGCAGTGGCAACGTCGATGCTTCGCTTAACTCTGTTCGATGACTCAACAGCCACAGGATTCGCGCCGTCTCCTCATTCGATAGTTTCATCCGACGACAGACCACTTCTCCCCGCTCGATCAACAACCGCTCGTCCCCATCGAACATCGGCTCCAGCAGCATCGCCATCGACAGTTCGAACGAACTCATCTCCAGCAGCGACAGGCTAAGTAACACGCTCCGCCAGACATTCTCATGCTGCATCAAGGTCTGCAACTCGGGCAGCACCTTCGCTAACAACCCGACATTCGTTGCCAGCTCAATCGCGGTTGCTCTCGTTGGATGTTTGAGCATCTTGCGAAACTCATCGGCTATCCGCTCCCAGCTGACAATCAAAATCTGATCCGCCATGCCGCGAATCGCCTGCTGCGTCTCCTCTTCGAGATCGAACCCAAACCGAGCCGTAAACCGCACGGCTCTCAATAAACGCAGCTTGTCCTCCTCCATCCGACGTGCAGGAACCCCGACCGCCCGAATGACTCTCTTCTCAAGATCGACCTGCCCGCCGACATAGTCATGCACCGTCCGGGCGAGCGGATCATAAAACATCGCATTGATCGTAAAATCCCTGCGCTGGGCATCCTCTTCCGGCGTGCAGAATTCCACGCGATCAGGTCGACGACCGTCCGTGTATTCCCCTTCACGACGAAACGTCGCAACCTCCACCTGAATCGGCTTTTCTCCATTCGATTGCCGAGGGCCGACAACAATGATCACCCCAAAACTCGCACCGACTGCAACCGTCTGCTTGAACCCGAATAACTCCCTCACCTGCTCAGGCGTCGCCGTCGTCGCGACGTCATAATCACTCGGCTCATTCCCCATCAGAAAATCACGCACACACCCGCCCGCCCACAGCGCAACATACCCCGTATCCACCAACCGACGGACGACCTCCTGCGCAAACTCTCGAGCCAGTTTCTGCATAAAATGTAGGGTCCGCTATGCGGACCGTTAATCGACACTCAACTCTAGTTTCGCGTTAATAACCACCGAGAGATCAGGTTGAATCCCCAATCGCTTCGTCTGCGAATTGACGGTCCGCACAGCAGACCCGACAAGGCAATCACCCTACGACTTCTTCTTCCGCTTATATTCTTCCGCCGCCTGATTCATGACGCTGCGTTCTTCATCCGTCAGGCTGGATTCTCCATGCTCTTTAATCTTACGCAGGATCTGATCGACCTGCTCATCCAGTTTGAGCTTGGGACTGGACACCGTCGCTGTCGCGGTTTGGACATCGTCCTCACCATGAAAGACCTTCAGCTTCGAATCCCGCGCCGGCGTCCGGGCCGTCTTCGCATCCGGGAATTGAATCACCGTCCGTGGACGTGGACGCGGCCGTGACGACTTCGAACGTGACTGCGGTATCCAGTCCTCGATCCAACTGATCCAGGGACTGACCCGCCACTGATTCTGGTAGTAGAGAAACCCAAACGCGAATCCGCCCAGGTGAGCGGTATGCGCGACTGAATCCATCGTCTGTCCAGACCTGATCTGGTGAATGAGTGGAAACACATCCGTCGCGACATAAAACGCAGCCAGCGCCCAAACGGGCACAGGAAACATCCCCCAGAAAATATAAATCAGCTGATTTGGGAAATGGCAGGCATAAAGCATCACAGTCGCCATGACGGCCCCCGAGGCACCAATCGCCGGCGTCGCGTCGTGAAAGTAAAGCGAGAAGAACAGGAACATCAGACCGCCCGTCACCGCAGACGTCAGGTAGAACCAGAGAAACTCTCGACTCCCATAAATCTGTTCCAGTTCACGGCCACAGAACCAGAAAAACAGCATATTGAAAAACAGATGCATCAGCGAACCGACATCATGCAGGAAGGCATAGGTCAAAACTCGCCACACCTGGCCGTAATAGATCGTCGAGACAGGATCGAGCGCAAACCAGTCGTCAACAAAGCTACCAACTGGTCTTCCACGACCATCATATTTGGTGAGCATCAACTGCAGCACGAAAACCGCAATGTTCGCGATGATGATCCATTTCACGACATTGGTCATTCCGAAAGTTCCGGAATACCCAAATCCGCCACCGCGCGTTGGTTGGTCACGATAGTAGTCGCGACTGGAAATGCCCATAACTGTTTAGCCGATTGCTGTTGCAAACAAGAAAACGCTGAATTGAACGTTCAATCATATGTGGTTCGACCATTCCCGCCAATACGCAGGTTGCTTCCCGGCAAAAATGTGCGACGATCCCCCAACATTTTACGGCTGGAACCGTGGCAATCCGATCGGCTTTTTCGTCTCATATCCGGTCTCGCGGACCGTTCCATTCGAACTGGCGGGCAAGCCTTCGTTTTCGTCTTTTAGACCCGAACTGCCTCTCAAAGCCCCGCCTACACCCAGAACCTCCGGATGTCGAGCGACCTTATCCGTGAACACGCGAACGTCCCGCAGGATGAAATCGAGCTTCGTCATCAGCACGGCAATCGCAGCCGTCGAGTTGTTCAGATTCGCATACAGCTGGGGATCGGTCGCCAGTCGCTTGAACGTCCCGTCTTCTTCCGCCAGCATCGTCGAGATGACATCCGCATCCTTCAGGACTTCCTGCAGTGTTGTCAGCGAGCTGTTGAATTGAGTCAGTGACTGATCCAGCTTGGTCACCAGTTGCTTTGAATTATCAGCCATCGGTTGCGTGGCATCTTTAACATTGACCAGCCCTGCTTTCATAATGTCGATCGCCATCCGCGTTTCGTTGATCGCCGCCCGCGTATCCGAAACCGTCTGACGAGCCTCCATCACCAGCAGCGGCACCGCCTCCACCGTCTTCTGAATATTGGCGAGCATCTTCGGATCCGCAATGACCGCATTCGCCTGATTGAACGTCGCCTGCGCTGTCCCCAGTGTCGACGTGAGGGCCGCCAGCGCCGTCGCCGTCTTCTCGATCACATCATCCAGGCTCCCCTCTTTCGTCTGCACAAGACGATTGATATTGCCCGCCACTTTCTGCCATTCATCACTCGTCGCGGTCAGGCTTTCAAGAGCCTTCCCGACTTGCTTCTCCATGCGATTGACGATTTCCAGCGGATCACTCGGCGGGCTCCCCGTCAGCAGTTCACCCGGCCGAATTATCTCCGGCGAAATCCCCGGACTGAATTCCACCGCGGCATCCCCCAGAATAGATCGGCTCAGTTGAGGCTTGGAGTCCTTGCGCAACTTACGATCCTGATGAATCTCCAGCATCGCCAGAACGCCACCGCGTCGATCATCCAGGCTGACCTGACTGACCGATCCAATCGGCAGCCCATTCATCCGCACCGGCGTCCCTTTGACCAGTCCCGGCGCATCCTCAAAATGGACCGCGATCGTATACCGCGGCTGGAAATAACGCTGTAACCCGCCGAACTGAAACGTCAGCAGCACAGCAATCGCAGTCGCCCCGAGCACCAGCAACCCGACTCGAAACTGAAGTTGTGTTTCAGACATGGTTCAATTCCTTTTGGCCACCGAAGACCGAGACTGGAACGCAGAGGACGCTGAGTTGAGCAGAGAGCGCAGAGTTTTCAAAGCCAGTCTCAAACGGGCTTCTCCCCGCTGATTGGCTTTCAATTCGCGTCATCGATCTGTCGTTCAATGTCCTCATAGCCAGTCGTTCTCAATGTCTACTTAATTCAATAAAATTCTGACTCTGTTACCTCTGCACCCCTCCGCGAACTCTGCGCTCCAGTCTTATCCGGTCACGCCGCGAACAGCTCCTCGATCCGCTTCGACGCATCTCCATGCACGAAGCTCGAGACCCGAAGATCTTCCGACGCAAACGCTTCTTCCGGCGTCCCCTCAAAAATGATCTGAGGCTCCCCCGGCTTGAGTCGCGATAACGGATACAGCATCACCACACGATCCGCGACTTTGCGAACAGTCGACATCTCATGCGTGACTACAATGCTCGTCACTTTGTTCTTATCACGTGTCTGCAAAATGAGTTCATTGATGACGTCCGTCATGATCGGGTCCAGACCCGTCGTCGGCTCGTCATACAAAATGACCTCCGGCATAAGTGCAAGCGCCCGCGCCAACGCAATCCGCTTCCTCATCCCGCCCGAGAGCTCCGAAGGCATCTTCTTACAGACCTCCGGACGAAGTCCAATATCATGAATCCGCTGATAAACGATCTCTTTGATCTTCTCGTCCGGCAGACTCGAATTCTGCTTCAACCCAAACGCGACATTGTCATAAACCGTCAACGAATCAAACAGCGCCCCACTCTGAAACAGATACCCAATCCGCAACCGCTCCTGCGATCGTTCGAGTTCGGACATCGTCTCGACATCAACACCATTCCAGAACACCGTCCCAACACTCGGCTTCATCAACCCCGCCATCATCTTCGTCGTCAACGACTTCCCACACCCACTCTCCCCAATCAAAACGACAGTCTCCCCCGGACAAACCGAGATCGAAATATCGCGCAAAATCATCGACTTCCCAAACCCCTTGGAAATCTGCTGAAGCTCAATGATGGGTGCGATGTTGGACATAAAGAATTTGTTGGAACGCAGAGATAACAGAGTGGAGCAGAGGTCGCAGAGTTTCTAGGACTGATATTTGTTGACGATTCGTTTGATTCCGTCTTTCAATAAGGTCACGTTGAAGTTGATGAGAAGCCCGACCCTTTTGTCACTCAATTTGAGATATGAAAGTAACTGGGCTTCGTGCACTGGATGAATCTTCTCGACGGCTTTCAGTTCTACGATCACGGTCTCTTCGACAATAACATCCAATCGATAACCTTCTTCGATGGTGATTCCGTCATACACAACCGGAACATAAATATTGTCTCGAACCTGAAGTCCGAGTTTGGTCAACTCATGAATCAAACAGGTCTGGTAAGTCGACTCCAGCAGCCCAGGCCCTAACACCCGATGCACTTTAATCGAACACTCAATAATCCTCTCCGTAATCTCATTCACTTCCATCTCATTCTCCTCCGCGACCTCCGCTCCCCTCCGCGATCTCTGCGTTCCAACATCTCTTCTCTCTTCTTACAGGAATGAAGCCTAAATAAAAGAAGACTGATGCCCGAACAACAGCAGATAAAGCTCAGACAGAAAGACCCCGGCGAGGAAATCGATCATGAGAATCAGGACAAACGAGTAGACGAAACTTTCCGTCGCAGCCTTGCCGACCCCTTCTGCCCCCGCATCGCTGTGAAAGCCGCGGTGACAGGCGACGATGGCAATCGAGCCGCCGAAGAAAATGCTCTTGAAGACGCCCGTGAAGACGTCCCACAAGCCGATGTAGGTGTAGGAGTGATGCCAGTAGTGGAAACTGTTGATCCCCAGGACATGCGTCGAGAACTGCCAGCCCGCGAGGATCCCCATCCCGTCCGCCACCAGCGTCAGGGCAGGAATCAGCGTCACACACGCCAGGAACCGCGGCACAACCAGATAATGAACCGGGTTCGCCCCGAGTGCCGTTAACGCATCGATCTGCTCAGTCACGCGCATCGTCCCGAGTTCCGCAGCGATCGCACTACCAACCCGCCCCGCGAGCATGGTTGCCGCGAGAACAGGACCAAGCTCTTTGAGCAGCGAAATATTGACGATGGACCCAATCCGGGTCTCGATCCCCATGACACGCAATTGGTCATAGGTTTGAACTGCGAGCACCATGCCAATGAATGCCCCCGTCACAATAATGACCGGCAGACTCTGCACCCCGATCCGGTACATGTTGGTCCACAGCACCCCGGGAGGAATTCCACGCAGGAAAAACCACTGCAACATCCCCAGCGAGAAGATCGCCAGATCTCCCACGCCACAAACCAGCTTGAGAGTCGTTTCTCCCAGCCAGTGAATCGGGGTCTTACAAGTTGGCAACGCAGCCGACGACATCATGTCTCCCAGGCGAGCGGGGGGTATGAACCCCCTGTGTCTTCAATTCAAAAACACGTTTTCATGCCCGCTCAAACGCCCAATCCTTGAGGCGCAAAAGTCCTACGGACATCGAATTTCGATCGCACCCTATCAGAAACCCCTTGATCGCGACGAGACCAATTCCCCATTTCCCCAGACTCCCCTGTGAACACTCGTCACGATTTTGTAAAATCGACAATTCTCTCCCGCGACAGATTCACAGACATTCCCGTGCTCCCGGAGCACAGACATTCCCGTCTGTGCAGTAAACGGCACCCCAGGCCTCACGCCCGTGCCCGCCAAGGACCAGGCCCATGATCTCCAAGACTCCCCAAAAGCACTCGAGTGCCACTGGCTCCGCCAGTGCCGATCCCACATTGCATCCCCACACCAACGTATCGACTCCCCTCCCCTCCCCGTGCCATGCTTGCGGCTCCGAGCAAGCATGCAGCTGCGCACAAGAAAATCAAACGCCACTCGACCCTCAACCGCGCCCTCACATGCTCACCCAAAACTGTGAGCATCGCACACCATCTTCCCCCCTAGCGCCTAACGCCCAACGCCTAGCGCCTTCTCCCCCAAGCCCCCTCTCCCCCTTCCACCCCATCATCCAATCCTGGTTCACCTCCCGCTTCGCTGGCCCGACCGACCCGCAAATCCAAAGCTGGCCCCTGATCGCTGCTCGTGAGAGCGTTCTCGTCGCCGCCCCGACCGGCTCCGGAAAAACCCTCACCGCCTTCCTCGCGCTCATCGACCGACTCCTCCGCGCTCAACTGGAAGGCACCCTCGAATCTCACCTGCAGATCGTCTACATCTCGCCCCTCCGCGCGCTGTCCAACGACATGCACAAAAACCTGATCCGCCCCCTCGAAGAAATCACCCAGACCGCCAAAGACCTCGGCTACAACCTCAAGCCCATCACCATCGGCCTCCGCACCGGCGACACCTCCTCGCATGAACGGACCAAGCTGACGAAGAAGCCACCCCACATCCTCGTCACCACTCCCGAATCCCTCTTCCTCATGCTCACGTCCGAGCAGAGCCGAAAGAACATGCGCCACGTCGAAACCGTCATCGTCGACGAAATCCACGCCCTCACCAAAGACAAACGAGGCAGCCACCTCGCCCTCACCCTCGAACGCCTCGAACACCTCACCGACACCCCCCTCCAACGCATCGGCCTCTCCGCCACCCAAAAACCCTTAGAACGAGTCGCCAGTTTCTTAATGGGCAACCCGACAAGTCGACGCCCAAAAGTCGTCACGCGTCGTTCGCCAAATCAACGCACGCTCTTCGATCAAGCAGAGGAAATTGGAAATTCAAAATTAGAAACGAACCGGGAGGGCGAGGCTCCGTCCGAGCCGCTACGTGACCTTGCAACCTCCCCCGCGCAATTCGACGCCCACTCCCCGTGCCATGCTTGCGGCTCCGAGCAAGCATGCAACTGCGCACAAGAGAGCCTAGCATCTCTTGAACCTCAACCTCGCACTCACATGCTCACCCAAAGCTGTGAGCATGGCACAAAATCAATCTCACAAACCCCTTCTTCTGACCCTAGCGCCCAGCGCCTAACGTCTAGCGCCTGCTCCATCATCAACATCGGCCATCAGCGAACCCTCGATCTGCAGATCTTCACCCCCAAGTCCGAACTGTCCGCCGTCTGCTCCAACGACCAGTGGGCCGAGTGCTACGAACAGATCGTCGACCTCGTCAACTCACACCGCAGCACACTCATCTTCGTCAACACCCGACGCATGGCCGAACGCATCAGCCACCAGCTGACCGTGATGCTCGGCGAAGACGCCGTCAGTTCACACCACGGCTCCCTCTCCTACGAAATCCGACACTCCGCCGAACAGCGTCTCAAGGCCGGTCAACTCAAAGCCGTCGTCGCGACGTCGTCCCTGGAAATGGGGATCGACATCGGCTACATAGACCTCGTCATCCAGATCGGCTCCCCCCGCGCGATCGCCTCCTTCCTGCAGCGCATCGGCCGTTCCGGTCACGCCCTGGGACTGGTCCCGAAAGGACGCCTCCTCGCCCTCACGCGCGATGAACTCATCGAAGCGATGGCCCTCATCCGAGCCGTCCGCACTGGCAAGCTCGACTCCATCCAGATCCGCAACAAACCCCTCGACGTCCTCCAGCAACAGATCGTCGCCGAAGTCTCGACCAGCGAATGGAACACCGACGAACTCTTCAACCTCTGTCGCTCCGCTGATTCCTATAAAGACCTCACGCGCGAAGAATTCGACAACATCATCAAGATCCTCAGCGAAGGGCTCACCGAAGATGCCGGCCGCTCACAGACGTTCCTCCACCACGATCACGTCAACAAGAAACTCCGCGCCCGCAAAGCCGCAAGGCTCATCGCCATCAACAACGCCGGCGCCATCCCCGAAATCGGCTCCTATCGAGTCGTCGTTGACGAAGGGGACGGCAAAGTCGTCGTCGGCTCCGTCGATGAAGATTTCGCCGTCGAAAGCATGGCGGGCGACATCTTCCTCCTGGGCAACACCAGCTGGCGCATCCAGGGCCTGCGAGGCAACGACCTCGTCGTCGCCGACGCCAAAGGCCAACCCCCTTCCATCCCCTTCTGGCGAGGCGAAGCCCCCGGCCGCACCCTCGAACTCTCCGAAGAAGTCTCCTCCCTACGCGAAGACCTCGAACAACGCATCATCGAAGTCATGAGATCGGGTGGCCCATCCGTTCGACAAGAACGGTTGGGTGAGCAAAGCTCACAAGAAGCGTCACCATACGCGCCCAATTTTTCCTCAGTTGTCGTGTCCTCAACTCTGACTTCCCCGTGCCATGCTTGCGGCTCCGAGCAAGCATGCAACTGTGCACAACAGAATCAAACGTCACTCGACCCTCAACCGCGCGCTCACATGCTCACCCAAAGCTGTGAGCATGGCACACAATCTTCCCCCCTAGCGCCTAACGCCCAACGCCTAGCGCCTTCTCCCGCAAGCCCTAAACCCCAAGCCCTAAGCCCTCTCTCCTTCGCCACCCTCGCCGACGACCTCTCCCTCGAATGCGGCGCCACCCCCGACCTCTCCCTCCAGGCCCTCCACTACATTGCCGCTCAACATGCCTCCCTCGGCGTCGTCCCTTCACAAAAACGCATCGTCTTCGAACGTTTCTTCGACGAATCGGGCGGAATGCAGATCGTCGTCCACGCCCCCTTCGGCGGTCGCATCACCCGAGGCTGGGGGCTCGCGATGCGCAAACGCTTCTGCCGCTCGTTCGATTTCGAACTCCAGGCAACCGCCGACGACGATGGCTTCATCCTCACCCTCGGCCCTCAGCACAGCTTCCCGCTCGAATCCCTGTTCCCGATGCTGACCCCCGCCAACGTCTACAACATGCTGGAACAAGCCGTCATCTACGTCCCGACCTTTCAGGTCCGCTGGCGCTGGATCGTCGCCAACAGCCTGCTCGTCGAACGTCGACGCAACGGCAAGAAAGTCCCACCATCACTCCAGCGCTTCCGCGCCGATGACCTCCTGACGTCAGTCTTCCCCAAGCTCACAGGCTGCCAGGAAGAACACACCGGCGATCACGAAATTCCCGACCACCCGCTCGTCAAACAGACGATGCAGGACTGCATGGAAGAAGCCTTCGACCTCCCCGGCATCATCGAGGTCCTCCGCAAAATCGAGTCGGGCGAAATCACTATGATCGCCCGAGACACCCGCGAGCCCTCCCCCTTCAGCTATGAACTCCTCAACGCCAACCCCTACGCCTTCCTCGACGGCGGCGAGATCCAGGACCGTCGTGCCCGCGCCGTCCAACAACGCCGCACCTTCGACCCCGACTCGATGACCGACCTGACTACCCTCGACCCCCTCGCCATCCAAACCGTCATCACCGAAGCCCAACCCAAAATAAGAAACGAAGACGAACTCCACGACCTCCTCTTAGGAAGAATCGCCGTCCCCCTGGAAGAACTCACCCCCTGGAAACCCTTCATCACCTCCCTCATCAATTCCAGCCGAGCAACCATCGCCACTCTTCTCCCCCGGGAGGGCGAGGCTCCGCCCGAGCCGCTGCGTGACCTTGCAACCTCCCCCGCGCAATTCGACGCCCACTCCCCGTGCCATGCTTGCGGCTCCGAGCAAGCATGCAGCTGCGCACAAGAAAATCAAACGTCATTACAACCTCAACCGCGCACTCACATGCTCACCCAAAGCTGTGAGCATGGCACACCATCTTCCCCCCTAGCGCCTAGCGCCCAACGCCTAGCGCCTCCCCGCTTCCTCACCCCCGCCGAACGCCTCCCCGCCTTCCTCGCGATCCACCCCAACGCCACCATCAACCCGCCACTCACCATCCCGCCCACCGTCAAACAAGACTGGGACCCCCTCGCCGCCAAACTCGCCATGATCCGCGGCCTCATGGAACTCGCAGGCCCCCTCACCGCCGAAGAAGTCGCCCTCCGCTGCCACCTCCGCCCCGAACAAACCTTCGCCTGCCTAGAAGCCCTCGAAGGCGAAGGTATCATCATCCGCGGCCGCTTCCGAAATCCACTCCCCCGGGAGGGCGAGGCTCCGCCCGAGCCGCTTCGTGGCCTTGCAACCTCCCCCGCGCAATTCGACTCCCATTCCCCGTGCCATGCTTGCGGCTCCGAGCAAGCATGCAGCTGCGCACAGGAAAATCAAACGCCACTCGATTCTCAACCGCGCACAAACATGCTCACTCAAAGCTGTGAGCATGGCACGACTTCCCCCCTAGCGCCGGGTGCCACTGGCTATGCCAGTGCCGAACACTCATTGCATCCACACACCAACGAATCGACCTCCCCTTCTTCCAACGAATTCCGAATTCCGAATTCCGAATTACCATCCCCCCCCGACTGGTGCCACCGACGCCTCCTCGCCCGTATCCACCGACTCACCGTCGACGGTCTCCGTCAACAAATCGAACCCGTCAGCGTCCCCACCTTCATCCGCTACCTCACCCGCCACCAGGGCCTCCTCCCCGGCTACCACAAACAACACGCCAACGGCCTCTTCGAAACCATCGCCCAACTGCAGGGGATCGACATCCAGGCCGCCGCGTGGGAACCGGAAGTCCTCACATCCCGTGTCGAAGGCTACAAGCGCGAATGGCTCGACGAACTCTGCTTCACCGGCGAAGTCAGCTGGGCCCGCCTCTTCCCCCCCAACCACACGGAACGCAAAGCCCGTCCGATGGCCGCGATCTCCAAGTTCGCCCCCATCAGCCTCTTCCTGCGTGAAGACCTCCCCTGGCTCTGCACCGCCGCCCCCGAGAGAGACACCGACGACCTCACCTCCCCCGCCCAACAAGCCGTCGAACTCCTCACCGAAAAAGGGGCCAGCTTCGCGACCGACCTCCAGTCCACCATGCAACTCCTCCCCTCACAAATGACCGAATGCCTGGGCGAACTCGTATCGAGAGGCATCGTCACCTCCGACGGCTTCTCCGGCCTGCGAGGCCTCATCGGCCAACTCACGTCCGACGACAACAAGAAGCTTCCCAAGGTCGTCCGCCAACGCCAACGACACATCTCCGGCTCCACCGGCCGCTGGTCATTGTTAACGCTCGACTGCAACGAAGGCTGGGCACCCACCACCCTCGAACAATGGGCCTGGCAGCTCCTGCGGCGCTGGGGCGTCATCTTCAAAGACCTCCTCCAACGCGAACAAGGCGCCCCACCCTGGTGGCAACTCGTCTCCACCTACCGGCGCATGGAAGCCCGCGGCGAAATCCGCGGCGGACGCTTCATCAAAGGGGTCGCCGGCGAACAATTCGCCCTCCCCGACGCCGTCACCCGCTTAAGAGAAATCCGCGACGAAATGTCACCCACCCCCGAGCTCATCACCCTCTCTGCAGCCGACCCCTTAAACCTCGTCGGCATCCTCGACGACCACCCCCGCCTCCCCGCCACCACCAACAACAAACTCGCCTACCTCGACGGCACCCTCGCCGCCTCACTGGTTGCAGGCGAGTTCCAGCTTCACAAACAACTCGACAAAGAAACCGAACACTTCCTCAGACTCACCCTCGGCTCAACCCCCAGCAACCAATGCAACACCGCGAGTCCGCAGGTGATGGAGACGTTGAAGCAAAAGGCGTCCGTGCCGCGGATGGTGAGTTGGTAGTGTCGCGAAATACAGAAGAACTTGCCGCCTATAGTCGGAGTGTTTCAAATGAAAGCTTATTCCTGCATGGTTTGGTTATTCACAACAGGACTGTCATGCCTTCTTATTTGCGTCTCGAATAACGCTTTCGCCGCTGAGTTTAAACCCGGCGACCTTGTGATTGTCAGCCAGGACACCAAATTAGTATCGGACGGCAAAGAGATTGGTGACGGATGGCCCGGTCAGCCAGCCGTTGTTCAGGAAGTACAAGCGGGAACATTGAGAATCAATAATGGTCAATTGGGCTGGGTCAACCGAAGTTGCGTGCTGTCTGCAGATCAATCTGCTATCGACTACTTGAACACGCTTCTTGTCAAGCAGCCAGATAATGTAAGACTGATACTCGGACGTGCGTCTACCTGGAACAATCTTGGTCGAACTGATCTCGCTGATAAAGAATGCAGACAGGTGTTAAAGGTAGATCCCGAGAATGCTCAAGCCTATAAGCTGATGGCTGATTTATCGTATGCTACGTTTGAGTTTGAGGAATCGATAGAAGGCTACAACAAGTCACTAAAATATGACCAAAAAAACTCACTGACTTACCAAGCACGAGGCTGGGCGTATTTCAACGAAGGGGAATCTGATCGAGCTCTCTCAGATTTTGACGAAGCATTAAAGCTGGCCCCGGGAACTGCTGAAGCCTTGTCTGGTCGTGGATTGGTCTGGCATGGGAAGCAGGAGTATGAAAAATCCGTCGCTGATTTTTCAGAAGTCATACGTCAACGTCCAGATGGCTCTTCTGCCTATACGAGACGTGGCCATACCTGGCTTGCCTTGAAGGAAAATGAGAAAGCCATCGTCGACTTCAGGAAATCTATTGAACTTGGCGATACTGGCTCGATGCCACATTCACTGCTCGGATCAGCTCTGCTGATACAGCGATCACCCGACGCTCTGGACGCTTTTCTCAAAGCATATGAAGTTGACCCTGAGGCGGGACATGCAGCAATCATGGGCTACCTGTCGGCTCGTATCTTGGATCAACAGATTGATGCTGAACAATTCCGGGAACTTAGCAATAGTGTGGCAGCTGAATGGCCTTACGAATTTGTTCAATACTTGAATGGAAGAATGAAAAAAGCGCAGATGATGAAAACTGCACTCAGCAGTGGCGAGTTGACTCAACTGCACTGCTACCTTGGACTCGAATGTCTAGCCAATAAGAATGACGATGACGCGAAAAAACATTTTGAATGGGTACGGGACCATGGAGTAAAGACGTTCATTGAGTTTACCATTTCAAACTATGAATTATCCCGCATTAAAGCGATAAAAAAGTGATTGGTGCGTTTTTTTATTTCGATGGCGGTATCGTTGTCGATGCAGATCATGCCGACACACTAGCGAAGCTATCCCCCCATCGTTCCTTGAACTCAGCTTCCACGGTAAGAAAAATGACATCCCCGACTCGACCAACAACAAACTCGCCTGACTCGCCGGCACCCTCGCCGCCTCACTAATCGCAAGTGAGTTCCAACCGCACAAACAACTCGACAAAGAAACCGAACACTTCCTCAGACTCACCCTCGGCTCAACCGCGAGCAACCAATGCAACACGGCCAGCCCGCAGGTGATGGAAGCGTTGAAGTAGAAGGCATCAGTGCCGCGGATGGTGAGTTGGTGAGCGAGAGTTTATAACCGCACCTCCACGAAGGAATCTATTAATTGTCTAAAACAACAAAAAACATCTCCGCTCTCTTCATCTCTGTTGCGGCCATCACACTGGGATATGCGTTGTGGTATAGTATTAGCACATTTCTTTACGTTCCTATCGACGTAAGAGTCGTTGTACATCCAGAGGTTGAAGAGTCGGTTGATGTAACCGTTGTAAGAGATAGGCGGACCCATCGGATCATAATCACGGAGCCGCAGGACGTTTGCGGTCACGCGTCTTTTGGAGAGACGTCTGTCGAGAAGCATGCCTCCGGCATTTTTACCCTGGTGATTATTGAAAAAGCAAAGCAAGGGTGGAGATTTCGCTATCCCAAAAAATATAAAGGAGAGTATTCTTTTATCCAGCCAGCTCTGTATTCTGAAGTCAAATCGCCATCGACTGACATTTATTATTCATCAATCGATAAGGGCTCGTTACCCTTATCAAGAGATATCTTAGTTCATGATTTGGTCGTGGTCTATTCGATAACTGGTACCCAGGACTTATATGCCTTCGAAATATCTGGAAAATCACTTCATGTACGAGAAATAAAATGCAGTGCTCTTGCGACATATATTGAGATCCCCAATAATCGCCCGCTGAATTCTTTCGCATATTCTTCCGAGCTGTTTAGTTTTTTAAATACAGTCGCTCTTGAAGAAAAATGACGCAAATCGAAGTTGGAACATTCCTACTCACAAAAACTGCGCATTTAAAGCACCTCTTCACAATACCCTCCTTGACCAAAATCGTTTTCACTACCTTTTTCATCATCGGCTTCTCGCTTCTCGGCAAGTCAGTCTGATTCTCTAATCCCACCTCCCCCCCCGACCTCCTCTTGCCCCCAACACCCCCTTTCCCATAGATTTCCCCCCTCGGATCACCATTTCAAGGAGGAAAGTCCGTGGTTCGGCTGCTCATTCTCATTGCGCTTTTACTCCCTGCCTGGGGCGTCTATTCCGCGACGCGCTCCCATCACGTCGAGCCGCAACCCCCTCAGGCATTCGTTCCCTACGTCCCCACGACCAACAATGTCCCCTGGTCTGTCGAACCAACAACCGCGCAGCCATCTTCCACCGTTTACCTCTTCGTCTCCCTCCACTGCCCCATCAGCAATTACTACACCCCCCTGCTGAACCAGCTGAGTACCAGCTACGCAGGTTACGGCATCAAGTTCATCGGCGTCGTTTCTGACGTCATCGCAACTCCTGAAGAGATCGAACAGCACCGCCGCCGGTTCAAGATCAGCTTCCCGATTCTCTGCGATCACAACAACGAACTGGCCCAGCGATGGGGCGCGACGATCACCCCCCAAGCCGTCGTCATCGACTCGCACAACAGCATCGCCTACTCCGGCCGCATCGATGACCTCTACGCCAGTATCGGGAAAAAGCGCCTCGCACCCACCACGAACGACCTCTCCGACGTACTGGACTCGCTCGCCCGTGGCTTCCCCGTCACCACACCACACAACAAAGCCATCGGCTGCCGCATCGCACAAACGACCAACCGCAGCCATTCCTCCGTCACCTATCACGGTGCCATCGCCGCCATCCTTTACCGCGAATGCGCCAACTGTCACCGCCCCGGCCAGGTCGCCCCCTTCTCTCTTCTCACCTACGAAGACGCCAAACGCCACGCCGACCAGATCGACTTCGCCGTCGAGAAGAAACTCATGCCCCCCTGGCACGCCGCCCCGAACTACGGCCACTTCAAAAACGAACAATTCCTCTCCGACGAAGAGCGCGATCTCATCAAAGACTGGATCACCGCCGGCATGCCTCAAGGCGATCCAGCCACCGGCCCCAGCCCTCCCAAGTTCCGCGACGGCTGGCAACTCGGCACCCCCGACCTCATCCTCGAAATGCCCGAACCCTTCGAAGTCCCCGCAGACGGCCCCGACATCTATCAACACTTCATCCTCCCGACCGGCCTCCTGCAGGACCGCCTCGTGTCCGCGATCGAGTTTCAGCCCGGCGCCGTCGAAGTCGTCCACCACGGCGGCTTCTTCATCGATACCGAGGGACACGCCCGTAAGCTCGACGCAGCCGACCCCTCCCCCGGATACAGCAGCCTCGGCGTCACCGGCTTCCCCTCCAAAGGCTCCCTCGGCAGCTGGGGTCCAGGCCGCATGCCCTCCCGGCTTCCCGCTCACATGGGACGCCCACTCTGGAAAAACTCCGACGTCGTCATGCAGATCCACTATCACCCCGTCGGACGTCCCGTCAAAGACGTCTCACGCCTCGCCATCTACTTCGCCCCACCGACTGCCCACCAGCTCGTCTGCGAAATCATGGTCGCCAACGTCGATCTCGACATCCCCGCCGGCGCCAATCACCATCACCACCGCGCCGAATATATCCTCCCCGTCGACACCACCCTCCTCAACAACAACCCTCACATGCACCTCCTCGGCAAAGCCGCCAAATGCTACGCCATCCTCCCCAATGGCGTCGAAGTCCCCCTGATCCACATCCCCCGTTACGACTTCTACTGGCAGACCGAATACGCCTACCAGGAACCAATCCGCCTCCCCGCCGGCACAAAGATCATCCTCGACTGCTGGTTCGACAACTCCACGGGCAACCCGCTGAACTTCAACTCACCCCCCAAACCGGTCGACTGGGGCGACAACTCCACCGACGAAATGGCCATCTGCTACTTCCGCGTCACCGCCGACACCGTCGAAGACGTCAACAAACTCTACTGGGACAGCTCCCAAACCTTCGGCAAACTCTGGGACCGCTATCAACAAAACAAGGCAAAAAAAGAGCAGCCAGTCTCTTTCCCTTCTCCATCCCATGTCCCTTCTCCCTTGAGGGGAGAAGGTGGCAGCGCTTCGCTGACGGATGAGGGTGGGCGCTAGGCAAGCGTACGCTATCAATTGCCTATACAATAACAGGCAAAATCTTCCCTCTCTCTCCCCTCACCCAAACATCTCCTCCCGCGCAAAAAACCACCCCGTCACCGACGCAAAAAACATCCAGCACACCTCCCAGGGCCCAATCCACAGCGTCCAGTAAACCGGATTGATCACCGCATAGACTCCAGTCCAGACGACCAGGCTGCGACGAGTCCCTCGTTCGTCCGCTCGCAGTTTCTCTTTGTCGTCTTTCCCCAACCCCTGCCACTCGGCTTCGGCTCGCCTCCAGTACTCTTCGGGATAATACTCGGCTGCATCCCCCATCAACCGATCGACCTGTGGCTGCTCATCTTCGGCCATCATCCCATCCGCGACGTACGCAATCACATCCTCATCCGGAATCACCATTGTCGAAACAGCAGGATACATGAACATCGCCATCACAGCGACATAAACAACTTGATGAAGGATTGCCAGTGTCGCAAACGTGACGATCCCCGCCACATTCTGAGCCTTCCTGGTCGACTTCTCATTCTGCTGCCTTCGGACAAACAGCCCGACGGTCAGCCCGACAATGATCCCGCTCATACTGAAGATCAGCAGCGAGAGCATCGGACGAAACCCCATCGAACTCTTCATGAACGTCAACCCGCTCCCCAGAAGCGTTCCCCACCCATAACCAAAGCCGGTCATGAAATCGAAAAAGAGCATGAGCGCCGCCCCGATCCCCGCCCCCTTCACCGCCGTCCAGATCACCGGCCGCAGATCCTGCTGTTCCTCATCCATCTCGACGACTGTCGTCACCTTCCGACGACGCTTCTTCTTCCCCGACAAAACCGCCGTCACCTCCGGCACCTTCACTCCAGCAATGCCCGCTCCCACACTCTCCGTCGCAGCACTCGAAACCACCGCTGGCATTAACGAACCGTCATCCTCCTCCTCGACCATGTCAACTTCAGGCGGCACATATTCCTGGAGCAGAATCTCATGCTCACACCCCGGACAAATCACATGCGTCCCCAACTTCTCCCGACGAGAAATCGCCAACATCTTCCGACACTGCGGACACTGACACCGTACTGCCTTCGACATCCCGTCTCCCCTGATAATGCATGATCAGATGGAGTATACGAAGATTTCGCAGCGAAGGATCACCACATTTTTCCACTTTGCGTCTTCGCGACTTTGCGTTGAGTCAGGATCTCTTCGCCCTGCGTTCATTCCTAGAACGAAACAACCACCCGCGTCACCCCATCGCCCGCTTCAATCCCAATCGTCCCCCCATGCCCTTCCACAATCCGCCAGCACTTACACAACCCAAACCCCAATCCCCGCCCCGCTGCCCGACCCGAATAAAATGGGTCAAACGCATGCACCCGATCCTTCTCACTGAACCCGACCCCATTGTCTTCAACGACGAGACTGATTTTTCCTTCGTCCGAGAACAGCCCGAGTTGAACGCTCTTCTCGCCACCTTCTGTCAACACACACGCCGCCATCGCATTCCGCAATAGCTCGGCGACGACAATCTCAAACTGCGTCTGATCCGCATTCAGCGTGATCCCCTCCGCGATTTCCGTTTCCAGTTCCACCGATGAAGCCGCAAACTCCGCTCTCATTTTTTTGACGACCGCTTCCACCGCGCTGCCAGCATCAAACATCTTCTTCAACGGCACAGGAGGCTTCGCGAACAACATCAGATCGCCGATCATCTGCTTAATCCGCAGCGCCTGCCCCGCAATCGCCTGCAGATCCGCCTTCCGACGAGGATCGACCTCGTCGCGCATCAGCAGTTGAGCCTTCCCCAAAATGACCGCGAGCGGATTATTAATCTCATGCCCCGCCCCGCCAGCCAGTTCCCCCATCGCCGCCAACTTCGCCGCATCAATTACAACAGGCTTTGTTTCATTACTCATAGTCAACTCATCAATACCAGCACCGAATCAGTTCAGACAAAACCGAACCACGGATAAACACGAAGACACACGGATAAGAAAAAACATTTCAACCGCAGATAGACGCAGAGAAAAGAGGAAGATGTTCTTCATCTCTTATCTGTGTCCATCCGTGTTTATCCGTGGTTCGCTTCTGCCTTCCCGGTTGGATCGCATCGCAAATCGTCGGCTATCCAAAAAGAAAACCCTCCGAACGCATTCGAAGGGTTTTTCAATTTCCCGTTCCTTCTCCCTTGAGGGGAGAAGGTGGCAGCGCTTCGCTGACGGATGAGGGTGGGCGCTAGGCAGATATTGAGTCTCATTGACTAACTAATCGCCAGCCATGAAACTCTTTGGTTTTAACTCACACTAAGCCGCAGTCGGCGACTCGATCCCAACCAGCTTGCAGATACGATCGACCAGAGTCTCCAGGTCGAAAGGCTTCTGCAAAAAGTCGTTGGCACCAGACTTCTTGAGTTCTTCAATCTGTTCTTGTTCCACCATCCCCGAGATGCACAATATCTTGACATCATCCAGGCTGGAGTCGCTACGAACGCGGGTACAAACTTCCTTGCCGTTAATATCCGGCAGCATGAAGTCGAGGACCAGAACATCAGGTTGATATTCGCGGACCATCATACCGGCGTCGAAGCCATTGTTGGCCGAGCGGACTTCGAATCGTCCGTCCCGCTCGAGCACATCTTTCATCAGTTCCACCAGCTCGACATCGTCGTCGACGATCAGCGCCTTGCGCTTACCCGATTCCAGGGCATCGGTCGGAATCTGGTTGTCTTTCATGAACTTATAAAGCACATCTCGCGGAATCCGTCGGAAACGAGATCCGGGAACACGGAAACCCTTCAGTTGTCCCGAGTCGAAGCAGCGAATAATCGTCTGCTGACTCACCTTGCAAATCTTTGCGGCTTCGCCAGTGGTGAAAACCGTTTTCATAAATAAGCTCCATCCTTTGAACAAACCCGCAAACTTCCCTGCAGGTTGAACGCTTTTAAGTATCAAAAGGAAGGCGAAACCGTCCTTTGTGTCGACCGATCGCTTGAGGGCGAGATCAGGTCCGTTAATCCCGTCAAGTCTCCAGCCATCAAACTTTTCGAATTCTACCCATTGTGCCGATTAGGTCAATGTCTCTTCCCACTCCTCCAAAACACCACACGTTACCCATACTAACACAAATACAAAAACACAAATCATTCTAAAATAAGGAGATACAACGAGTAACCAACGATTCAGGAACCCTGCAGCCCTCAGGTAAGCTGCGCAGAATGTAAAATTTACCCAAGAAAAGACGATTCCCTACTATTCTCCCACAAACAACACCTTATGAGACATTTTTCCCACTTAATCCCCCTCACCATATCACTTTCACGATTCAGCATCTTTCCCCCTGCTCTTTTCACCCCTTGGTTTTCCTTGGCGCCTTCGCGCCTTTGCGTTGAGTCTGGATCTTCGACTCTTAACAAAAGAAAACGGCGTCCAGCTTTCGCTGCACGCCGTTTCTTGGAACCATCAGGAGACAATCAAAGGTGCTTCAAAATTATCGGAGGGTCACCATGTTCTGAGGAGCTGAGCTACGGAAGGCCGTCATCGCAGCAGTCAGGACAAGGTCGGTTGAGTTGTAGTCGTTGCGGTCAATGTTCACCTTGATATCAGGAGTCACGCCTTGACCAGCCATTTCGCGTCCCGAAGGAGAGTAGAACTTGGCAGTGGTCAGCTTCAGTTGGCCGTTGACGGTCTGAAGAGGAAAGTGAGTTTGAACCGTTCCTTTGCCATAGCTCTTTTCACCGACGATCACACCACGCTTGTTGTCTTGAATCGCAGCAGCAAAGATTTCGCTCGCTGAAGCAGAGTTACGGTCGACAAGAACAACAAGGGGAGTTTTCCAGGTTTGAGCATAGACAGCAGATTCCAGGGTGTTGTCAGCCGAAGTACGGCCTTTGGTTGAGACGATCGTCCCAGAAGGCAGAAACTTGTCAGACAGCGAGATGGCAGAGGTCAGAAGACCACCAGGGTTACCGCGAAGGTCGATCACCAGAGATGACATTCCTTGTTTGTGCAGGGTCCAGAGAGCCTGATCAAGCAGAGAAGAGGTATCTTCAGCGAACTTGTCGATGCGGACATAACCAACGCCGTCTTCCATCATGCGAACTTCTGAGACCGATTTGATCTCGATTGGTTTACGGACAATGTTGACAACGAATGGATTCGATTCACCACGTTTGAGGGACAAAAGAACCTGAGAACCGTTGACACCTTTGATCAGGTTGGCCATGTCATCCAAAGTCTTGCCAGCCAGGGGTTGTCCACCCGCAGCGACAACCAGGTCACCACGTTTGACACCCGCAGCTTCGGCACCGCCACCTTGATAGACACGTTCAATTCGGGCACCAGCTTCTTCGGCTTTCAGTTCCACACCAATCCCGACGACGTTCCCGGCAGCCACCTGATTGGGGTTAGCTTCCACGCGAGGACCGCCGTTTCGGTCGGTAGGGACCAGTGAAGAATATGGGTCGAGCGAATCCAGGGTTCCGTTGATGAATTCCATCGCGACGATGACAGGGTTACTGCCCAGTTCGCTTTGGAAGGCGTATCCCGCCCAGTTCATCACTCGCAGGGCATCGTCAGCGTTCTTGGCTTCGAAAGTGGCTTTGACACCTTCGAGTTGTTGAACCAGTCGAGCCATTTTGGCCTGATCGACTCGTGAACGAGACGTCTGGAGAAACGCCTGGTTGCCCAGAGCAGCGATCAGGTTGTCGATGCCTTGGTTAGTACGGGTTTTATAGTCAACAGGATTCACGTGGCGTGAATCGATCATCTGAGCCGTCTCTTTATAGAGGTTGACCGACTGAGCCCAGGTCACCCCGCTGGTGAAACTGACCAGTTCAGGATTGCTGTAACGGTAAGTCAGTTTCATTTGGGTTTCGTTATCGACTTTGGCTGTCTGAACCAGACCACCGTTCTTAGCAGCAACGCCGCCAGTCATGCTTTCGCAGACACAAGCGAATGGGCTAGGAACATCTCCCGCTGAGACGGTCATGACACTTGTCATCATGATCACGCTGGCAGCCAGGACCTTGATCCAATTGTTGGCTTGTTTTTTGTTATTAAGTTTCTGAGTTCCGTTTTGATTCATATTGAAGAACATGGGGCACCTCCTGGCGATCCTTCTGATTTCACTTTGACACTCGTCTATCAGCTCTCAAGGTTCCTGCTTGAGTTTCCGCTGACGTCTGAGGCTCATCTCCTGATGTTTGACCGACACGTGTCAGGTCATGGTGAGGACATATTGCACGAGCTGTGCCAAATGTATTTTGCTCTTGACATTTGGTGAGATGGGAAAGCACCGTCGACTTTGACGCCGGTAATTTCCAGTCAATAGCAATTTTTACTTTGTCAACTTTGCAAGGTATGCAAGAAATGCAACACTTTGACCACCATAGACAGACTATATGATAACAATACACATCTAAAAACAACCGCAGAACAAGCGTTTTGACATCACTACGACTACACAATCACCTACTTCTTACAATTTAACAACACCCAGAGTACTTTTGGCACGACTCGTGCATATCATCATGACTCATACTCGCAACCATTTGTGATGCGAGACTTCTCAAACAAACTATTCCCAAGAAGGAATCTCACTATGAAAACTCTCCTCCTCAACTCAGCTCTCGGGGTCGCTCTGATTGGTGGCCTGACTTCAACTTCACAAGCCGCCGAAACCAGGACTGCCTTCCTCGGCCTGCCCAACATCTTTGCCCCACAACAGCAATCATGCCCAGGCGGAGTCTGCCCAACGCCAGTCCGTTACGCCCCTCAGAGCTGCCCCGGCGGCGTTTGCCCACCACAAATGCAACAACCCGTCTATTACAACCCAGTCCAACAACAAAACCAGACCTGCATCCCTGGCGTCGGATGCTTCCCAGCAGGCTACCGTCCCGTCCAGACGGCTCCTGTCTACCAACAACCGTTTAGACCTGTTTACCAGACAAAGCAATACCCTGTTTACCAACAACCTGCACCAGTCTACCAAATGCCTGCTCAGCCACGCCCGACTCAATACGGCTGGCCAACAGTCAGCAACAACAAACCGGTCAATGCGATCCCTGCTTCAGCCCAAGGAACAAATAGCCCGTTTTTTCAGTAATCTGAGGCAGCCGTCGCTGCCCAGCAGTTAACAACCATCGGCGGCCAACCGACACCCTGACTGACTTTCCGAACGTCACCGACAACCCGCCAGCCGGAGCCTCACGCTTCGGCTGGTTTTTTTATTTCACCGAATCAGTGGAACATCTTCAGGAAGGTATTCACGTCGTGAAACGCCATGAAATAACCCACATTCACCAAGAGAATCCCAACCAGAACCAGCATGACGTGATTTGTACGGCTGCCCGGGGTGTGCTCAATCCCGATAGCCGTTTGCCATTCGTTGACTTCTACAAAGTCTTCGCTTGAGGTACGCATAGAATACATCCTTTCCCTGATGTTCCAGGTGGCGGGAGCCCAGTTGATGGGCCGATGGAGGCGGGGGCTGATCGAAAGAAGTCGATCAGCTGTACCGTCAGGATGACGGTGTCTAACTGGTAAGGCAAGTACTGTACCAGAATTTTTTGAGGATCTTCGGGAAGATCTCCATTCTGGCGACGTACCAGTATTTTTTGCTGCGTTTTACGCTTTTTTTTGCCAACTAAAGCAGCACAACCAGGCCTTCAGTTTTCATTAGTTCACCATAAGTTTTCAGCACTTCATCTGCGTTTTGCATTTTCAGGTCAAACGTCACCGAAATATGCTTTCCACCCGCTGTTTCCCGAGTCTCGCAGGGCGGATCGAAGTCCCAGGCGAGGGCTTCCCGAACCGCAGAAACAACGCGAAACTGAAAATCGTTTTCTGTTTTCCCGATCGCCTTGATCACATATTGGCACGGAAAATCATGTGTCGATTCGAGCAATTCGCGTCGTGTTTGCGATTCAGACATTTTCTCACTCCCTCATGGCATATGCCAATATCTTTGTCATTCTACGCAGCAAGCTTGCCTTTTTCCTGAGCAATTTTCTCGAGGACATGAGCCACTGCTTGTGCGACCGGAACCTTCTCCGGTTCTGCTGCTGTCCGCAGTTTGCATTCCACAATCCCTTCCTTGAGGCCTTTCCCTCCAATGACGACGCGGAGAGGGATGCCGATCAGGTCCGCATCGTTGAGCTTGAAGCCTGGACGGGCGTCTCGGTCATCCATCAGAACATCCACGCCCTGCGATCGGAGCTCGGCGTAAACCTTCTCTGCCAGCTGCATTGTGTCCGCATCCCCGATGTTCAGCGGGACGAGCAGGACTTCGTAAGGGGCGACTGTCATCGGCCAGATCAAGCCCTTCTCGTCAAAGCGAGTCTCGGCCAACCCCGCGATGATGCGATTCACGCCAATGCCGTAGCAGCCCATGATCATCGGGTGACGCTGTTCGTTCTCGTCAACGAAGAGGGCATCCAGTGCTTTGGAGTACTTGGTTCCCAGTTTGAAGACGTGGCCGACTTCGATGCCGTGGACGAACTCCATCGGCTCGCCGGACTTCGGACAGGGGTCGCCGGCGACCGCATTGCGGAGGTCGTAGGTCGTTTCGAGCTGATAATCTCGACCGACATTGACGCCTGTGTAGTGCATGTCCGCTTCGTTGCCGCCGACAACCGCGTCTTTAATGGAGGGAACATCGTGGTCCGCAATAACGCGAACGGTCAGACCGACGGGGCCAGCGAAGCCAACAGGGGCTCCGGTGACCTTTTCGATCGTTTTGACATCGGCCAGTTCCACAGCAGATGCGCCGAGGGCACGACGGATCTTGCCTTCATTGGCTTCGTGATCACCACGCACCAGGACGGCGACCGGTGTGCCGTCTGCGACATAGATCAGCGTCTTAACGACTTGCGTTGGCTGGACTTTCAGGAATTTCGCGACCGATTCGATACTGCCAACGTTTGGCGTGGAGACTTTCTTCAACTCCCCTGCCCCGTCCGCGGTTTTGATTTCTGGAGACTTGCGACCCGTTTCTGCCCGTTCGAGGTTGGCGGCGTAGCCAGAGGCTTTGCAGTAGACAATTTTGTCTTCCCCGTTACCAGCCGGGATCATGAATTCGTGAGACCCGTCGCCGCCGATGGGACCTGACTCGGCTTCGACCGGAAGATACTCGAGTCCGCAGCGGGTGAAAATGCGACAGTACGCATCGTACATTTTCTGGTAAGCTTCGTTGAGCTGTTCCAGGCTGGTGCCGAAGCTGTAGGCGTCTTTCATCAGGAATTCACTGGTCCGCAGGACGCCGAAGCGGGGGCGTTCTTCGTTGCGGAACTTGCTGGTCATCTGATAAACGGTCAGCGGAAGCTGGCGATAGCTGGTGATGTGACGCGCGATCAGGTCGGTGACGACTTCTTCGTGCGTTGGGCCGAGCGCCAGCGGAACGCGGGAATCGCGTCGGGTGATCTCGAATTTCATCAGGATATTGCCGAACGCTTCGATGCGGTTCGTGCGGTGGTAAAGCTCCTGAGGCGTCAGCGAGGGCATCTGGATTTCGACGGCGTCTGCTTTTTCCATCTCTTCGCGGATGATGGCTTGCGCTTTCTGCAGCGCACGCAGGCCGAGCGGCAGATAGGTGTAAACGCCGGCCATGACCTGTCGAATGAGTCCTGCTCGGAGCATCAGCTGGTGGCTGGGAATCTCAGCATCCGAGGGAACTTCCTTGAGAGTCGGGATGAATGTCTTGCTCCAGCGCACAGATCGAATCCTTTGCAGGGGGAATTGGTTTGAATCGCCAAAACGGGGATTCTAGCAGGGCCAGAGAAAACGAGGAAGCCGTGGCGGCGAAAGGAGTCACGCTGGGCAGGTGGGAATGACAGGCCGGAGTGACGGCGGGTTCGGTCGTCGACACATGGCAGTATCAAGGTGTCGGAGATGGCCCCTCATCTGGCAGGTACATCAGTTCGGGGAACTGGTCGTTTCGGATGACGTTAGCGTAGAGAAAGAGGAGGATGCCGAGGACGATCGCTGGAAATGAGAAGATTGAGTAGAAAATGACCGCACGCTCGAATGTTGGATCTCGCGGGATGGCAAATCCGTCGGGAGTCAGAACCAGCATGCAGGCTAGCGCCGGCGCGATGACGGCCGAGACCCCGATCGCAGGGATAAAGACGGTCGGAAGCCGTCGACGAAAGGCGAGCACGAACAGGCACGCAATGAAAAGCCACATCGTCAGCGATGCGCAGGTGAAATCAAACATCACGCTGTCCCTGCCGTAACGGATTGGGATCAGCCGATAGAGCGAAGAGGGAATGATTGCTGCGAGCAATAGCGTGAAGGCTGGGGCGAGCACCGTGCCCAGAAAAATGATTGCTCCCTGGCGGAACGTGAGTTTCCCGATCGCGATGAGCGATGACAGGAAGACGCACGCAGCCGGAGCCAATAGCCCACAAGTCAGTGACAAGATGGGATCGACCGGCGCGAAAAGAACGCAGGCTGGAATGGCAGAGATGATCAGAGGAAGAATGATGAGCAACGACCAGGTCAGCAGTCGATGTCCTTTTGGGGGTGGGCTCGGTGACGTCGTTGCCATGGGGTCGTCTCGATAGGGAGAGGGGATCGGATTTGTGCATCGTCATGGAGAATGGTTGAAGATACAAGGGGGCGACAAAATAAAGCTCGCGGGTCAGCACGGAGCTTGTTGGTTGAGGCATGGTGTTTGTAAAAGACCAGTTCGGAACGGTTTGGTTTTGCGACTGCTTGCATCGTAGGTGGTCACATCGGAGCGGAAGCTGTTGAGGGCGTCCTTGGCACTGGCTGACTTTTTCATGGTCCACCGCTGAAGAACAGTGTTCACGACGAGGGGCTGCCTCGTCGGTCCGATGATGCTGGGGGTTGAGGTTGATGAAAGCCATGCTTGGGATATCCTGGCCGGGGTTGCGAGTCTTTGGGGAGACTTGCGTTGTCGGCAGTAAAGGAGAGTCGCGGGCATGGGACGTTGGTTCCGAACTGGGGTTGTAGGGGTTGGGGCTTAGGGCTTGGTCTGAATACTGCCTGGGGGTGGTTGTGGTGTTGGGAGTCTGTTGGTGCCTATCGCTCACCCTCATCCGCCCTTAGGGCACCATTCCTGAGAAGACTACCGCGTCGTTCACTCTCGCCTTCTCGGCGAGAGCAAACTCCTTGCTTCCACCTCAAGGGAGAAGGGACGAATACGGGGCCGTTGACGGTTTCAAGAGGGATGTGGGCTTTACGAAATTCGCAGAGATCCCTCATCCGTCAGCGAAGCGCTGCCACCTTCTCCCGGGGGGAGAAGGGAGTGATGGGTTTGCACTTCACTTGGCTCTCTACTCTACCGGGAAGTGTTGCGCGAATAAGGGTTAATAGACATCGTGTTTGCGAGGGGGGATGAAAGGGAAATGCGGAAGGTGTTTGTGGTGTGAGGGATAGGGATGCGCAATTTTGTTTTCGTAATTTTAAGACGGGCAGTCTGAGGATCATCTTTGTAGGGACGAGGCTTCGAGACGCTGGGGCATCGAGCGTGCGACCGGTCGTCGCTGATTCTTAATCATCGGACTGGATGAAACTTGTGCTGGATAGGATGGAGTGAGGCGATCATAATCAGAGCGGCGATCGCATCGTTGTTTTTATCTGGGTCAAAGAGAGAGTTATGAAGCAGAGCAATACGTGTCCGAAGTGTGGGTCGAAGGAAGTGATCGCGGATGCGATGGCGGTGGATCACGGCGAGGCGAATATGGAACTCGATATGACCGTGGCGACGTTCAAGACACCGGAGAACTGGTTGTTTAAGGGGAAGATGTCGACGAAGGTTTCAGCGTGGGTGTGTGGCGGGTGTGGGTTCGTGGAGTTTTATGCGGATGAGCCGTGGAAGCTGCGGGAGTGAGGGGTGGGCAAAATGTTCGAATGTAGAATCAGACTTCTGTTTTCACGAGATTATCAGGCTCATGGTACTGAAGATTGAGAACAGTGGGTGCATAATGGCGTAACAGGAGGCCAATGGCGGAAAGCTGGAGCCACAGGCCTGGGAGGGCGGCGGCGCTGCTGAGAATGACAATTCTGGGGACATTGAGATCTTCGAACTGTGGAGTCCAGAAGGGGATTATTTGCAGGACGTATGTCAGGCAAACCAACAAGGCAAGTCCTAGAGGCATTCGAGGTCGGTAAGCGAAATACAATCCGAGGCTAACTGGAAGACCAAAAAAGACAATTCGGATGAGCGTGGAAACGACAAAACGCAATGATCCGTAGAGAACTCCCAGCGACCAAACGATGGAGCGTTCGACCGCAAACGCTTCCAGTGTCTGAATAAGTCCATCCCCAAACAATGACATCAGCTGAGCAACCAGATAACCAGCCAGAATTGTATTTATCTGTTTGAGTGACGGTGTTTGAAGAGAAGCGCAAATCATTCCAACCAGGCATGCAGTGGCTAAACAAGCCGCTGAAACCCTCAAGGTGATTTCCAACTCCAAGGATGCGGCGCTGGTCAACTGGAGATAGTACATCGCTGCAGAGATCGAGGAATAGATCGCAGCGATGATGAAGGCGATGGAAATGATGAGGAGAGGGGACGTGCGTTTGAAGCTTGGAGTGATTGGGGAAGCCATTGTTGAGATTGGACCCGAGTATGATGGTGATTGATATGGGAATGTTTCTGCCAAAACAGTACTGACCAATCCCAATTGGAAGCAACACTAGAAATGCCAGCACCATATAGCCGTTGGGTCGTTAGTCAGGCTTTTCGACGTGACTTCGTTGTTCGCTTGGAAGTCGCAGGCGTTGTGATGTTATTGGCGATCAGGGTTTCGACGACAGAGTTTAAGCTTTGGCCGTGTTGTTCGGCGTATTCACTCAGGTTGCGGTGAAGCGCTGGGGCGATGCGGAGGACGAATTTGCCGGAGTAGGGTTTATCTGGTTTTTCGCCGCGCGATTTGCAGAAGTCGAGGTAATCGTCGACGGAGTCCTGGAAGGCTTGTTTGAGTTCGGCGACGCTGGTGCCCTGGAAGGTGACGACGTCACGGATGCCGAGGACTCGGCCGTGGAAGGTTTCTGAGTCGGCGTCGAATTCGGCGGTGGCGGAGTAGGTTTTGTAGGTGAGGAGGTCCATAGATTGTTATCAAGGTGCTATGCCCGCTGCGGTGAGAAAATCTCGCATTGAACTACGGGCTGTGGTGTCCATTTTTGAAGAATTGAAGACAGGGGGTTTACACCCCCCGCTCGCCTTTCAGACGGAAGAGCTGCTCCCCTGCCTTTCTCACCAGCAACACGCCCTCAGCCTCCCGATTCGCAAAGCTCTCCACATTAATCGTTGCCGGATCGCGATAGCCGAGGTTGATTTGTTTGCAGACTTCTTCGGGGATTTGCGTGGCGAGGATGACGTTGACTCTTAGTTTTTCAATGCCGGTGGCTGGGTCGTACTCCCCTGCTCCGCGGACGTGGGTGCTGTGGGCGAGGGTGCCCCAGGGCATGTGTTTGAATTGGTCCCATTGTTTGACGAAGTAGTCGCGGCAGTGGTAGCCGATTTTTTTGATGATGTGTTCGTGGACGACGGAGATGCTGGAGAGGTGTGGGGCGTAGATGATGACTTCGCCGCCGTCGGCGACGGCGGGTTCGAGTTTGTACATGCATTTGCCGGCGACCCAGAGTTCGTCGTACATCGGCGGGGCGCAGCTGAGGACTTGTTTGTAGGGTTTATCGACCCAGGTGATGTGGACCTGGCTGGAGAGGTCGGCGGCGTTTGACCAGGCGTCTTCGGGGGTGCCGTAGAAGAGGCCGTAGAGGCTTTTATCGGGGGCGACGACGAAAGTCAGAGCGCGTTTGAAGTTAGGGATGAGGGCAGCGGCTTTATCGACGACTTTCCGCACAGGGGTTGATTTGACGCCGATGATGCCGGCGTTGGTGACGAGGGCGCCGAGCCAGTGGAAGAAGTTGAGGAGCTCGGGGCCGGAGATGCCGGGGAAGAAGTATTTGTTGCCCCCGGAGAAGCCGACGACTTCGTGGGGAAAGACAGGGCCGAGGACGAGGAGGTTGTCGTAGTCGCGGATGCGCTTGTTGATTTTGACGGGGACGTCGACAGCGAGGAGGCCGTCGGAGATTTCGAGGGTGTCGGCTTCGGAGAGGCGTCCGATTTCGGTGAGGGCGTCTTCGTTGTCCCACTCGTGGTTAAAGAGGTTGGTGGCGAAGAAGAGGCGTTCGCGTTCGGAGTCCTTGATGCCGAGGAGCTGGCAGATGTGCTGCTCGGACATGGGTGGGTGGGTGCCGAGGGCGACCATGACGTCGAACTGGGTGACGTGTGGGCGGAGTTTCTGATAGAGGGCATCGAAGAGCAGCGGGAGGGGCGCGGTGCGGGTGTGGTCGGGGATGATGAGGAGCAGCGACTTGCCTTTGTACTCGGAGGCGTCGATGTTCTGGTCGATCCAGGTGCGGACTTGGTCTTCGGTGAGGAGGTTCATATTGGAGATTCACCACTAAGGCTCTAAGGACACGAAGGTTCACAAAGGGAGAATTTAACGGAAAGCGGTGGGGGTGCAAAGGGGAGGCGGTTGGAAAGCGGAGAGGAGAGTTGCCTGTTGTCGATAAGGCATTGAGGGTCTGTTGGTGCCTGGCGCTCACCCTCATCCGCCCTTCGGGCACCTTCTCCCCTCAAGGGAGAAGGGACGGGGAATGTCGTTTCGCACTGCCCTCATTGTTCCATTCGCTTATTGAAGGCTTGTTGGCGCGATGCCCTCATCCGTCGGCACTGTGTTTAGTAAACACCAAGGGTGTCGTGCCGCCACCTTCTCCCGGGGGGAGAAGGGATTAAGAGTTGAAAACGAAATGCGGGCGGGATATATTCATCCGAAAGGGTGAATAATGTCGAAGCTACTGGAAGAACGGTTGGATCGGACGTTGGCGGCGCTGGGGGATCCGACGCGGCGGGCGATTCTTCGTCGGTTGTCGCGGGGGGAGACGCGGGTGACGGATCTGGCGGAGCCGTTCAAGATTTCGCTGAATTCGGTTTCGAAGCATATTCGGGTGCTGGAGAAGGCGAGTCTGGTGACCCGTCGTCGTGAAGGGCGCGAGCATTGGCTGGCGTTTAATCGGAAGCCGTTGGATGAAGCGTCGGCGTGGATTGAGGCGATGCGTCGGTTCTGGGATGAGCGTCTGGATGTGTTGGAACAAGAACTCAAGAACGAAGATGGGAAAACGTCATGAGTGAATTTGGGAAACGAACGTCGAAGGATACGGTGCGGTTGGAGCGATTGCTGCCGGGGCCGGTAGAGCGGGTGTGGGCGTATCTGGTCGAGAGTGAGAAGCGGGGGAAGTGGCTGGCGAAGGGGGAGTTGGAGCCTTGGGTGGGTGGGAAGGTGCAGTTGCAGTTTCTGCACTCGAGCTTGACGCCGGTGCAGGAGCCGATTCCTGAGCGGTTCAAGATGATGGAATGTGGCGTGACCGGCGAGGAGACGGTGACGGTGTTCGAGCCGCCGACGAAGCTGGCGATCACGTGGGGTGGCGGGACGTCGGAGGTGAGTTTCGAGTTGACGCCTCGGGGTGAGCAGGTGTTGCTGGTCATTACGCATACGCGACTGGGCGAGCAGGAGATGATCCTGGTGGCGTCGGGCTGGCATACGCATGTGGGGATTTTGGAAGCGAATCTGGAGGAGCGGACGCCGGGGGCGTTCTGGTCGGTGTTTTTGGGGATTGAAGCGGAGTACACGCGGCTGTTTGGGATGAAGGAAGGTGAGTCGAAATGAAAAAAGTTCTGTGGGTGATTGCGGGAGTGGTGGCGGGGATTGTGGTGTTCTTTGCGGTCTTCATGGCTGTCGAGGGATTCAGTGCGATTGTGCATCCCTATCCGGCTGACTTTCAGGGAACGCATGAAGAGATCGTGCGACAGGTGGAGACGTACCCGGCCTGGGTTCTCGTCGTCGTGGTTCCGATGTGGGTGGCGATGATTTCCCTGACCGCATGGACGGCAGGGAAAGTTGGCGGGATCGTTTCGTATGCGATCGTCAGTGTTTTGATGACGGGGGCGTTGTTTTGCAATCTGACGATGTTGCCTTATCCGGTCTGGTTTCCGATTGCGATGGGGATCACGGGGCCGTGGGCGGTTTATCTGGGGTTGCCGAGGGGGAAGAAGAGGGGCGTTGCTGGTCCGGAGTGAAGGGGAAGATTCACCACGAAGGCTCGAAGGGCACCAAGTTTCACGAAGGGAGAGAGTTGGAGCGCGGAGAGGATGCAGTGACCATCAAAGTGGGATTGTCGAGGTGGGTTGATTGTGGCTTAATAGCCAGGTGAATCGATCGACATTGTGGATGGGAATCAGATGATGGGGGCTGAAGAACGAGTGAAGACCCCCTGGATGGCGATTGGCATTGGAGTGATCGTAGTCGGTGTTGTCGTAGCGGTTTGCCTGGCGGTCTGGGATCCGCGGCCGAGATTGAAGGTGGGGCAGGTTGTTGATCGCGTGGGGGAGTATCGATACCCGAGTGGCGATCGGCGTTTGAAGATTATTGAGGATGCTGATGGAAACATCGCGATTAGTACGCAATACCGGGTGATGCGGTACTATTTGTTTCCAGTGTGGTTCGAGAATAACAATACGCTTTTTGAGTCGGAACGAGATTGGTTTGCGACGGTTGATCAGTATGAGAGATTGTGGGTCTATCATGGGCCGTGGGATAAAGCGTGGGGGCCGAAAAGAAAAATGCCATCAGGTGGAACGGTGCCCTATCCACCAGCAGTGATCGTGGACGGCGTCATTCCATTTGGTCGCAGAGGCTTTCGTCGTGGTAGTATGGTCGTCTCTAGCATTGGTGATTGGAGGGGAGTTCCGTGGGAGTTCTTTCATCGGATTCCTGATAAGAATGATGGAACGTGGGGGCATGGGCAGACGATTCCGGCGACGCCACTGGTGTATAGTGTTTCGGATGAGAGAGAGATTGAGAAAGAAATACGGGAGCGGTGAGAGTGGGGCTTCGGGCTGACATTCAAATGAGAAGATATTTTGCCTGTCGGTTTTGAAGGCATTGAGAGCGTGCACATGCCTAGCGCTCACCCTCATCCGCCCTTCGGGCACCTTCTCCCCTCAAGGGAGAAGGGACTTAATGCCGCTCCCCTCAAGAGAGAAGGGACAAGAGATAGTGTCCTTTATGGAAGAAGTGGGAATTAGCTGAGAAAATTCGCGGTAATTTCGTCGTGTTGGGGTTGACGGAATGGGGTCGGGAAAAAGGTGGTCGGGGGTGGCTGGTCAAGGGGGTTGAGGGATGATAGGCTTGGTTGTTTGGGCGCGAGGTTTTGCGTCTGTTGTTGTGCGCTGACCGGAAAGACGAGGGCTTTGCATCACTGAGGTGGTGGGCGTGCTCGTGATCTGGTTGGTGGTTGAATATCCAAGGGACAGGGGGTTTACACCCCCCGCTCGCCTTTTTCTGAGATAGCAGGGACGGGTTTGTGTCATTAGCGAAAGTTCTGGAGCATTTGTTTCGTGGGGATGTGCGTCACCGTGGGGCGGCTTATCTGAAAGCCACTCGGGTATCGATTGTGCGCGTCTCGCCGGACAATCTTTATGCGGTTGTGCGCGATGGGCAGGAGCATCAGACGCAGCTGTCGCGGGTCGATGGCGAATTGAAGATGTTCTGTAGTTCCGTCGAGGGGACGAACAAGCCGACGACGACGAAGTACGTCTGGGCGACGATCCTGGCTGTCGACGAAGGTGGGTATTTGTCGGGGACGCCGAAAGCGGGGGCGATTCCTCCGTTCGTCACGACCGACCCGCATGCGATTTATGATCGTGCGTGGGGTGAAGACGATGACGAAGAAGCTGCGGACGATGACGATGTCGGCCTGGGGGGTAAGGCGAGTGTGGCGGTGAAGCGAGCTGCGGCGGCTGCTTCGGCGACGGCGGCTTCTGTTGCACCGTTGCGGGCGACTCCTTTGCGGGATTGGGAGCAGCGTCTTAAGAAGATGAAGGACGAGAGTCCATCAGCGAATCGCCATCGCGAAGTGACGGAGCGGGAATCGGAGATTCTGTACGAGATCGATGTCGAAGCGTCCAAGCAGACGCTGGACCTGGTGATTCAGTTGTCGATGAGACAACGTCGAACAGGTGGCGGCTGGGGCAAGATGAAGGCCTTGAAGTTAAAGCCTGGGCAGCTCGATCATATTGAGAGCCCGGAAGATCGACAGATTCTTTCTTACCTGCATGGTGCTTATCCGGAACGTCCGAGTGCGGCGAAGGCGGGGCTGGATCGGCCGGTTTCGGTATCGCGTTATCGCGTGGCAGTTGAACTCGCGGAGTTCCTCTTCCCGATGATGTGCCCGACGGGTCGTGTGCGGTTTCTGGGAGACAGCGAGACCAAGGGAGCCAAGCTGGGCTGGGATTCGGAAGTGCCTTGGGAGTTCTGTCTGAACCTGAGCTGGGACGAGAAGCTGACCAAGTGGAAACTGGATGGTGAATTCCGCCGTGACCAGGAGACGCTGGCGCTGAACGCGGCCAAGCTGATCGTGCCGGGTGGGCTGTTCGTGACCAATGAGAAAATCTGTCGTCTGGTTGACTATCAGGCGTTCGACTGGATTCGCACAATTCAACAGGATGGGCCGATCTACGTCAAAGAAGGGGAGCAGGAAGAACTCATTGACCGACTCCTCGATCAGCCGGTGTTGCCTCGACTGGAAATGCCGGAAGAGCTGCAGCTGGAAGAAGTTCACGTCCAGCCGATGCCGAGCTTGAGCGTGCAAACGCCAGCGGCGGGGATGAACTGGATGCCCGATCGACTCGAAGCCGATGTCGAGTTTGATTATGGAGGGGTTGTCGTTCGAGGGTCGTCGCCACAGTGGGCGCTCTTGCAGCGAGAAGAGCAGCGATGCCTGGTGCGAAGTCGGAAATTCGAGCGGGATTGCTGGTCGCAGTTGCAGCAAGCGGGGTTCCGTCGGTATCTCGATCAACGCCTGAAGCAACACGATGTCGAGATCTCGGCGCGGAATCTGGGACCTGCGGTCAAGTCGTTGATCGACTTGGGCTGGCAGGTGAAGGCGAGTGGTCGACAGATCCGCAAAGCCGGTACGCTGGCGTTCAAGGTGCGATCAGATATCGACTGGTTCGGCCTGTCTGCGGAAGTCAATTTCGAAGGGGCGACGGTCTCGTTTCCGGAGCTGCTGTCAGCGCTCGTGCGTGGTGATACGACGATCATGTTGTCGGATGGATCGTTGGGAATTCTGCCGGAGGAGTGGGCACGTCAGTATGGATTGCTCGCTGGGCTGGGTCAGTTTGATGGCGAAGAGATGCGGTTCTCAGCGGGTCAGATCAGCCTGCTGGATGCCCTGCTTTCGACACAGCAGGAAGTCGATTACGATCAGAAGTTTCTCGATATTCGCGCGAAGTTCGATCTGTCGAGTTCTCCGGAACTTCTGGTGGAACCAGCCGACTTCCGTGGGGAACTGCGTCCTTATCAGCGAAATGGTCTGGGCTGGCTGCGGTTCCTGCAGGAGCTCAACTTTGGCGGGTGTCTGGCGGACGACATGGGTCTTGGTAAGACGATCCAGGTGCTGGCGCTTTTACTTGATCGAAAGACGCAGCATAAAGCGGTCCACCCTTCGCTGGTCGTGGTGCCGAAGTCGCTGTTGTTCAACTGGAAACAGGAAGCTGAGCGATTTGCGCCGCAGCTGCGGGTGCTGGAATACACGGGGTCGAGCCGTGGCGAATTGCAGAATTCGTTCGATCAGCATGATCTGATCATCACGACTTACGGAACGCTGCGTCGGGATGTCGTCGGGCTGAAGGATCTGCAGTTTGATTACATCGTGCTCGATGAAGCGCAGACGATCAAGAATGCTCACTCGCAGGTTGCTAAGTCTGCTCGGCTGCTCAATTCGAAGTACCGACTGGCTCTTTCGGGTACGCCGATCGAGAACCATCTGGGTGACCTGTGGTCGATCTTCGAGTTCCTGAATCCGGGGCTGTTGGGCAAGAGCTCGATCTTCAAGACAGTCACTGCGGACGTCAAGAATATCGAGTCACGCAAGCTGCTGGCGCATGGGCTCAAGCCGTTTGTGTTGCGTCGTACCAAGCAGGAAGTCGCGACGGATCTTCCCGAGAAGACCGAGCAGACGATTTACTGCGATATGAACGAGGATCAACAGCGTCTGTACGACGAGCTGCGGGATCACTACCGCGCGTCGCTGCTGGGGATGGTCAAATCGCAAGGTCTGGGCAAGACGAAGATGCACGTCCTCGAGGCGCTGCTGCGTCTCCGACAAGCCGCGTGTCACCCTGCTCTGCTGGATGCAGGAGCGCGAGGGGAGCCGTTTGCGAAGCTGGATGCGCTCTGTCCGATGCTGGGTGAACTGATCGAAGGAAATCACAAGTCGATCGTCTTCTCACAGTTCACGTCGATGCTGTCGATCGTCAAAGAGCACCTCGACAAGGCGAAGATCAAGTACGTCTATCTCGATGGTCAGACGCGGAACCGCGAAGAGATCGTCAATCAGTTCCAGAATGATGAGACGGTTCCGGTGTTCCTCATCTCGCTGAAGGCCGGGGGACTGGGTTTGAACCTGACGGCAGCCGAGTACGTCTTCCTGCTCGATCCGTGGTGGAACCCTGCGGTGGAAGCTCAGGCGATCGACCGGGCTCACCGGATTGGTCAGACGCGACAGGTCTTCGCGTATCGTCTCATCACACGAGGGACGGTCGAAGAGAAGATCGCAGAACTGCAGAAGAGCAAGAAGGAACTGGCGGATTCGATCCTGGAAGCAGATCAGTCGGTCATGAGCAACCTGACGGCGGAAGATCTGCATATGCTGCTGTCGTAGGGGAGCGTAGTACAGAGGCCTGCAACACTGAAATGCTCGGTAAGTGTTATACTTACCGAGCATTTTGCGGTTTCGTAAGCAGCACTTATACAAGCATCCAACGAAGTGAGACTGGAATCCGTAATATGGTCAGACTCGTCTCACCATTCGTGCGGAAATTTTGGCCATGACTTCTGAGCGTCAGCGACAAAACCGACACCTTCGTGCTTTGCTGGTGCATCTTGCGGCTGTTGGTCTGCTGGCGGTGATTCCGCTTGTCGTGACTTCCAATTTTACGACGATTTCCGCGATCCTTGATCAGACATTGGATGGCACTGTGTCGCCGCGACACCGCTCATTGATCGTGAATGCGTCGGTGGAAGTATTTTATGTTTCCGTGTTTCTTTGCGGCTGTTATCTGGCATTCAAGATTGGCGACACAATCCTGTCGTTGCAGTCGATCCAGCCCTATCGCTATCGACGCAAAACCGATTAGGTTTTTATGCTTCTAGCGACTGTCCCGAGTGACGAAGCGGTGTCTTGATGAGGTCTGCGGAGTGGAGCATTCTAAAGCGATTCGCCCTGAATTACTTCTACTCATCGCTGCCTGCACATCGGCAATCCCGGCTGCGATGGGGTACGGTTTGTTGAATGAAGCAATAGAGAATGGCAACTATGACAATCCGCTCGATTTGACGTTCCTGTACTCGATCGCATTCTTGACCGCGCATGCGTTTAACATGGCATTGTTAGCGAGGCTGTCACTGGGACAGTTCTCCTCATTCAAGTTGGAGCTTCTTGTTGTCGTGTGTTTTTTCCTCTCGCTGTTGGGTCCCGTTGTGAGTGTCGCCCTTTCTTTTACCGTCTATACAATTCTGCCTGACTTGCTCAGACAGTTTCTAGAAGTCTCTCAGTTTCCGCTGCTGTTCTGGTTGGCGACGGCTTACTCTTTCAAGCTGATTCTCTGGAAAAGACTTCCCGTCAATTTCATTCCATTGCTCGTCTGCAGTGGACTTCTTACTTTCGGCGTTATGGGCCTCTGCCTGCTTGGGGTTCCTGGTTTCTTTACGCTTTTGGAGGGCGTTGTTTTTATTTACCTTTGTCTTGCAATTCCTTCACTGGCTATCACGGCTTACTTCATTCTTTACCAGCAGATTATCAATCCTGTCTCGGCTCAGCTGGAAACGACCACCTGAGGACTGTGAACCTGCTTACGTTATACGAGAACGATTTTGTCTCATTAACGAAATGGTTAATCGGAACATGCTGTAGAGGAAAACTGCAACGACGATTGTTAACAGGAGCTTGTGAGTGAAGGTACTGGTGCTGAAGGTCAGGCTGGCACCGGTGAATGTGAAGATGTAGGCGGAGAGGCACACCGGGCACTTGGGGATGAAGAGCCAGGTGATGGCGCTGAGGAGTGTGACGCCGAGGTGTCGTGCGGGGTGAGGAGTAGAGTGTTTGGCGGGGTGGCAGCAGCAGGGTTGAGTTGGAAGTGGTTTCATTGCTTTGGCCTTGGGGAGTGGGTGGGCGGATTGGTAGTCCGCCCTGATTCGGAACAGAGATTGGCGTCTAGCTGACGTTGAAGCGTTGCAATGCGCGATCGCGGCTCGGACGGAGCCTCTCCCTCCCGGGTAGACTATGCATGTTGTTCGGCCCAGGGGTCGACGCAGTGGGGGGCTTCGTAGTTGTCGTGGTGACGGAGCCAGTCCATGCCGGGGGCGTCCGGGGCTTCGTCGCGGCCTTTGGGGGTGAGGTCGAGGAAGTTGTAGAAGTTGAGGAAGGGGTCGAGGCCGCGGGCGTAGGTGGAGTAGGTGTGGTAGATGTTGCCAGCTTCGTCTCGGGTGAAGACGCTGAGGCCGGGGAGATCGGTGATGGGGTATGGGGGTGAGACGTAGTTGTAGATGGAGAGAGGATTTTTGAGTTCTTCTTCGGTGAAGTAGACGCCATAATCGCTATTGAAGCGATTGTTACCTGACGAGACCCATGGAAACGTCCAGCCCATGCGGTCGCGGAAGGCGAGGAGTTTTTCGATCGGGGCACGGGAGACGGTGACGAGGTTGGTATCACGGTGACGCAGGTGGATGATGGTATCGTCGTAATGGTCGGCGATCGCGGAGCAGGACTTGCAGCCCTGGGACCACTCGGGTGCGAACATGAAGTGATAGATGAGGAGTTGACTGCAGCCGTCGAAGAGTTCGGAGAGGGTGACGGGGCCGGTGGGGCCGTCGAACGTGTAGTCCTGGTCGAGTTTGACCATGGGGAGATTGCGGCGCTCGTCGGCGAGTTGTTCACGCAGGTGGGTGAGTTCTTTTTCTTTTTTGAGGAGGGCTTTGCGCGCGGCGAGCCAGGTGGAGCGGGTGGTGGGTTGGGGCATGGGGTGGTTCCTTTTTGAAGAGTTTTGTTTGGTGTTGGTTATGAAATTGGGAGTTAGTGGTTGCCTATAGCCCACCCTCAACCGCCCTTCGGGCACCTTCTCCCCTCAAGGGAGAAGGAACGGTGGTGTGGGATCTATTAACTTCGCAGAGGTCCCTCATCCGACCTCGAAGACTCGGCCACCTTCTCCCCGGGGGAGAAGGGTCAGAGGTCAAGTAACTATACGTTTTTTGGCGAGTTCGATGATGCGGTTGAGGCTTTGTTGCCAGCCTTCGTGGACGCCTTGCAGGTGGTCTTCGGAGATGAGGCCGAAGCCGGTGTGGAGGAAGGTGAGCCAGGTCCCCTCCCCTTCGGCGCGGAGTTTGTATTGGAGGTGGTTGCTCCCGGCGTAGGACATGAAAAGAGGGCCGGTGATTTCGATGAGGGTGGGTGGCTTGATGACCTGGACGTGTCCCCAGAAGTGGCCGGCGTCGTTGCCGAGGTCGCGGAACCAGCGGCCGCCGGGGAAGGGTTCCAGGATCATGGGCATCGGTTTGCCGGGGAGTTGGTTTTCGGGGCCGAGTTCGTCGAGGATGCATTCGTAGGCGATGTCGATCGGGGCGGCGATGAAGGTTTCTTTATGAACGCGGATCGTGCGGATCTGGTCGTCGGTCGCCGCGGAGATGGGAGTGGCGGACATGGGTTGGTCCTTTTTTGGGAAAGGAAGTTTTGTTGTGGCTGTTGGAGAGTGAGTGGATGGGTGCGAATGAGTGCCTATGCCCCACCCTCATCCGCCCTTCGGACACCTTCTCCCCTCAAGGGAGAAGGGACGAAATGCCGCTCCCCTCAAGGGAGAAGGGACGAAATGCCGCTCCCCTCAAGGGAGAAGGGACTGGGAATGGCGTTTCGCACTGCCCTCATTGTTCCATTCGTTTATAGAAGGCTTGTTGGCGCGATGCCCTCATCCGCCTTCGGCACCTTCTCCCGGGGGGAGAAGGGAGCTATGTGGCTAATTCTTTTGGGCGCGGTCGGCGGCTTTTTGTTCGGCTCGGGCTTTGATGCGGGCGAGTTGGGTGTCCCAGAGTTTTTCGTAGGGTTTGACCCAGTCGTGCACGGGTTTGAGCACCTCGGGTTTGAGGAAGTACAGACGCTCTTTGCCAGCCTTTTCGACATCGACAACGCCGACGGCTTTCAAGACGGCCAGGTGTTTGGAGACCGCTGGCTGGGGATGCGCAATGGCATCGACAACCTGCGTCACCGACCATCGCTGACCGTTGCTGAGCAAGCCGATGATCTCGCGTCGACGAGGTTCGGCGATCGCGTTGAAGATGTCGGAGGTGGTGGTTGCTCTGGGCATGGCCTATCGTATTCCGTTATTGGAATATGTCAAGCAGAATTTTTGTTCTTTTTGAACCGCAGATGAACGCGGGTGGACGCAGATGGTACAGTGAGGAAAGAAAGCGAGTTGTTGTGATGTATGAGGAAAAAGAACCTGAGAGTTGGGAAGCCAAGCGTGTCGAGCAGTTGTGGCGGATCTGTTTTCGGATGCAGCTGGCGGCGCTGATTCTGGCTTTTGCACCGATCCTTGCGATGTATGTCCTGGTCGTCGATATGTCATCGTTTGCGGTAATGATTCGCCAGACTGGTGGCGTTTCGCTGCTTTCGGTCGTTCTGGCTGCGTCTCAGGTGAGTCTCGCTGTTGCATTGCTCTGCATGATGGTCTGGGTGTATTTCGTTTCGAAATTGATTGCGGCGAAACAGGAGTTGAGAGAATCTTCGAAGAAACAGAAACTTTCACCATAGTTTGCGAATTTGAGTGAGTTGACGGAGTGAGTTGATGACAGAACAAACGAAGAGGCGGCGTTCGATACCAAGCTGGGAAAATCGAAGGGCAATCTGGCTGCAACAGACAGGATTTCGTCTTCTGATTGCAGCATTCTTGTTCGCTGTGCCATACATTTTTGTGGGAATCTCATTCGTTACCGACTCGAAATTTTACGAATGGAGCTTAGCGACTTTTGCAAGTGACAAGCCCATCATCTCAGTCATACAGATTAGCTCTTATAGCCTGTTTCTCGGGACTGTCTGTCTCGCTGCAGCGATCTACTTTTTTGTGGAAGCTTATCAAGTGAGAAAGAGGTTGGATTTGCAAAGCGTTGAGGCTCCCCAGCAGCCGACACGGAGAGTGAGCGATGATTGATTATGATAATTCCGAGACTCACACTCATCAGCCGAAACGACTCTTGATGGCTTGGGGACTGCACCTTATATTACTGGCCGGGACGCTGTTTGGACTTGAGATGTTCGAGTATTTTTGGCCACTTCGGATCTACGAGTACGTCAATCCACAGCTCCTTTTTTATCCTATTTCACTTCTACTCGCCGGTTTGCTTTATCTCGCTTTCGAGAAGATTTCTGTGTGGACTTGGGTCTTCGCCAGCGTTCTGAATCCAGTGCTCGTTTTCTTTGGAATTGTGCTTCTTTTTGTTCTCTTTGCTGATCCCGCGCCGTAGTCCATTTGGTGCGGTTCGCAAAGCCTCACCGGCACCCTACAATATGAGTTATGACGTCGATTGATTTACAGAGTGTGGCTGCGGAGGTGCGTTCGCGGGAAGGCCTGCGCATTGGCCGGGTGGTGTTGCCGTCGCGTTATCTGGTGTCGCCGCTCGCGGGGTATACGAATCTGGCGTTTCGTCGGCTGGTGCGGGGGTTGGGGGGTGTGGGGCTGGCGACGACTGATCTGGTGAATGCGCGGGCGCTCATTGAGAAGCGGCCTAAGACGATGAAGATGGTCGAGTCGCATGATGACGACCGGCCGTTTTCGGTGCAGATTTTTGGGAGTGAGCCGTGGGTGATGCGGGATGCGGCTCAGATGCTCGAGGGGATGGGGGTTGACCTGATCGATATCAACATGGGCTGCCCGGTCGAGCATGTGACGAAGAACGGGGCCGGCGCGTCGATGATGTGTGCGCCGGAGCAGACAGTGAAGCTGGCGCAGAGCGTGGTCGATGCGGTCAAGATTCCAGTCACGGTCAAGATGCGTCTGGGATGGGATGCGACGCAGATCACGGCGCCGCGGTTTGCGCGGGACTTTGAGCAGGTGGGGGTGAAGAGTGTCATGATTCATGGTCGGACGCGGGAGCAGGGGTTTCGCGGGACGGTGGATCGAGAGGGAATTCGCAAGGTGGTCGAGGCGGTTGAGTCGATCCCGGTGATCGCGAATGGGGACATGCGGAACGTCGAGGATGTGGCGCGGATGTTTGTCGAGACGGGGTGTCGCGGAGTGAGTATCGGACGCGGGGCGCTCGCGAATCCGTGGATCTTTTCGCAACTGGTGCAGTGGGAAGCGACCGGGAGTTTTGAGAGTGGCAAGGGGTTTGATGAATGGATGGATGTGCTGGTCCGTCAGTTCGAATTTCTGTGCGAGCAGCATGGGGATGAGAGTGGCGTGATTGCGTTTCGGAAAACGATTGCCTGGTATCTGAAAGCGATGCGTGTCTATCCAAGTCAGCGGGATCTGGCGCAGCGGGCACAGAATGGACGGGAGTTTTATGAGGTCGTCGAGCAGATCAAGACGACCGGGCCGATGACAGGGGATCGGAATCGGCTGCCGGAGTTGAATATTCCGGTGCCGGGAGGGCCGAATGCGCATTGGTAGTTGATTGGGGAGAGAGACTGGAACGCAGAGGGAGCGGAGGTGGGCAGAGGTCGCGGAGGGTTTAACGCGACGGCGCTAAGACGCGAAGGTTGAGAGAGGTGTAAGTAGATTTGTTGAGCGATATAAATTTGCAGAGATCCCTCATCCGACCTCGACTGTTTTGATTGCGAACCCGAGGTTCGACTCGGCCACCTTCTACCCGGGGGAGAAGGGGCAGAATCTAGCAAATTGTCTCAGGAGGCTGGCGTAATTGATTCAAAACAGGCTGTTGTTCTGGAGATTTTTCGCATTAACTCTCAAAGGGGTGAGGTTTTTGATTGAGATTGCGCGGGGGGATACATTAGAGTCCGTTGATCCATCCATTGTGTCAGCGTGTCCATCACGACTGACGTTTTGATTGTGCCCTGCGTACCTTCAGAGAGACCAATCATGCCTCATCGCCCCAATCGACGTGACTTCTTGCAGACAGCTTCGATGGCTGCCCTCGCCTCTTCGACGCTCCCCATGTTCGGCTCCCCTTCCCTGTCTCTGGCTGCTCAGGCTGCCAAGTCTCCTAATGAGCGACTCAACTGGGCGGTCGTCGGCTCGGGGGATCGCTGGGGGGTGAATTCGAAAGAGAGACTCGGAGCCGTCGGTGGTCAGTCGATGCCGTTTGGGGACTATGTGGCTGTCTGTGATGTCGACTCGGATCGTGCGAATCGCGCGAAGGATCTGACCGGGGGCAAAGCGGATGTCTATGAAGACTATCGCAAGGTTCTGGATCGTAAGGATGTCGATGCGGTGATCGTCGTCACGACGGATCACTGGCACGTCAAGGTTGCCATCGAAGCCATGCAGGCGGGCAAAGATGTTTATTGCGAGAAGCCTTTGACGCTGACGATTGAAGAAGGTCAGCAGATCTGCAAGGTCGCGAAAGAAACGGGTCGGGTCTTCCAGGTCGGAACGCAGCAGCGTAGCGAAATGGGGAATCGGTTCCTGACGTTTGTCGCGCTGGCTCACTCAGGTCGACTGGGCAAGCTCAAGAAGATCACTTGCGCGATCGGTGGCGCTCCGTCGTGTGATCCACAGCCGGTCGTCGACGTGCCTGCGAATCTGAACTGGAACATGTGGCTGGGACAGGCTCCAGAGACCCCTTATCGCAAGCTGCGTTGCCACTATGAATTCCGCTGGTGGTATGAGTACTCGGGCGGCAAGATGACTGACTGGGGTGCTCACCACGTCGACATCGCATCGTGGGCCATCAACATGCTGGGCGAAAGCGACGGGCCATCGAAGATCACGCCTGTGATGGACGATGTTGTCCATCCTGTCCCTCTCAAAGACGGGATGCCCACCCAGGACGATCGTTATAACGTCGCGACGAAGTTCCGCATCAATGTCAGCTATCCAAACGGCATCGAGATGGCGATTCGCGATCAAGCCCAAGATCTGGGCTTCGGGAACGGGATCATGCTCGAAGGCGAGAACGGGACGATCTTCGTCGACCGCGGCAAGATCACCGGCGACCTGGTCGACGACATGAAGACCAACCCACTGCCAGACGATGCGATCAAGATGCTGTGCAAAGGCAAAGAGCCTGGCAATCACATGCGAAACTTCGTCGAGTGTATCCGCGATCGCAGCCTGCCGGTTTCGGATGTCTTCACGCACCACAAAGCAATGACGACCTGCCACCTTGCCAACATTGCGATCCGTCTGGGTCGCGAGTTGAACTGGGATGCGAAAGCCGAGAAGATCGTCGGCGACGATCAGGCCCAGAGCTTCGTCAGCCGGGAGCAGCGTAAGGGGTTTGAGATCAAGGTTTGACGTTTGAGTTGATGATGCAGAATGAAACGCTGGTCGGGGAAGGTTGTCCCTGGCCAGCGTTTTTTTTTGTTGTCTGGATTCACAATTGGTGCGGTTCGAGGACTCGTCGGCACCCTGCTTTTTGCTGGGAGTCGATAAGGAGATGGAGGAGAACACTAGCCTATCGCCCACCCTCATCCGCCCTTCGGGCACCTTCTCCCCTCGAGGGAGAAGGGACGGGGAATGGAGTTTCGCACTGCCCTCATTGTTCCATTAGTTTATAGGAGGCTTGTTGGCGCGATGCCCTCATCCGTCGGCGAAGCGCCGCCACCTTCTCCCGGGGGGAGAAGGAACATGATGGCACCCTGCTCTACTTTTTGGTGGGGAGTTTTGCGTTGACGCTTTTATGCCAGGCGAGGAGTTCTTCCAAGAGTTCCAGGGCTTTCTCGGGGTTGTCTTGGGCGAGGTTTTTGGATTCGGAGATATCATCTTCGAGGTTATAGAGTTCGATGGAGTTCCAGGGGGAGCTGGTGTTTTGTTGGTCGTCGAGGATCCATTCTTCGTGGAAGAGGTGGAGTTTCCAGGGGCCTTTGCGCATGGTGGTGACGGGGGGAGTGCGGAAGTCGGGGTTCTTGGCGCCGGGGTTGGCGTTGTCGAGGTAGCCGGGGAAGAACCAGAAGATGGCGCGATCAGCGACCTGGGTCTGACCTTCGAAGAGAGGCTTCAAAGAGACGCCATCGAGGGTTTTGTTGAAAGGGACTTTTGCGCCGGCGAGTTCGAGGAAGGTGGGGTAGAAGTCGAGGTTGATGACGGGAGTATTGCAGACGCTGTCGGGTTTGATGACTTTGGGCCAGCGGGCGATCATGGGGACGCGGATGCCGCCTTCGTAGTACATGCCTTTGAAGCCGCGCAGGGGTTTGGGCGGTGATTGCGGGAGAGCGCCGTTATCGGACATGAAGAGGACGAGAGTGTTGTCTTCGATGCCAAGGTCGTCGATTTTCTCCAGGAGAATGCCGACGCCATCGTCCATCTGGGCGTTCATGGCGGCGTATTTTTTGTTTTTCTGGTATTCGCCGTCGGGCTGACTGGCCATCTTTTTGAGCATGGCTTCCCGTGCCTGAATGGGCATGTGGGTCGCGTGATGAGGGACATAGAGGAAAAAGGGCGTCTGCTTGTGGTTCTTGAGCGAATCCTCCATGAAGTCACAGGCGCGCTGCGTAATGCGATAGATCCATTTGGGGTCGTCTGATTCCTGAAATTCTTTGGGCTTGGGAGGATGGGTCATGTCAGTAACGTCGAAGCCCTGATCGCTGGGGAGGAAGGGAGATTCGGTGCCGAGGTGCCATTTGCCGAACATGCCGGTGCGATATCCCGCCATTTTCAATGCTTCGGCGATGGTGACCTGTTCGGCGGCGAGATCCTGGACGTTCGGGACGGGGGTCAGTCGCATTTTCTGTTTCGGGCCACGATTCGTGGAACCGACCGCATAAAAGTGGTGTCGAGGAGTGTACTGGCCTGAAATCATGCAGGCTCGGCTGGGGGCACAGTTGCCAGCAGCGGCGTAGGCATTCGTAAAGACCATGCCCTGCTTGGCGAAGCGGTCGATGTTTGGGGTTTGATAGAAGTCAGAGCCTTGAAAGCCGGCGTCTTTCCAGCCCATGTCGTCGATAAAGATGAGGACGATGTTTGGTTTTGGCGTGTCTTCTGCGTGGGCTTGGGTGTCTGGCGTGAACAGGTATGCTATGACCAGGGCAGCTAAGAGTGTGCGTGCCATGATTTCGTCTCCTCGATGCGAGTGCGTCAAATTGTCATGCGTGATTGATGTTATTCGTGAGATTATGGGCTTGTGACTCCATTTGCAAAAGATAGTATCACATGAACTTATACCGAGAGAGCGTCGCATCAACACAAATTTGAACAGCCTTTTCATCAACGTGCGCGAGTGTTATGATTTCGCCCGTCGATTTTGCCCATCCGCTACCGCGCCGGGCGGCTCGCATTGCGACTGCAGATGACTGTCAAATGCGTTCGTCCCCACGACTGAAATCAACGAGAGAAGCTGCCTTATGACTCAAGCCAATCCTTTTGGCGGTACGAAAACTTTGGACACCAAAGCGGGTCAGTTTTCTTATTTCCCGCTTTCCGCAGTGGAAGAAGCTGGCCTGACGACGATCTCCCGTCTGCCGTTTTCGATTCGCGTGTTGCTGGAATCAGTGTTGCGAAAGCTCGACAATTTCATTGTCACCGAGCAAGACGTCAAGAACGTTGCCAGCTGGAATCCGAAGTCGGTTGCTGCCGTCGAGATTCCGTTCAATCCTGGTCGCGTGGTGCTGCAGGACTTCACCGGGGTGCCAGCGGTCGTTGATCTGGCTGCCCTGCGAGAAGCGATGGTCCGCATGGGGGGAGATCCGAAGAAGATCAACCCGCTCGTGCCGTGCGATCTGGTCATCGATCACTCGGTGCAAGTCGATGAGTTTGCCAGTAAGTTCGCGCTGCAGCTGAACCTCGATAAGGAATTCGAACGCAATATCGAGCGTTATCAATTCCTGCGATGGGGTCAGCAGGCGTTTCAGAATTTCCGCGTCATTCCGCCAGCGACGGGGATCGTGCACCAGGTCAACCTCGAGTACCTGGCGACGCTGGTCCTTACGAAGGATGGGGTCGTTTATCCGGACAGTCTGGTCGGGACCGATTCCCACACGACGATGATCAACGGCCTGGGGGTCGTGGGTTGGGGTGTCGGCGGGATCGAAGCCGAAGCGGTTATGCTGGGGCAGCCGATTTACATGCTGCTGCCGGAAGTGGTCGGGTTCAAGCTGACGGGGTCTCTGCCGGAAGGGGCGACCGCGACGGATCTGGTTCTGACCGCGACGCAGATGCTGAGGGCTCATAAGGTCGTCGGGAAGTTCGTCGAGTTCTTTGGTCCTGGTTTGTCAGCGATGACGCTGGCTGACCGCGCGACGATTGCGAACATGGCGCCAGAGTATGGGGCGACGATCGGGTTCTTCCCCGTCGATGACGAAACGCTGCGTTATATGGAGCGAACCGGGCGTTCGTCGGAACTGGTCGATCTGGTCGAGAAGTATTACAAAGCCCAGGGGATGTTCCGCACGAACGAGACTCCTGATCCTGAATTCACCAGCACGCTGGAACTGGATCTCTCAACGGTTAGACCGTCACTGGCGGGGCCGAAGCGTCCTCAGGACCGCATTCTGCTCGACGACATGAAGACCAAGTGGCAGAGTGATCTGGCAACGACGTTTGGTCGTCAAACGCCTGCAACACCGGTTGAAGTGAAGTTCGAGGAAGGTGCTCGCCCGAAGATCGAAGATGGTTCGGTGGTGATTGCAGCGATTACCAGCTGCACCAACACGAGTAACCCGTCGGTCATGATCGGGGCTGGTCTGCTGGCCAAGAAGGCTGTCGAGAAAGGCCTGACACGCAAGCCTTGGGTCAAGACGTCGCTGGCACCGGGGAGCCGGGTGGTGACGGATTATCTTGATAAGGCAGGGTTGGCTCCCTATCTGGATGAAGTCGGGTTCAACCTCGTTGGATACGGCTGCACGACGTGTATCGGCAACAGCGGTCCTCTGCCGGATGCGGTTTCGGCTGCGGTCGCAGAGGGGGATCTGGTGGTCTCGGCTGTGCTATCAGGGAACCGGAACTTCGAAGGTCGTATCAATCCGCAGGTCAAAGCCAACTATCTGGCGAGCCCTCCGCTGGTGGTCGCCTATGCGATTGCTGGCACGACTGATTTCGATTTCAAGACACAGCCTCTGGGCAAAGACAAAGCCGGCAAGGACGTCTTCCTGAAAGACATCTGGCCGACTCAGAAAGAAATTCAGGACGCGATGGATGCCTCGCTGTCGCCTGAAATCTTCGTCAATGAATACGCCAAGGCGAGTGATGGTCCTGAAGAGTGGCAGAAAATCACAGGGGCAGAAGGGGATCTCTACAAGTGGGATCTCGACAGCACCTACGTTCAAGAGCCGCCGTTTTTCCAGGATATGCCCGTCGAGCCGAGCCCGATCAAGGGGATCAGCAATGCTCGCGTCCTGGCGTTGCTGGGTGACTCAGTCACGACGGACCACATCTCACCTGCTGGGGCGATCAAGAAGTCAGCGCCGGCTGGTTTGTACCTGCAGGAACAAGGCGTCAAGCCGGACGACTTCAACAGCTACGGGTCACGACGCGGCAACGACCGGGTCATGACACGCGGAACATTCGCGAACATTCGTCTGCGAAACCTGCTGGCTCCGGGGACCGAGGGTGGCGTCACGAAATACTTGCCGACCGGCGAAGTGATGTCGATCTACGATGCATCGCTGAAGTACAAAGCGACTGACACGTCGCTGGTGGTGCTCGCAGGTGCCGAGTATGGGACCGGGTCTTCTCGTGACTGGGCCGCCAAGGGAACATTCCTGTTGGGGATCAATGCGGTCATCGCGGTTTCGTTCGAGCGGATTCACCGATCGAACCTGGTCGGGATGGGTGTGCTGCCGTTGCAGTTCCGCGAAGGGGAAGACGCGGCCTCTCTGGGACTCGATGGAACCGAGATTTTCGACATCTCACTGGATGACAACCTCAAGCCGCTGCAGGCGATTGAAGTCACGGCTCGCAAAGCCGACGGGACGGAAGTCTACTTCGTCGCGACGTGTCGGATCGATACGCCGGTCGAGGTGTTGTACTACCGCAACGGCGGGATCCTGCACAAAGTTCTGCGGGATCTGTTGAAGAGCTAAACGAATGCCTTGAATTAATGAAGAAGCGGGAACGTGATGTGAGTCACGTTCCCGCTTTCGTGCGCGACGACGGGGATGAGTAATATGGAATACCGCAAAACAGCTACTTTCATCGCACTGATGATGTTTTTATGCATTGGATGCGATTCGGGCAGTCCAGATCACACTCTCACGATCCCAGATGAAGAGCAGATTGTTCTCGTTGTCAAGAATATCGAGCCAATATTGAAGCTTGATGAACAGGAGATTCGACTTGTGGATCAGAAAATCATTCATGATCAGGAAGTCGTTTCGAAGTGGCTAAGCTACTTTCCTGATGACTCAAACCAGAAGGATGAGCTGATTGGTATTGGTGCCTCTTCACGAGCTTCCGTTGACATCATTCAAGGTGGAAAACGCTTACGCATCATCGGCATCGATGAGGACCTTGCCTGGTGGACCGGCAATTCGAGTCACGTGTTGGATGATTCATTTCCAGCATTCTTCGCCGAGCAGATGCGAGTGGAGCAGTTAGTCAGCGAGTAGTTTACTGCTCCAAAATAAGACAGGGGATTGACATCCCCCGCTCGCCTTAAGACTGGTCAGGCGCTCATTTGAAATTCATCAACGAATTCTCACGCTTATGTCGTTGTTGGCGGTTCGGATCGCTCTGCCCTGATGTGTGGTTGGTTATTCGAGTGATCTTCTGGAGAATCGCGTCCATCGCTGCTTTTCCTTGTCAGGGGATGGGACTTTCATACGACTCCACGGTTTCGTATCAGGCCTGCCAATGAAGACCGTGGAGAGTGACGACCCGATGAGCGAAGCCATGACAGGGATTGTTCCAGAGGATGCTCTGTTGATCGAGACCGCTGACGAAACGCATGCCCACTGGGGAGCCGTTTTCTCTTTGTCGCTGAGCGTCGTGGGATTCATTATCGCGGAATTGCTTCCCGTCAGTCTGCTGACTCCGATCGCGGCTGATCTGGGAGTGACCGACGGGATGGCCGGACAAGCGATCACCACGACATCGCTGATCGCGCTCTTTTCGAGCCTCTTCACAGCGACGGTCACACACCGCTATGACCGACGTTCTGTGGTGCTGTTTTTTGCCGTCGTGCTCGTGGCCTCGAATCTTCTCGTGGCGTTTGCGACCAACTATGTGATGTTCCTGGCAGGACGTGTTCTACTGGGAGTTGGCCTGGGAGGGTTCTGGTCGATGGCCGCTGCGATCTCGACCCGTCTGGTTCCTGCATCGATGGTCCCGCAAGCCCTCTCGATCATCTTCGGAGGGGTTTCCTTTGGAATGGTGGCAGCGGGTCCTGTCGGGAGTTTTCTGGGTGGGATCATCGGCTGGCGAGGGATTTTCCTGGGAGCAGCAGTGCTCGCGTTTGGTGGATTCTGCTGGCAGTATTTTGTACTGCCCTCTATCAAGCCGACTGGGCATGCGAAACTGAGTACGTTGCTTGAGATTCTCAGACGTCCTCACATTGGCGTCGGCATGGTGGGAATGATGCTGGTCTTTGGCGGTCACTTTGTGTTCTTCACCTACGTCCGCCCATTTCTTGAGGTCGTCACGGGAGTCAACGGGCATGGGGTCTCCAGCATGCTGCTGGCTTTCGGGATCGCCAACATCATCGGAACGTCTCTGGCTGGTGGACTCGTTCGTAAGAGTCTTCGCTATTCACTCGGCTTAACGCCACTCTTGATGGCGATTCTCGCGACCGCCCTGGTCGCTGGAGGGACTTCTCTTGTTTTGACAGCCGCCTGCGTGGCGGGCTGGGGCTTTGCCTTTGGACTGATTCCCGTGGCCTGGACGACGTGGGGAACTCGAACCGTTGCGGATGAAATCGAAAGCATGGGTGGACTTCAAGTTGCTGCGATTCAGGCAGCCATCACTGCGGGGGCTGGCATTGGCGGGATGCTGCTCGATGCCAGTGGTCCGCACGGGGCATTCATCGGAAGCGCCGTCGTTTTGTACCTGGGAGCAGCGATCATTCTCTTCGCATTGCGAGCAGTCCCAGAGACGGGTGAATCGGCGTCGTATGGTCACTAAGGTTGTGCCAGTTTAAAGCAGTGTCGCAATCTGGCCGGCCTTTTCTTTGATCTGATTTTTGTGCTTGAGCTGGAGCAGGCTCTGCATCTCTTTTTCGATGGCAGAGGCCTTGGCTGGAGAATCGGCTTTGAGTTGAGTGAAGATCGTTTCGACGTCTTGTTTGACGGGACTGATGTCGCCAACCTGCGCGACGTTTTCGAGAATGCGTTTGAGGCGGACTTCAGGTTTCTCGGTGGTGTTCGTTGCTGGATTGCAGCCGGACACCACTACGAGGGAGACAGACAAAAGGAGCGTTGTCAGATAATTCATGATCGAATCCTCAAGTTGTTTCTCGCGAAGCCCCATCCCGAGGGCCTGCCGTTATTTGAATGCCTATCATAAAAAAGCCCCCGGCCTGATGGACGGGGGCTTGCGTGAATTTTGCGTTAAGTGTGCTTGTTCTGAGCGATCGACAATTACAGCTTGCCAATAATCTGATTCGCTTTTTCTTTCATCTTGTCGCCCTTCAGCATGTAGAGCTCTTTAATGTCACCTTCGATCGCGGTGGCTTTGGCTTCATCTTTGGCTTTGAGCTTGGTCAGTTCTTCATTGATCATGAGCTCAGCAGAACCGACTTCGCTACCTTTAGCAACATCGGCAAGGACTCGCTTCAGAGATGCTTCCGGAGAAGTATCAACACTGAGGGCGATCGTATTATCGGGAGTCGTGGCACCGCCGCAACCGGAAGCAAATGCGAGACAAAGCAACGCTGCAATTGTTGAGAACTTCATGCGAATTACCTCTTGATGATGAGCGACGAAAATTGAAAACCGCATGCTGAAATCACGCGAATGATCTCGGAGCATGCGGCATTTAGAAAAGAAAAAGCCCAGTGCTATTATGGGAACGAAACGGTCTGGCCATCGCGAGCGTGACCGAGGCGTTGGTAAGTCAGCAGATCAATGTTTTCGCTGACGAAGTGAACGCTACCGTCGCCCATGACAACCTGAACGCCACCTTTGTGTCGGCTACGTGCGGCGTAAATACCGTTGTGGTGAGCGTCACCATTTCCAGCAGCAGCAGATGAGAGCGAAGGATACTTCCAGTTTGGTGGGCAGAGAGTGTTGTACATGGAGTTGAGCATAAAGGCGCTGTGAAAACGTCGGCCTGCGTTGTTGAGGATTGAGGTTCCGCCTTGTCCTGCTGCCAAAGCAGCTGCTCCGGCGGTTTCGAGTTCGGCAGCTGGGGTGAAAAGTCTCGTGGCTGGGGCCGTTGTCTGCTCTTTCACGATATCGGAATTGATCGTGAAGACACCTCCGTTGTCATCGCCACGAATGATTTCAGAAATCATGATCGTATTTGACAGGCCATCGAGGACGTCTGCGAATCGAGTGTGGTAGCGGAAGTTGAACATACCGACGGCGTCTGCACGAGCCGTTGACCAGGTGTTGTAAGTTGGGCCGACGCTGCCGACGTAATTGTTGTAGCTGCTGTCGGTACCGTTGGCGCCGGGTGGCGAGATGTCGGATGGGCAGATGAAGGCAGGGATATTGTTGCGTGCGACCGCTAAATCATTTTTGTTGTATGGTGTTTGTGAGCCACAGGCACCGTTACCGGACAGGAGGGTGTAACGAAAGTCAAGTGAATCATATAGAGCTGATTGCTCGACATTGGGGAGAATCTGGGTCAGGAAGCTATGGGATCGCCAGTCAGTCCCCTCACCTGTTCCGCAGCCTTGCGTGGCGTAGCGGCCGACTGAGAGGGTGTTGAAGGTATCGTGATAGTTGTGGAGTGCGATGCCGAGCTGCTTCAGGTTATTTTTGCAGCTGGACCTGCGGGCGGCTTCGCGCGCCTGCTGGACGGCGGGGAGCAGAATGGCGACGAGAGTCGCGATGATGGCGATAACAACCAGTAGCTCGATCAGAGTAAAGCCTCGGTTGGATCGCTGAACAGGAGCGTTCGGCATGACAGCATTCCTTCGTGAAACAGAAAATCGTTAGGAAGTGGCGACAAAAAGTTGAAGAGCAGAATTTGCGGCAGATTGATTCCGCTGAAGTCCAAGAGCATCACCGATTGGACATATAATCTCAATAACATACGAAAAACGACGCTATTGAACGCCAATCATAAGCACTTTTGCTGATGCGTACATATCTATAACACTAAATGCAGCACTTTTCTGAGAAATATTCCACAACTGCTGTATTCCTATGCCGGGATATTTGTCCCATTCACCACTCGACTCAGCACATGTTCTCAACGTGCCATGCTTGCGGCTTTGAGCAAGCATGTTCTGAACACTTCAACGTCAAACGAAGCACATGCCCACCCCAAGCTGTGAGCATGGCACGACTTTTGTGAACGCGCTGACTCAAATTGGCATTGGAATGATAGGCATCCATCAAACGAAAAAGGCCCCGCAAGACAGGAGTCTTGCGGGGCCTTCAATTGATCTGCATCGCCTGCTCAGCAAAGATTACTTCGCGAGGGCGGTTTTGACTTCGCCCACGACCTCGGTGAAGACTTCGGGATACATCGCAGCCACATCGTTGAGTGATTTGCGATTGAGTGTGATTTCGGCTTTGGTGGCAAGCTGCTCGATTCCGGTGGACCGCAGGTCGCATTCCCGGGGAGTACCGTCATTTTGAATCTGGTAGCAGCGATCTTTCTTTTCTTTCTGAAAGCGGTCCCGGAGACCAGTGAAGCTGTCTCTCATTGACACTGAGGACGACAGATCTTGCGGAACTACTTAAGCAGGCCGGAACAGAAATGATCCCATATCAGAAAAAAAGCCCCGGAATCTCTTCAGAGGCCTTTAAGCATTCCCCATGAATCAAGAAAGCAACTAAATCTTACCAATGATTTCGTTGGCCTTTTCTTTCATCTTTGGTCCCTTGAGCTTTAAGAGCTGCTGAATATCCGCTTCGATGGCTGATGCCGTATCTGGCCTTGCCGCCTTGAGCTTAGCGAATTGCTCATTGATCGTAGATTCAGCAGAGCCGACTTCGTCCCCTTTAGCAACGTCCCCGAGAGTCTTCTTCAGCGCCATATCCGCTGAGTAATCGACGTCGACAGTGTTGCCAGACGACGCAGGGCCACCACACCCAGATGCAAAACAGAGGCAGACGATCAAAGCAATGACGGGGGTTTTCATAGGGACTCTCCAGATGTTGAGCAGTAGAAACCAATAGGACACATCTCGAAATCGCAGAGATGATTTCTCGATATGTGCATAACTACGCAAGAGTTCACAATCCGACTGTGGGAATCAGGCCGGGTGCCGATCGCATTTGTGTCCGAGACGCTGACAGCTGCCCGGATGAATATTTTCACTAACGAAGTGAATGCTACTATCCGCCCTCATCAACTCGACGTCCCATTTGTGAGACGATTCCGAGTGGCACAAATACCGCAATGGAGTATGTCGCCGTTCCTGCTCCAACTGCAGACGGATACCTCCAGTTCGACTAAAGACGCAGTTTTGCTGAATCCGCAAAACCACCCACTGAACACCTCTATTATTGCTTATGTATTTATGTCTGCAATGTACTTTGGCTGTTTTGAGATATTGCTTTCCGTTTTACAACGGGCTTCCTGACAGACAATCAACAAAAAAAGCCCCCAAGAGAACTATCTCTCGGGGGCTTGCTGTACTCACGTTCTGAATATCTATTTCGCCAAGGCGGTTTTGACTTCGCCGACGATCTCGGTGAAGACTTCTGGATACATGGCAGCCAGATCGCTGAGTGATTTGCGGTTCAGCGTGATCTCGGCTTTGGTCAGGCCATTGATGAATTCCGAGTAACGCAGGCCGTGCATTTTGCAGGCGGCGGTCAGACGGATAATCCAGAGCTGACGGAAAGAGCGTTTCTTGGCGCGGCGGTCGCGGAAGGCATACTGCCAGGCACGATCCCGGGTTTCTTTGGCTGCGGCTACAATTTTCTTGCGTGCGCCGTAAGCACCTTTGACGTCACGATATAAGCGTTTTTTCTTCTTCTTAGCCGGGACGTTTGTTTTGACACGCATGGCACACCTGAATTTTCTGAATCAACACGTCTGAAACAGACGGACTAGTCGAATAAGGCAAATTGAACAGCGATGAAAAAAAATCAATCGCCAAGGCCCCTGTGAGAGTCCCTGGCGACGTCTAGAAGCAACTAGCGACCAGCAGGACGCAGGCACTCGAGGATGTGCTTGGCTTGTTTGCCGGTGATGCAGCCATCGATCCGCAGTTGTGACTTGCGTTCACCACGGCGATGACCGAACTTGTGACCACGGTTGGCTTTACGGTGAATAGCCTTACCTGTTGCGGTGATTTTGAACCGCTTGCTCATCGCTTTGTGTGTTTTGAGTTTCGGCATGGAACCGTACTTTCACTCGTCTGTTGGCTGGCTGGCTGGCTGATCTGCAACGTGATTGAGATCACGACAATGCGGACCGTTTCCGAAAGCGCCGACTTGCGTGGCGGGGGAAAGTCGGAGATTATAAGTGAGCCTGTGGCGAATTTTCCAGTCTGCAGGGCTACTGAGTCAAAAAAATCCACGGTTCGGAGCGGGATTGGCTTCCCGGCAGGGTTTGGCGGGGGTGAAATCTGGGGTGAGGGGGCGTTTGATGGGCGATTGAATGCGTGTTAGTGCCTATTACTCGCCGTCATCCGCTCTTCTGGCGCCTTCGCCGATTAAGAAAGAAGGAATGCGAATGTGAGCTTTGGGCAATTCGCAGAGGTCCCTCATCCGTCAGCACTGTGTTAAGTAAACACCTAAGGTGTTGAGCTGCCACCTTCTCCCGGGGGGAGAAGGAACTAGATAGCAGCAGCCTCAATTAGGCTTTGGGGGTGAGGATAGCGGTCATGCTTTTGCCGCCTTCCATGGAGGGGGCTTTCTCGATTTTCGCGATGTCTTCCAGTTGCTGGATGATAGCGTTGAGAATGTCTCGACCCAGGTCGTGGTGAGCGTTTTCACGACCTTTGAACATGATGTGCAGCTTGACTTTGTCTTTGCCTTCGAGGAAGTCGCGGGCTCTTTTGGTCTTGAAATCGATATCGTGCTCGCCGGTTTTGGGGCGGAGACGGATTTCCTTGATCTGGATCTGGTGCTGCTTGGTGTTCTTGGCAGTCTTCTTTTTCTGCTCGTATTTGAACTTGCCGTAATCCATGATTCGACAGACGGGGGGACGAACATTCGGAGCGACTTCAACGAGATCCAGGCCTGATTCAACAGCGACGGTAATCGCTTCTCGGGTGGGGATCACTCCCAGCATTTCGCCATTCTGATTCACCACTCTGACGGGTGTGACGCGAATTTGATCGTTGATACGGTGAGTCGTTTCGATGTTTGTTCTCCTGGAATCATGGAAATAAAGTGTCGATGTGGTCGACAACGTCTGGCTCAAACAAAAAGAGCTACGAGATATAAGACAGGGGGTTGACACCCCCCGCTCGCCTTCTGATTTCTAGTTCGCATCCTATCTTGTACACCTGAGTCCGAGCTTCGTCAATCATGACCGGCAGAAAGTTCTCTTGGACGTGCAAAAAGAGTTCCCTGAGGGTTGAAAACACGCCCGGTACTTTACTTTTTGCCAGCGTTTACACGTTCAGGTGTTGGAGGAGCTTTGGAGATGCCGAGTTTCGTCAGGCGGTCCTGGATCTCGTCTTTGGAGTGGGGCACTTTGGAGCGGATCTCGATGGCTTTTTGTCCCCTGAAGACTCCCGGCTGCGCGAGGAACATCGACCGCCCCTCGACGATGACTTTGACGCCGCTGGCGACTTCGTGGTCGGTCATGATGACGTCGCCGACGTCGAGGCCGTAGACTTCGCTGGCGGTCAGTTTGGTGCTGGCAAGTTCGATCACCATTTCGACAGCCGCGTGGGCGACGTTGGTTTCCAGGTGAACCCTTTGGAGCGGATCGAGCGTTTTTTGTGTGTAGGACGACCAGGTATCGGACGAGAGCTTGCCCGAGAGAGGTTCGATTGTGTTATACGGAATACACAGATTCATGACGCCACGGACGTCGCCCATTGTGATCTCGAAACTGATCAGGACGATGACTTCGTTTGGCGGGACGATCTGAACCAGCTGAGGGTTACTTTCGATCTGCGTGACGTTCAGATCGAGGTCGCAGATTTTGCTCCAGGTATTATTCAGACTCTGGATGGCGAGCTTGGTGATTCGCGAGACAAGCTTGAGCTCGATGTCAGTCAGAGGGCGATTGAGGAGCGTGTTGGAAGCGGATTTGCCGCCGCCCATCAAGCGATCAATGATCGGGAAGATGATCGAGGGATTCAGGTCGAGAATGATGTGGCCATCAAGCCCTTTGGAAAACAGGAGATTGAAGCAGGTCGGGTTTTCCAGACTGAAGACAAACTCGCTGTAGGTCAGCTGGTCGACGCTGATCAGCTTGACTTCGATGATCGAGCGGAGCATTCCACTCAGTGACGCGCCGAATTCCCGGCTGAAACCATCATGAAGAGCCTGGAAGGCTCGCATCTGATCTTTACTGACACGCTCTGGGCGTTTGAAGTCATAAACGCTGATTTGGCGACCGAAATCCTGCATGCGCGGGGTAGCAGGCGCATGCGAACTCCCACCCTGCCCTCCCGAGGGATCCAGGGCCGCCAGCAGCGACTCAACTTCATTCTGGCTTAAGACTTCAGCCAATTCACGCATCCTTGCCGAGACGTCGGATCGACGGAACCCGAGCGATCACACTTCCTTATATCGGAAGTTGGCACGATCGGGGAAGATGAAACTTTGGGAGAAGAGAACGGAAGAGGTTGGAACGCAGAGCACGCGGAGGGGAGCAGAGGTCGCGGAGGAGAATTTTTAACGCGAGGGCGCTAAGACGCAACGAAAAAGAGATTGGGAAAAATGTAGTGATTCTCTCTGCAACGTCATTCCTCATGCATAAGGAGACTGACAGATGGAAATGAAGACACAGGGAGTTGACACTCCCCGCTCGCCTAAGAACGGGTTTGGCCGTTGCCTTGGAGGATGTATTTGTAGCTGGTGAGTTCGGTGAGGCCGCAGGGGCCTCGGGCGTGGAATTTGTCGGTGCTGATGCCGATTTCGGCGCCCAGTCCGATTTCGCCGCCGTCGTTGAAGCGGGTGCTGGCGTTGACGACGACGGCGGCGGAGTCGACTTTGGCGGTGAATTCCGTTGCGGCTGCGAGGTCGTTGGTCAGGATGGCGTCGGTGTGATGGGAGCCGTATTCTTCGATGTGGGCGATCGCATCCGCCAAGCCTGAGACGACTTTGATGGACATGATGAGGGCGGTGTATTCGGTGCGGTAGTCTTCTTCGGTGGCGGCTTTTATTGCTGGAACGAGAGAGCGGCTTTTCTCGCAGCCACGGAGTTCGACGCCGGCTTTGCTGAGTTCAGCCGCGATTTTCGGGAGGTAGTTGTCGGCGATCGAGGCGTCGATCAGGAGACTTTCGGCGGCATTGCAGACGCCGGGGCGTTGGCATTTGGCGTTGAGAATGATCGGGGTGGCTTTTTCGAGATCGGCGGCTGTGTGGACGTAGATGTGGCAGACGCCGTCGAAGTGTTTGATGACGGGCATGGTGGCCTCGGCGGCGACACGTTCGATGAGCGACTTGCCGCCACGGGGGATCGTGACGTCGATTTTGCCCCGCATTTTCAAGAGGTGGCCGACGGCTTCGCGGTCGGTGGTTTCGACCAGTTGGACGGCGTGCTCAGGAAGGCCAACTTCGCGGAGAGCATCCCGCAGGAGGCTGTAGAACGCGAGATTGGTGTGGATGGCTTCTTTACCGCCACGGAGGATGACGGCGTTGCCGCTTTTCACGCAGAGAGCAGCAGCGTCCATGGTGACGTTGGGGCGTGATTCGTAGATGAAGAAGACGACGCCGAGGGGGACGCGGACTTTGGTAACGACGAGGCCGTTGGGGCGGACGCTGGAATCGATGACTTCGCCGATCGGGTCGCGAAGCATGATGATTTCTTCGAGGGCCTGGGCGATAGCATTCAGTCGCGCTGGGTTGATCGTCAGGCGGTCGATCATGGCGGAGGACAGGCCGTATTCGGGGGCTTTCTGCAGGTCGAGCTGATTGGTTTTGAGAAGGTCAGATTCTCGCTCGGCGAGGAGGCGGATGCAGGCTTTCAGCCAGGCGGTTTTCTGGTCGCCTCGGATAATGCGGAGGTCGCGCGAGGCGAGGACGGCCTGATGGGCGAGTTGGGTGGTGTAGGATTGGAGGTTTTGCATGATGAGTTGGATGCTGAAGTGGGGATCGAGATTCGAGAGTGGTGGTCAACTTTGGGTTACACTGCTGGGCAAGCCAGCAGTGGCACACGGGCTGGGCGTGGTGATAATGAGGCTGGTTATTGGATTAGGGTTCGGAGAGAAAAGGAGAAGTGGGGCTTTGGCGTACTCGGAGTGGCTGTATTGATTGGATGCACAAGACACAGGGGGTTGACACCCCCCGCTCGCCTTCGGAGGTTAGATGCCGCCTAGGACGGTGGCTTTGCCGACGCGGCCGATGCCGAGGAAGTAGGCAGCTAAGCGGAGGGAGATCTTTTTCTGGGTGGCGATTTCCCAGATTTTTTCGAAGCTTTCGGTCATGATGCGGTCCATTTCGCGTCGGGTGCGGTCGAGTTCCCACTTGAAGTATTGCTGGTTCTGGACCCATTCGAAGTAACTGACGGTGACGCCGCCTGCGTTCACAAGGATGTCGGGCATGACGATGATGCCTTTGGATTCGAAGTAGCGATCGGCTTCGGGAGTCGTCGGGTTATTGGCGGCTTCGATGATGTACTTGGCGCGGACGTCTTTCATGTTGTCGGCTTTGAGGACGCCGCCGAGCGCTGCGGGGACGAGGAAGTCCGCATCGATCGCGAGGAGCGACCTGTTATCGAGGGGTTCGCTTTCGGGATAGCCGGCGATGCTGCCGTTCTGCTGGGCGTATTCCCAGAGTTTCGGGATGTTGAGGCCTTCGTAGCTGACGACTCCGCCGTAGGCATCAGAGACAGCGATGACTTTGACCTGCTGGTCATAGAGGTATCGAGCGAGATAGGAACCGACGTTTCCGAAGCCCTGGATGGCGACGGTTTGTAACTTCGGATCGATTTTCTGCTTGGCCATCAGCTGCATCATCATCAGGCCGACGCCTCGGCCGGTGGCTTCGTCGCGACCTTCGGCACCGTGGAGTTCGGTCGGCTTGCCGGTGACACAGGCGGGATTGAAGCCATGGAACTTCTGATACTGGTTCATAATCCAGGCCATAACCTGAGCGTTCGTCCCCATATCAGGAGCGGGGATGTCTTTATCGGGCCCGATGACATCGTGAATGGCATCGACGAAGCGTCGCGTCAGACGCTCCAACTCGCCGGGGCTGAGCTTCTTCTCATTGACCTGAATCCCTCCTTTGGCGCCGCCGAAGGGGATATTGACGACGGAGGTCTTCCACGTCATCAAGGTCGCGAGGGCGAGGACTTCATCCTGATCGACTTCATGGTGATAACGAAGGCCACCTTTATAAGGTCCACGGGCCTGATCATGCTGAGTCCGGAAGCCGATGTAGGTGGCGATCTCGCCGTTATCCATTTCGATGGCGACCTGGACTTTGACTTCGCGCTCGGGTGTGAGGAGAAGTCGCTGCATATTATCGGACAGTCCCATGAGTCGGGCAGACTGGTCGAAATAGTATTCCGCGGTTTCGTAGGCGCTCATACTGGCTGACTTTCGTGGGCTTACCATTCGTGGATCGTGTCATTTCCCGCGCTAACGTCCTGTGCGAGGTTCATTACCGAGCATAACGATCGAATGCGTTTGTGAAAATCCATCAATGAGCGGGGGCTGGTGCGTATTCATGATCTGGAGGTCATTCGCGTTGCTGGAGGATGCCTAGTCCGTGATATTCAAATTGTCACATTACGCGGATCATGAGAGGGCCAGCCAGATGTTTAATAGCATATTTTCTCAATTAGAGTGAACCGTAGTATTGAATTTCGTCTTCATGGAAGCTAACTATAGTTGTTTCAACTAGAGTCAGCATCCAATGATTAGCAGTGGCTGCTGATAATAACACACGCAAAGGAAAGGCGCTGTCAGATGGAACAAACACTGGAGAGCATGTCACTGTCCGAGATTAAACAAATCTTGCGCAACCGGGAAAACCAAGTCGAGTCACTGAAGCGTCGCCGCGACAAACTGACTGCACAGCTTCAGGAAGTCGAAGAAGAGATCGCATCGCTGGAAGGTACGATGGGCGTCGAGCGACGTGGCGTACGTGCCCGCAATGAAAAGAGCCTGAATGAGCACGTTCAGGAAGCATTGAAGAAGAGCAAGAAGGGCCTGACCCTCAATGAACTGTCCGAAGCCGTCAAAGCAGCTGGCTATCAATCCAACAGCCTCAACTTCAAAAACGTTCTTTACCAAAACCTTTACAACGCAACCAATATCTCACGCGATGAGAACTCGGGCAAATACACGCTGTCTGCCAGCTAATACATGATTAAGTTCATCAAAGGGAAGCCAAGTCATGGCTTCCCTTTTTTATGTAACAGCCCAAAAAACTGCACAAATGAATCACATCACCTAATGTCCCTATCCGCTAGAATTCTGACCTTTAAGTGCAGGCCTGCCGCGAAAGAAACTGGGACGACATCCGGAGGGAAACAAACGGAACTTTCTGATTTCCGGGCCCGTGATGTGAGTTGGATTGTATTCGAATTGCAAAAGCTGTAATGTGTGAATTGACAGTATGTTGCTGCTGGAGTCAAAGCAGCCTGACCGCAAGGATTTGCAGACGCAGGATGGCCGTCGTTGAAATCGGACTTCACTTCCTCCATCGCCGAAGATCAGAGGCTGGTTGAAGCTACGCTCCCGTCGTTTTTGCCGCTGGACGGGTCTCCTGATGTGTTACTAGACGCCATGCATTACTCGCTGATGGCGGGAGGCAAGCGCCTGCGACCGCTGCTGGTACTCATGGCCTGCCGGGCCTGCAGGGGAAATCCTGACGATGCGATGCCAGCCGCCTGTGCTGTGGAAATGGTGCATACTTATTCGCTGATCCATGATGATCTCCCGGCGATGGATGACGATGATCTGCGACGCGGGAAGCCAACTAGTCATAAAGTCTACGGGGAAGCCAATGCGATTTTAGCGGGTGATGCCCTGCTGACACTGGCGTTTGAAGTGCTGGCGACCCGAATTCATCCGCCTGCCGTCGCGGCGAAGTGTTGTGCGTCGCTGGCTTATGGAGCAGGTCCACAGGGGATGGTGGCTGGACAGGTGCTGGACCTGGAGGCAGAGACCGATCATGCAAAATCAGTTGCGCAATTAGAAAATATTCATCGCCGAAAGACGGGGGCATTGATTGTCGCGTCTTTGGAAATGGGCGGATTGATCGCCGATGCCAGTGATGAACAGTTGAAACATCTGAAGAAATACGGTCAATTGATAGGTTTGGCGTTTCAGATTGTGGATGACATTCTCGACTGTACCGGTGATGCGGAAGTGGTCGGGAAGAACGTTCGCAAGGACGCTGCGTCGGGAAAAGCCACCTATCCGGAACTGCTCGGACTTGAGGAAAGCCGTCGACACGCCAACAATTTGGTCCATCAGGCATGTGACGAGTTACAGATCTTCGGATCTGGCGCTCAGGAACTTTCTGATCTCGCCAGATATCTTATTGAAAGAGACCGCTAATGAGCTTTGAACTACTCCCTATGATCAGCTCCCCTGCGGAACTCAAGTCGCTGTCTGATGAACAGTTGAAGAAGCTCGCGAGTGAAATTCGCGAAGCCCTCTGTGGACTCGTGGAGACGCGGTCTGCTCACTTTGCCAGTAACCTGGGCGTGGTCGAGCTATGTATTGCGCTGCATTTGGTTTACGACTTCAAGAAGGATCGCCTGATCTGGGACACTGGCCACCAGATTTATCCGCATAAGCTTATTACCGGGCGTTTCCATCAATTCCAAACGATCCGCCAGAAAGGCGGATTGATGGGGTATCCGAATCCGCATGAGTCGGACTATGACCTCTTTATGACCGGTCACGCCGGGGCAAGTGTTTCGACGGTCCTGGGTCTGCAGACAGCTGATGACCTGCTGTTTGATGACGGTCGACGTTCGGTGGCGGTGATTGGTGATGGTGCCCTCCCCTCGGGTGTCGTCTTCGAAGCGATGAACAATGCGGCTGGGCTGAATAAAGACATTCTGGTCATTCTTAACGACAACAAGATGGGCATTTGTCCTCGCGTTGGTGGGCTGGCTGAGTATCTGGATAAAGCGCGGGTGGCTCCGTTTTATAATGGGCTCAAGCGGGATATCTCGTGGGTCCTCAATAAGGTTCCGTTTGGCGATTCTGTGGAATCAGGATTGAGCCAGCTGAAGGACTCTCTCAAGACGCTGTTGCATGGCGGGATGCTGTTTGAAGAGATGGGCTTCCGCTATATCGGGCCGGTCGATGGTCACAATCTGACCGAGTTGACCAAGTACCTGAAGATGGTCAAAGACGTCAAAGGCCCGACGCTGCTGCACGTCTTTACGGACAAGGGGCACGGGTTTGCTCCTGCAATTCAGGACCCGGTCAAGTTCCATGCTCCGCCGATCATCAGCCGAAGTGCTGGCGGTCAGGTGACGGTAAAGTCCTCTTCGAGCAAGGCTTATACAGATGTTGTCTCGGATGCGATTCATGATGAAATGACGGCGGATGAGAAGGTCGTTTGCATCACGGCGGCGATGTGCGAAGGGAATAAACTGGGACAGGTTCGTGCGGACTTCCCATCGCGTTTCTTCGATACGGGGATCTGCGAAGGTCATGCCGTTGCGTTTGCTGCGGGGATGGCGAAGTCTGGGTTGAAGCCGATCGTCGATATTTACAGTACGTTCCTGCAACGCAGCTTTGACCACATTTTCCAGGAGGTGTCGCTGCAGGATCTGCCGGTGGTGTTTTGCCTGGATCGTGGCGGAGTGGCTGGGCCAGACGGGCCGACGCACCATGGGGTGTTTGACAATTCGTACATGCGAATTTTCCCGAACATCATTGTTGCTGCTCCCGGAGATGAAGCGGACGTCAAGCCGATGCTTAACTATGCTCTCAACGCAAAGCATTCGGTCTCGATGCGGTATCCGAAAGCTGGAGCAGAGACGGTTCAGCGTCGCCCTGCCCTGATTGAAGAAGGCAAGTCAGAGATCATTCGCTGGGGGAAAGACGGGACATTCGTCGCGTTTGGCGGGTTGCTGGCGGACTGCGTGCGTGCCTCTGACAAGCTGGCTGAAGAAGGACTGGATATCGGCGTCATCAATGCCCGCTTCCTGCGTCCACTGGATACCGAAGTCATCTTCCGCGCGATTACCGAGACGCCGTTTGTGATCACGGTCGAAGAGAATACGCTGGTCGGCGGATTCGGATCTGCGGTCCTGGAAGCCGCCAATGATGCGGGTCTGAATACGCAGACGATTCGACGTCTGGGAATTCCTGACCGGTATGTCGAACACGGCGAGCGTCATGAACTACTGGGCGATCTGGGCCTGGATGCAGAAGGCTTCATCGTGGCGGCCCGCGAGATGGCAGAGAAGTCTCGGCTGTTGATGTTGCAGTAAGAGAACGATGAAGACTGGACCGCAGAGTTCGCCGAGAGTAGCACAGAGCACGGAGAAGAAGTGGTGATCAATACTGTTCGAAGCTGCCGAGTGGCTTTTGCGTTTGTCCTGGCGTTGTCGTTTGTGAGTTCGGTGGCGAATGGTCAGGCGATTACGCTGACGGAGTCAGATGACCCTGCGCGGATTATTTCCAATCGGATTTCGTTTGCCGCTGATGGGACGCTGAAAGCACCGGATCTGGGTGACAAAGCCATTGCGCTGCCTTTGAAAGTGGCTGCACAGGCCAATTATTTCGCGCGACGACTTCCTTCTGCGGGACGTGATGAGCGGGCCTATCGGAATCTTCGCTCCTACGATCACACGTCGGTGACGATTACGGTCGGGGATCGTAAAACGCAGACGACACTGCCCAAGGTGATGAATAAGATCGTCGCAGAAGGTCGACGCGAAGGCCTTCTTTATTACTCGCCCGAATATGTGATGTCGCGCAATCACCTGGACCTGCTGAGCGTGCCGGGAGATCCTCTGGCGATTCTGCCACTGCTGCCAAAGACGTCTGTAGAGCTGAATCAGGAGTGGCCTGTCGATACCTGGGCCATTGCGATGCTGACGGGAATGGAAGCGATTGTTGACTCGAAGCTGGTGTGTCAGCTGACGGCTGTGGATGAGAAGACTGCGACGATCAAGTTTCAAGGGACTGCAGAAGGTGCAATCGCGGGAGCGAAGTCGAAGGTGGTTGTTTCGGGAACAGCCACGTTTGACCGCGTGAATAACCTGCTGTCAAAGGTCGAATTCAACCAGCAGGAGAACCGGGCGATCGGCGTCGCCAGTCCGGGAATGGAAGTCGGGTCGAAGACATTGATCGAGCGTTCGCTGGCGAGTGTCCGTGAGGATCTGACAAATGAGCTGCTGGACAGTATCCCGCTGGATCCGGGTACGAAGTCACAGCTGCTGCACTTCCAGCCGACGAACTGGAAGCTGCGATTCTTTCATGATCGCAACTGGTATCTATTCCAGGAAACGCCCCAGGTGGTGGTGCTGCGGCTGATGGTGGATGGGGGACTGGTTTCGCAGTGCAATGTCGCGACGATCGCGAAAGTGGCGCCGGGAGAACATACGTCTGGCGAACTATTCCAGGCGGATATTCAGAAGTCGCTGGGCGAGCGTCTGAAACAGATCGTTTCGGCTGAGGAAGTCTCGAATAAGGATGGCTATTACATTTATCGCGTGGTGGCACAGGGGTCTGCAAATAATCTGGAGATGCTGTGGAACTACTACCTGGTGACGGCTCCTGATGGGCGACAGGTATCGTTGGTGTTTGCGGTGGAGCCGACGCGGGCTCAGCTGCTAGAGAATCGGGATTTGAGCATTGTGCAGTCGATTCAGTTTCTGGGAGAGTAAGAATCCCTGAGAGACTGGAACGCAGAGAGAACAGAGTGAAGCAGAGGTCGCGGAGGGGATGGGACGGAATAATTGGAATAAGTGGTAGGGTTGAGACTTTCGGACGGGAGTCTTGTTGAGTCGGTCACGCGGAATTGTGGAGAGTGAGCTAGGGTTGGGGAGTGTGCATTATCGCGCACTTTCATTCCAACGGAAGTGGATTCACCTGTGCCTGCTCATTTGATCAATATTCTCATTCTGGCGGGCGCGACGCTTGGCATCAGTGGCCTGAGCTTTTTGGCAGGGATGCTGTTTGAGAAGTGGTATCTGGCGTCCGCATTGAAGCGGGCCTCGAAAAAGCTGTCGAAGATGGTGGATCTGGTCGCGGGTCGGACGGACGCTGCGAAGATCGCGTGTCAGCAGCTTGCGAAGTTTGATGCCAAAGGCTTTACGACGTGTCAGATCGAGCGATTGACGAAGACACAACGGGAGTTAGCGTCGGTCTTCGAGAGTCTTTTGAATCGGGAGATCCTGGAATCGAGTCGTGTGTTGCCGGCGATGAAGGCTCCGATTGAGCCATTGAGCTGGCAATTAATGCCGAGTGATTCGCGGAGCGGGCTGCCTGATTTTTCGTGTTGTGAAGTGAATCTGGAACAGGTTATTGGTCACGTCGATCGAGGGATGTCGGCGAGTCTGCTGTTGGTGCAGGTGGATAAATTCGAACAGCTGACGAAGCGTCACGGGTCGGAAGAAGCGTCGAATCTGCTGAAGAATTTTGGGCGTCTGCTGATTGGGTCTGCTCGTCAGCAGGATGTTGTTTGTCAGTGCAGCGATGATCTGCTGATGGTGTTGATGGTGCATTCCGACGCTCAGACGTCGCGTGAGACGGCGGATGCGATCCGGCATGCCGTGAGAAAACAGAGGTTTCGGCTGCAGGATTCGCAGTTGGAAATCTTGATGACGGCGAGTTTCGGGGCAGCGGTTTTGAAATCAGGGGATGATGCGAAGCTGGCGCTCGATCGGGCGCATGCGGCGCTGTCGGAATCGCGTCGACATGGGCGGAATCAGTTGCATTTGCATGATGGGTCGCGGGCGCTGCTTTGCCATGCGGGGTAGATAATAGAAATTGGTAATTGGAAATTAGGAATTGGCCGATCGGCTTCGCGAGGATGCTTCTTCAGGCCAATTCCCAATTTCCAATTTCTAATTCCCTCTCTTACAACGTGGAAAAACCTATCTTGCCCCCCTTATGGGCATCGAATAGGATTTCATATCCATTTGTTGCGCTGTCACTTATCTGGATTGCCTCGTTTCCTTCCTCGAATTTTCCAAGCCCCTCCTCCTGGTACGACTTGTCCTCCTCGGTTTGCGATGATGGCACGTGTCGGGATTCAATTTCAGCTGCGAAACGGAATCAACATGCAGACTTACTTCTCTCGCGCGACGGCCAGCTTTACGGCCGCCGCTCTTTTCCTTGTGGCGACGACGATCTTCGCCCAGCAGATGAACGCGCGAGACCCGGAAGAAGCGACGACGACTCAACTGGTCGCGAAGATGACGGAAAACTTTCACCTGAACCAGCACACGATCGATGACAACATCTCGAGCAAGCTGGTTGACAAGTTCATCAAAGATCTCGATCCACAAAAGCTGTACTTCTACGAATCGGACATTGCGAACTTCAATCAGTATCGCAAGTCACTTGATGACATGCTGCGAAAAGGGAATGTCGATTTCGCGAATCTGGTCTTCGACACGTTCCTGAAACGCGTCGACGAACGTGCGACGATCATCGATCAGTTGATCGATACCGACCATGACTTCACGTTGGATGAAGAAATCATGTCCGATGCAGATGACATGACCTGGGCGAAGAACAAAGCAGAGCTCGATGAGCGTTGGCGCAAGCGGATCAAGTACAACATTCTGACTTTGAAGCTCGATGAGAAGTCGACTCAGAAAAACCTCAAAGAACGAGGGACTGCTCAGGCAGAGGAATTGCTCGATGATATGAGCGGTATCACGATCGAAGAAATCCGCGATCGTCTTCACAAGCGATACCGCAGTGTCTCTCGCACGATGCACCAGATGGAGCGGGTTGAAGTTCTCGAACTGTACCTGTCTGCGATGACTCAGTGTTTCGATCCTCACTCCAGCTACATGTCCCCACGGACGCTGGAAGACTTCCAGATCAACATGCGACTCAGCCTGGACGGAATCGGTGCTGCTCTTCGTTCCGAAGATGGTTACACAACTGTCGCTGAAATCATGGCTGGCGGGGCTGCTTATAAGGATGGTCGCCTGCAGGTTGATGACAAGATCGTCGCTGTGGGACAAGATAATGGCGAGATGGTTGATATCGTCGAGATGAAGCTGACCAAGGTCGTTCAGCAGATCCGTGGACCACGCGGGACGAAAGTCCGTCTGCAGGTCAAGAAGGCGGGAACTGGTGAAGTGACGATGTATGAACTGACTCGTCAGAAGATCGAACTGACGCAACAGGAAGTCAAAGGACGAGTCATCGAAGCTCAGAACGTCATCGGACGTCCTGCCAAGATTGGCGTTGTCGACATTCCTTCGTTCTACCGCGACTTCTCGGGTGCCCAGGCTGGCACTGCTGACTTCAAGAGTACTGCTGTTGATGTCTCGAAGGTGCTCGAAGACTTCCGTAAGCAAAATGTTGAACTGGTTGTTGTCGACCTCCGCAATAACGGCGGTGGTGCCTTGACGGAAGCGATCGATGTGTCTGGCCTGTTCATTGACCGCGGTCCTGTGGTTCAAGTTAAAGAGCAGTCTGGTCGCGTGAAGTCACATGATGATGAAGCACCGGGCGTCGCCTGGAATGGTCCGATGGTGGTGATCTGCAACCGTCTGTCGGCTTCTGCCTCAGAAATTTTCGCCGGGGTTATCAAAGATTACCACCGCGGGATCATCGTCGGCGATATGACGACTCACGGTAAAGGAACCGTTCAGAACGTCATGCCGGTGAATAACCAGATGTTCTCGATGTTCCAGGCGAAAGACCGTGGCGCTCTCAAGCTGACGATTCAGCAGTTCTATCGCGTCAACGGCGAATCGACTCAGAATCGTGGCGTTCGTTCGGATGTTGTCCTGCCATCGCTGACGGATCACATGGATCTGGGCGAATCGTTCCTGGAAAATGCTCTCGACTTCAGCCGGGTTCCGGAAGCGGTTTATCAGAAGCTGGCCTTCGTGACCGAGCCGATCATTTCTCAACTGGCGAAACTGAGCCAGGATCGCATTAGCAAGGATCCTAAGTTTGAAGAAGTGAATCAGGCGATCGCTCGTTACCTGGAAGTCAAGAACCGTAAGACAGTCAGTCTGAACGAAGAACAGACTCGCAAGGAACGCGATGCGAACAGCAAGAAGATTGCTGATACCGAAGAGTCACTTCAGGAAGCAGAACTCGGTAAGGAGAAAGGCGAAATCTTCCAGCCGAACTTCTACAACGACGAGATTCTCCAGATTTCTGTCGATTACCTCGATGCCCTCAAGGCGACGAGCAAAACCGCTCAACGCGTGAGCAGCTCGAAGTAGTTATTATCGACATCGATTGATTTGATGAAGGCCCGGACGAGTGTCCGGGCCTTTTTTCGTTGATCAATCATCTATTGTGGCGAGTTGAGTCCTCGACGCTGCTGGATTGCGTGACTAAGATAGGCTCTATGGACGCAGTCGTTGTTGAGCACCTACAGAGATCATTCCGCGTCAACCGCCAGAAAGAAGGCTTCTGGGCGAAGCTGCGCGGGCTGATCAAGCGGGAATCGGAGACCATTCACGCTGTCAAAGACGTCTCGTTCCGCATCGAGAAAGGGGAGATGGTCGGCTTTCTGGGCCCGAACGGGGCGGGAAAAACGACGACTCTGAAACTGCTCTCGGGGCTGTTGATGCCGACGGCGGGGAAAGCCACTGTCCTGGGGTACGAACCCTGGAAGCGGGAGAATGCGTATCGACGACGCTTCTCACTATTGATGGGGCAGAAGAATCAATTGTGGTGGGATCTGCCAGCTCAAGAATCGTTTCGGCTGCACAAAGAGATCTACCGAATCGAGACGAAACGCTATCAGGATCGGATGGATGAACTGACCGATCTGCTGGAGATCCGCAAGCAGTTGTCGCAGCCTGTGCGGGAGCTGTCCCTGGGTCAGCGAATGCGAATGGAGCTGATCGCTGCTCTGCTCCACGATCCGGAGATTCTGTTTCTGGATGAGCCGACGATCGGGCTGGATGTCATTTCACAAAACAAAGTGCAGCAGTTCCTGAAGTATTACCAGGAACACAAACAGATCACGGTGCTGCTGACCAGTCACTATATGAAGGACGTCGAGGCACTCTGCAAGCGGGTGATCATTATCGATGAGGGTATCATCAAGCATGATGGTTTGCTGACGGATGTCCTGTCGCAACTCAATCCGCAGAAGGTGGTCACGCTGAAATTCAGCGAGCATGTCGAGAGCACGCAGTTGTCGGAGTATGGCGATATCATCGAACAGTCTCCGATGACGGTGAAGATTCGACTGGGCAAAGCAGACATTCCCGGGGTCCTGTCTTACGCGCTGGCGGAGTATCCGGTGGAAGATGTGAGTGTGCAGGACCGGCCGATTGAAGAACTGTTTGCAGAGCTATTTTCCCGACGTCAGTCGACGGAGGAAGAGGCTCGGGCGGCGGTGGCTTCGATGTAGGGTGCATGCCTGTTGCGTGTTCGCAAATGTGAATCTATCGGTGCCTAGCGCCCACCCTCATCCGCCCTTCGGGCACCTTCTCCCCTCAAGGGAGAAGGGACAGATTTGAAGAGACACAATGGATACGGCTATCAGTTCTTATCGCGTTTATTTTGAGATCTTCAAGATCAGCGTGGCGGAGCGTTTGACGTATCGTGCGGACTTTATTTTCTCGACGTTTGTCCGCTTCCTGCCGATTGTGACGCAGATCTTTTTGTGGTCAGCGATTTATGGAATCGGGACGTCGTCGCCGCGGGCGAGTATCAATGCGTATTCTTACCAGGACATGGTGGCGTATTACCTGCTGACGATGGTTGCGCGGGCGTTTTCGAGTATGCCAGGTCTATCGAGCGGGATTGCAGAAGAGGTTCGCGATGGGAGCATCAAGAAGTATCTGACGCAGCCGCTTGATCTGCTGGGGTATTTGTTGTGGTATCGAATCGCGCATAAGCTGGTGTATTACGTTTTCGCTGCCCTCCCCTATGGGATCGTGTTTTACCTGTGTCGACAGTACTTTACGCATACGCCGACGTGGGAGATGTGGGTCGGGTTTCTTCTGTCGCTGGTCATGTCGTTTCTGATCGGGTTTCTGATTGAATCGCTGCTCGGACTGGCTGCATTCTGGTTCCTGGAAATCAGTTCGCTGATGTTTATTTACATGATGCTCAACTACTTCCTGTCGGGGCACATGATCCCGCTCGACTGGTTTCCCTCGTGGCTGACGGTGTGGGTCGATTTGCTGCCGTTCAAATTCACGGCGTATACCCCGTGTGCGATTATTCTGGGCAAGTACGACAATAGTGGAATCCTGCGTGAGCTGTGCCTGGAGTTTACCTGGATCATCGGGCTGTGGATCGCAAATCGCTGTGCGTATCATTATGGGGTGAAACAGTATAGCGCGTTTGGGGGGTAAACAGAGGGGAGAGGACCACGGATGAACACGAAGAAACACGGATAAGAAAACCGAATAAGAGAAGAGGATTTGAACCGCAGATGAACGCGGGTGGACGCAGATAAGAAAGGGATTCACTTTAGGTTTTATCCGTGTTTATCTGTGGTTTGTTTTTTTGCTGACTCAAAGATCAATGAAGGTGGATTTCTTTTGATTTGTGGAACGTCGGAAAACACGCCTTCTCCTGTTTGGGAAAAGTGGTATCAATAAAGGAAACGTGGCTGGTCGATTATTGATACTGGCCTTGAACATTTTGCTTGCCTGCTGTGTCGCTTTGTTGCCTGACGCGATACTCCTACCTGTTGACGACCTGCCCCGCCATGTCATCTATTCCTGCTCCTGTTTATTCGGAAGAACTCGATTCGAGGTCGATCTACGACCGGATCTTCTGGGTGGCGTACGTCGCGAATATCATGGTGGTGACCGCGAACGCCCTGACATTTCGCTTTGCGGATATGGTCACCTATCTGGGAGGCGACAACACGCTGACCGGGACCATCACCTGCGTAGGAACGATTGCGGGGCTTTCCAGTCGGCTTCTCCTGGGACAGTTTCTGGATAAGTATGGGTCGAAGATTGTCTGGTTTATCTCCTCGATGATGTTCATCGCGGGTGCGTTGGGGATGGCGGTTGCGGATGAAGTCGGGCTGGGGTTGTATGCGTCTCGTGCGATTTATTCGATCGGGCTGGGAGCGATGCTGACCTGCTCGATGGTGCATACACAGAACCGGGTGCCCGGACATCGTCGGACGGAAGTGATCGGGGTTCTGGGATCGAGCGGGTTTATCGGGATGATTTCCGGTGCCTTGCTGGGAGATCTGCTGACTCGAAGCTTTACGGATGAATCGATGCGATTTTCGGTTCTGTTTGGTGGGACGGCGTTTCTGGGACTGGTCTATCTGTTCCTGACTGCTTACGTGACGCATCGGGATACCCACGTTGAGCCTGAGTATTCGCCGCCGATGATTCCGCTGATGGTGCGTTACTGGCCGGGGTTGGTGCTGTTTGTGGCGATGTTCATGGGGATGGCATATACGATTTCGACGGTCTTTCTCACCCGGTTTGCCTCAACCCTCGGGTTCACCAGCATTGGCTATTATTTCAGTAGCTATGCAATCTCGGCGTTTTTCCTGCGCCTGTTAACGACATCCTGGATTAAGAGGATGAGCCGACGATTGTTGATTGTCATCGGCCTGGTGGCTCACGCAGTTGGGTTGATGATGCTGCCGATGGTGACGGAGTCTTGGCATTTGATCTTTCCGGCGATTTCCTCGGGATTGGGACATGCCCTGCTCTTCCCGTGTGTGGTGTCTTTATCGACGGGTCATTTTCCGATTCAATATCGAGGGACAGCGAATACGATCACCATGGGAAGCGTCGATATGGGGGCGCTGGCGTTTTCGCCGTTGATTGGGCTGTGTATTGATACGCTGGGATTTGAGGCGATGTTTGCCGGCGGGTCGCTTTTGTGCCTGGGGATGGCGGTCGCGTTTTATCTGGCGGACCCGGCGCTGCATGATGCGGAACAGAGGTCACGCAAGACTGTTGTGGTGACGCCGAAGAAAGTGGCGGCTTGAGAGGGAGAGGTCTTAACGCGAAGGCGCAAAGTCGCGACGGGGGAGATTTTCGGTAAGGGCCAGAATGAAAATCTAGAAAAATTGCTTCTCTGCAACCTCTGCTTCACTCTGTTGCCTCTGCGTTCCAGTCCCTGTCAGGGCAAAAATTTGCCTTGGAATTGCTGAGCATGTTAATTCGCTTGCCATTTCGGCGGATATGATCTTTGAGACTTCGTGTCAAATCTGCAGGGGGGTGTTTGATGGTCGACCATCGATTGAAGGATTCTGATGAAGTCCTATAATCAAACAGACGGCGAAAAATGATGGTCATCCTCGGCTTTTGCTCTGTGAGATCTTTCACTCGTCACATCCGCCGACGCATTATGGTTGGTCAAACGAAGGGTCACTGAAGGTGGACTGGGTTGTAAAGTTCCTGACGTCGACGATTGGCAGAAAACTCGTCCTTGCACTTTCGGGTTTACTGCTGTGTGGTTTTCTGGTTGTGCACCTGGGTGGCAATCTGCTGATGTTTGTGGGCCCTGACGCCTACAACACCTATGCTCATACCCTGCACTCTCAGGAGTGGCTGGTGAAGACAGCGGAAGTAGGGCTGTTGCTGCTTTTCGCGGCTCACATCGTGATTGCGATCAATACTGATCGTGAAAACCGCGAGTCACGCGGGCGTGATTATCAGCTCAAAGACTCCAAGCAAGCGACGTTCCTGCCATGGCAGCTGCTGGCTGAGAACTGGATGATTATCTCTGGTTTGATCGTGCTGGCGTTTTTGATCATCCACCTGGCGGACTTCACGTTTGAAGCGACGCCGAATCTGATGGAGAAGATCAAAGGGCATGAGCCGTTCGACAAAGCCATGATCATTTTGCGAAACCCATTCAGCGCGATCATTTACGTGGTCGGCTGTCTGCTGCTGGGATGGCACTTGTCTCACGGTTTCCGCAGTGCGTTTCAGTCGCTGGGGATCAACCATCCGAAATACACCAAGGCAATTGAGAACCTCGGCAAAGTCTTTGCCCTCGTGATTGCCCTGGGCTTTGCAAGTTTCCCGATCTGGGCTGCCGTCTCGAATTATAAGGTGCCCGACTTGAGCACCAATCCACCAGCTGCCGTCTCTGCACAGAAATAATGTCGCCAGGTTCCGTTTGAGACTTCGATCTCGAAGAGCACCTTTTGGACTTTCCCATAGGACAGATTTATGTCACTGGCTGAACAAGATACTTTCCTGACGTCATCGCGACACAATTCCAACTCGCCGTCTGGTCCGCTGGAATCTCGCTGGACGAAGCACAAAAACGAGATGGAACTTGTTGCACCGAACAACAAGCGGAAATTCAGCATCATCGTGGTGGGAACAGGGCTGGCTGGGGGAGCGGCGGCCGCTTCACTGGCGGAGATGGGGTATAACGTCAAGGCGTTCTGCTTCCAGGACTCGGCTCGACGGGCTCACAGCATCGCGGCTCAGGGTGGGATCAACGCGGCCAAGAACTATCAGAACGACGGGGACAGCGTCTGGCGTTTGTTCAAAGATACGATCAAGGGGGGTGACTTCCGGGCTCGTGAATCGAACGTGTATCGACTGGCGGAAGTGTCTGAAAACATCATCGACCAGTGTGTTGCTCAGGGCGTTCCTTTCGCGCGTGAGTACGGCGGACTTCTGGCGAACCGGACCTTCGGGGGTTCACTGGTTTCTCGGACCTTTTATGCTCGCGGTCAAACCGGTCAGCAGCTGCTGCTGGGAGCCTACAGTGCGCTGATGCGACAAACGAGCAAGGGCAAGGTCAAGATGTTCGCGCGACGCGAAATGCTTGATCTGGTCGTTGCGGATGGAGCAGCACGCGGGATTGTGGTTCGTAACCTCGTGACTGGCGAACTCGAGACACACACCGCTCACGCCGTCTTGCTGTGTACCGGCGGATATGGCAATGCGTTTTACCTGTCGACGAACGCCAAAGGGAGCAACGTCACGGCTGCGTGGCGCTGCTATAAGCGTGGGGCAGACTTTGCGAACCTGTGCTTCACGCAGATCCACCCGACTTGTATTCCGGTTTCTGGAGACTATCAGTCGAAACTGACGCTGATGTCGGAATCGCTGCGGAATGATGGTCGCGTGTGGGTGCCGAAGAACGAGCATGACACACGTCCTCCGAGCCAGATTCCCGAGTCAGAACGGGATTACTACCTCGAGCGACGTTATGCCAAATACGGCAACATGGTGCCTCGCGATATCGCGTCTCGGGCTGCCAAAGAACGCTGTGATGCGGGGTATGGCGTAGGTGATACTGGTCTTGCGGTCTACCTGGACTTCAGCCGGGCGATTCAGGAGCAAGGCGAAGGGACCATTGCCGCCAAGTACGGCAACCTGTTCCACATGTATAACAAGATCATGGATCAGAATCCGTACAAGACTCCGATGATGATCTACCCTGCGGTGCACTACACGATGGGCGGGCTGTGGGTTGACTATAATCTGCAGAGTACCGTGCCCGGGCTATTCGTGCTCGGTGAAGCCAACTTCTCGGATCACGGGGCCAACCGCCTGGGAGCGTCTGCTTTGATGCAGGGGCTGGCAGATGGTTACTTCGTTGCTCCTTATACCGTCAGTAATTATCTGGCCAGTAACAAGCTGAGCGAAGTGAAGGAAGATCACCCGGCAGCCAAGAATGTTCTTGTCGATACTCGCAATTACATTGAAAAACTGCTGAGCGTTAATGGTCGTCAGACGACCGATGCGATGCACCGTAAGCTGGGTAAGATCCTGTGGGAATACTGCGGGATGGCTCGTAATGCTCAAGGTTTGCAGACCGCGATCAAAAAGATTCAGGATCTCAAGACCGAGTTCTGGAACGACGTCAAGATCATGGGAAGTGGCGAAGACTTCAACCAGGATCTCGAGCGTGGCGGTCGGGTGGCGGACTTCATCGAGTTCGGCGAACTGATGTGTCGCGATGCCCTTGCCCGCGAGGAATCGTGCGGCGGTCACTTCCGTGAAGAGCATTCAATGGACGGAGAAGCCAAGCGTGACGATGCGAACTTCTCACACGTCGCTGCGTGGCAGTATCAGGGGCCGGATGCGGTCCCGGTCCGTCACCAGGAACAACTCAAGTTCGAATTCGTAACTCCTTCGATTCGTAGTTATTCCGAATAGGTTGAGCAGTTGAAGACTCGAAGCAATCCCTCATCCGACCTCGAAGACTCGGCCACCTTCTCCCCGGGGGAGAAGGACCAGATTAAGACTCTAAGCCCAAATCCCTAAGCCCTAAGCCCTATACCATGAGCACCGGCAAACTTTCACTGACCTTGAAGATCTGGCGTCAATCTGGCAAAGACCAGCCTGGCCAATTCAAGACGTACAAGCTCCACGATGTGAACACCCACATGTCGTTCCTGGAGATGCTGGACGTGCTGAACGATCAGCTGATCCGTCAAGGCGAGGAACCAGTCGCGTTTGATCACGATTGTCGCGAGGGGATCTGTGGTTCCTGCGGCATGATGATCAATGGCCAGGCTCACGGGCCGGACAACGAAACGACCACCTGCCAGCTGCACATGCGACGCTTCCGCAATGGGGAGACGATTGTCATCGAGCCGTGGCGCGCGAAGTCATTCCCGGTCATCAAAGACCTTGCGGTCGATCGTTCTGCGTTTGATCGCATTGTTCAAGCTGGCGGTTATATTTCGATCAATACCGGGAATGCTCCGGAAGCGAACTCGGTTCCCGTTCCCAAAGTCGATGCTGACCTGGCCTTCAACGCAGCAGCTTGTATTGGCTGCGGTGCCTGTGTGGCGGCTTGTAAGAATGCCTCAGCCATGCTCTTCACCTCAGCGAAGGTCACACAGTTCGCGCTCCTGCCACACGGTCAGCCAGAGCGCAAAGAGCGGGTCCTGCAGATGGTCGCTCAGATGGATGAAGAAGGCTTCGGGGCCTGTACCAATACGAATGAATGCCAGGCCGCCTGCCCTGCTGGGATTACGGTCGAGAACATCGCCCGGTTGAACCGGGAGTACATGTGGGCCTCGTTGACCTCGCGGAACTAGAGAGTTTTTTCAACGCGAAGGCGCTAAGACGCAAGGGGCCGCAAGGGGCAATTCAGTGGACGAGAATGCGATCAGTCGAGTCTTAGTTGAGGCAGCGATTGAGGTGCATAAGACACTGGGTGGTCCGGGGTTGTTGGAGTCGGTGTATCAGGAATGCCTGCAGTATGAGCTTGAGCTGCTTGGCATGTTTATTGAACGGGAAGTCATTGTTCCCATTACATATAAGGGTCGCTCGATCACTGCACCGCTTCGCTGTGATCTGATTGTCAACAAGCTGGTCATCGTGGAATGTAAAGCGACGATCGACTACAACAAGATCTTCGAGTATCAGTTGCTGACGTATCTTCGTCTGACAGAACTCAAACTGGGACTGATCATCAATTTTGGCGAGCGCTACGTCAAAGATGGCATCCACCGCGTCGTCAATGGCCTTTAGTCTTTTATCAAAATCTCCCTCGCTTTGCGTCTCCTGGCGTCATCGCGACTTTGCGTTCATTCTGGATCTTCTATGCAAACACCTTTGTATCAATGGCATGTCGAAGCGGGTGGTCGGATTGTGGACTTTGCGGGTTGGCAGTTGCCGATTCAGTATGGGTCGATTGTGGATGAGCACCATGCGGTGCGGAAGGCAGCGGGGCTGTTTGATATTGCTCACATGGGACGGCTGTATCTGTCGGGGCCTGGTGCGACGGCGTTTCTCAATACGCTGGTGACGATTGATGTTGCGAAGATCAAGCCGGGGTCGGTTAAGTATGCTCTCGTCACCAATGATGAGGCGGGCGTGCTGGATGATGTTCTCATCAGCTGCCTGGATGCGGATGACTTTATGATCGTCGTCAATGCGTCCAACCGCGAGAAGATCGTGGGCTGGATCAAGCAGCATCTGCCGGCTGGCAGTGAGATCTCGTTTGAAGATCGTACGCTGGATGAGTTCATGTTAGCCCTGCAGGGTCCGAAGGCGTTGTCGATTCTTCAGCAGATGCTGCCCGAAGAGATCGCCGGGATGAAGTATTATTCGTTTGTCGAGATGACGCTGAATGATCATCGTCTCGTTGTGAGCCGAACCGGGTATACCGGGGAAGATGGGTTTGAGCTGATCATCGACAGTTCCCAAGCAGTCTGGCTGTGGACGACGCTGCTGACGTTTGGCGAAGCAGAGGGACTGAAGCCAGCTGGACTGGGATGTCGCGATACGCTGCGTCTAGAAGCAGCGATGCCGTTGTATGGGCATGAGCTTTCAGAGTCGACCGATCCCCTGACAGCGGATCTTGGGTTTGCCGTGAAGCTCGATAAGCCTGACTTCCATGGCAAGGAGAAACTGGTCGCGATCAAAGCGGCTGGGTTGAAGCGAAAACGGGTTGGTCTGGCTGTTGAGGGGAAGCGAATTCCGCGCGAAGGAGTCAAGATTTTCTCGGGCGCGACGGAAGTCGGCGAAGTGACGTCGGGGACATTCTCGCCCACACTGGAGAAGACGATCGCGATGGCGATGGTCGACTTTGCTCAAACGACTCCGGGGACGGCCCTGGAAGCCGATCTGCGCGGGACACGGATTCCGGTGACGGTGGCGGCGTTGCCGTTTTATAAGCGGGCGTAAAGCAAAAGTCGGACGCGAACCAATCCTTTTCGCTCGGGTCATGAAAGTCCAAAAGAGACCAATTGACTCAGTGAGGAGTTTACTGTGCTTGCCTCCATTCAGACGATTCACCGAATCGAACCTCATCCCAATGCTGACCAGCTTGAGATTTGCCACATCCTTGGCTGGAAGGTCATTGCGCGCAAAGGAGTTCACCGCGAAGGGGAGCGTTGCATCTACATCGAGACCGATACCGTCGTTCCTCAGACGGAAGAGTTCTCGTTCATGGAACGGGTAAATTATCGCGTCAAGCCGATGAAGCTACGCGGGCTCTTCTCCGAAGGACTTTGCATTCGGGATACCATTGGACTGCCAGTTGGAAGCGACGTCACTGAGATCGTCGGAGTTGTAAAGTTTGAGAAGCCGATTCCGGATGACGGCGAATCTATCGGCCCACTCCCCTCTGTCGTCTCCAGGACAGACGAAATCCGCGTGCAGTCTCAGCTCGATATGCTCGCAGAACTCAAGAAGAAGGAGTACTACGTCACCATTAAGCATGATGGAACTTCCGCGACTTTCGGGAAGCTCGAAGGTGAGTTCTACATCTGCTCTCGAAATCTGCGTAAATCGATTGGTCCAGGAACACTCTTTGGACGAATTTTCGAGAAGTATCACCTCGCCGATCATTTGGAGGAGGGAGAGTTTATTCAAGGGGAAATCATCGGGCCTGGAATTCAGATAAACCCCGAGAAACTTCGTGAAATCGAGTTTCGCATGTTTTCGTGGTGGAAGAATCGCGAAAGACTTTCTTACCCCTTCACGAAATGGAGCCATTTCGTTCCCATGTGTGAACTGATTTCCGAACCAGTACCTCTAGATTTGAATGAACTTGAGAACCTGGCTGAACGAACTCGCTATTCCAATGGTGCTCGTGCAGAGGGAATCGTTGTAAGAGCGATCGATCAGTCAGTTTCTTTCAAAGTTCTCAACAAGCAATATGCGATGGCCGAGTGAAGTCGAAAACAGCCCTGCTCTTCGGCGCAGTTTGTCTTGCAGACTGGCGAAACAGGGTTGAATTCGACGATACTATCTTTGTGATTCCAAGAGCCAATTTCCCTTTCTGAATTTGGCCGACTTCAAGTGAAAGCACAGGGATGTCCAATCGCAATTTTTCGTCGCATCAGCAGAAAATTATCAAGCGTTATTACGACAGTCGGGATCAGCTCGATGAGCAGAAGCTGGCGGAACTGGTGACGAACATTTTTCTAGCGACGGGTAAGAAGCTGGAGAACCACTGGAAGACGGCTGGCGACGTGATGACGCGGATGGGTGTGCCGCAGTCGCGGATCGATAATGTCATGAACAAGAAGGACCCGAAGGTCCTCGCGATGCTGGTGGAAGATATTCAGAAGAAGACGGTCAAGTTGACGCCGCCGAAGAAGGAAGACAAGCCGGTTGCCGGTGAGTGAGGACTGCGGAGAGATCCAGATTCAACGCAAAGTCGCGAAGACGCCAAGCAGAATCGATCGTATTGGACAATGGTGCTGTTCTCAGCGCACGACGATTCATCACCGACACAGGTCGGGGCGCATCTGAGGATGCTGATTGGCCCAGGTCGCTTTGCAAAGTCTACAACTCCATGGCTGTGGATTTGTAATCTTCTCTCATTGCTTGTGTGTTCTTACTATTGATCTGCATTAGAAACAATAGCGTATCTCGTTTTCCACTTGTGACTTGCGATCATTCCACGCAAGTCGGCTCTGCTGTTGGCATGGGACCTGCAATAGAACTCTTTCACGAGCCACCCGGATGTCAGAGCCTTCTCCTGACCCCCTGGGGTACGGAAAGAGCGGCAGTGGAGTCCCGGCCTGGGGGGGTTCTGGATTCCACGCCGTTCTCTTTGTTTGCGCGGTGCGATCTTCTCTTGCTTACCCGCTTTGACATGGGTGCGAGACGGCTTCCCGTCAGCTACAATCTCGGCTGACATTTCTTTTCGCCATTCGTTAGGGTAGATGCGCGCAGCTCATGGACGACTCGACTCGCAAAGTTCCGCCGAAAGTTAGTCTTGATGGGACGGTTCCGTTTTCTGGTGTGATGCCGGTGGTGGGGAATCCTCTGCTGGGGCAGTTTCATGAACTGATCTCGCAATCCGAAGTCCATTGGACGGTCACTTATCACCTGATTCGGCAGTTGGGGGCGGGTGGGCAGTCGGTGGTTTATCTGGCGGACCGGTATGGGTCTCACTCGGCGACGTTTCGGTTGGCGCTCAAGTTTTTTACGCCGAAGAACTACAGCGATGAGCAGAGTTATCAGCAGGAGATGTCGCGAATTGCGCATGTCGCGATGCGAATCGCCAAGATTCAGCAGGATCATCTGCTGGATGTGCAGAATGTCGTCGCATTTAATCAAATCCAGGCGATGGTGATGGAGTGGGTCGACGGGTTCGATCTGGATCATATGCTTGATCCACGGACGCTGGAATTGGTGAAGTCGAAGGTGACTGGCGAGCGGTTTGAGTACATCACGAATGTCATCGTGGCCGCGACTTCGCATCGGTTGCGGTTTCAGCCGGCGATCGGGGTCGCGATTCTGCGGGAGTGTTTAGCGGGGCTGGCGGCGCTGCATCGAGAAGACATCGTCCATGGCGATTTGAAGCCATCGAACATCATGCTCAAGAAGACCGGCAACGCCAAGCTGATCGACTTCGGGTCGGCCTTTTATCTACAAGATCAGCCAGCGATTCAGACCTGGACGCCGCGTTATGCGGCTGCTGAGTTATTGGAAGGGGCACCGCATTCGACGGCGTCGGATCTGGCGAGCCTGGGATATGTCTTTTTTGAAATGATTTCAGGAGTAAGTCCGTTTCATGGTCTGACGAATCTCAACTCGCTCGTGGAAGCGAAGAAGAACTTCGTCCATGTTTTTCCGGACTTGCTGCCGAAGGATGTGGCTTCCAATGAACTGCTTGTCGAGTTGATCAAAGGGCTGATTGATGCGGATCCATCCAAGCGATTCGCGACGGCGGAAGCGGCGGATCTGGACGAGCGAGGAGCAGCACCGCTGGAACGTCAGATGGTCAAAGGCAATCTCGATACCGAGCACGAACACGACATTCGGCATCTGCTCGATGAGCTGGGAACGCTGGGGACGGGCGAGGTCTAGCAAGTTTGGTGCGGTTAAAAATGGAAAAGAGGACGAATCCTTCACCACTAAGTCTCGAAGGTCACGAAGGTTCACAAAGAGAAGCCAAGAGTTTGAAGTGAGAGCTTCGCAGAGAATCAACCTAAATGAGGTTCTCATCCCGCTCTGCCAATCGATCAGAGTGTCACGGATTTCATTTCCGGAAATGGCTTCTTGAGCCTGTATGTCCTTCGAGCCTTGATGGTGAATCCCATCGGGCGTTTTGACGGTTCAGCTTAGATTTTCAGACAGCTTCTAAGAGAGACGGAGACAGTCGCGGACATGGCTGGCGAGGGTTGATGCCTGAACGCGGTCTTTCCATTCCGGGACGGGAATCAGGCCTCCTGCGAGGCGTCGGCAGAAATGGTCGATGATGACTTCTTCGGGGCGACGTTCGTCTTCGTGGAGTTCGATTTTCTCTTCGCCATCGGTGACGCGCCAGGCGATTTCGCGGACGCTGCGGATTTCGGCGATCCCCTTTTGACAGACGATACGAGCCAGAGGCTTGGATTCCTCGGCTTTCTTATGATGGACAACAAGTTCGACCATCCCGGGAACGGGGCGAGTCCGGTTGATCGTGATCGCGGCGACGCTGGCATCGCTGTTGGGGACGATCCCCTGAACGTCGCGTCCGAGAATGCTCATGCCCCAGTCAAGGAGGTCAGAGAGGTGATGCTGGTCGATGGTGTTCGTGTCGGCAGAAATCCAGAGTTCGATACCTTCTGCGATCCCCAGCTGGGTCGACATCAACTCTCTGAGACGCATCATCGCGGGCTGATAGCGGGCCAGGAGGGCTGGCGTGACGGAGTTCCAGGAGACATCGTTGCTGCTCGTGGGTGGGATCACCCCTGAGAAGTCAAGAAGAGGCTTGTTCTGCTGATCGGCCAGGCGAGCCAGCTGTGGATGATACCAGCCTGGTCGCAGACAGATGAGACCGTCAATACTTTCGTCAGCGACAGCCTGCATGAGCGAGCAGGTTGATCTGCTTTGTATGTCCCGTGCGGCAGATTTGCAGAGCTGGCTGCGGAGATCGAAGACGCGGGTGACCTGAATACGTTGCAGGTATTTCAGAAAAATCGGGACATACACATCTTTGATGTCGGCGCTCACACCGATCAAGCCCAGACGGATCAGACGTGGTCCTCGATTCGCACTACTCAATGTTCAGCCCACGGACCTTTCCGAAATCCGCTGTGTTGTCGTTGCCAGTCATTGGCGTTGCCAACGCGTTAGCGACAACTATACACGCCCGAGAGCTGGGGCGAAACCACCAGTTTCGACAGCCGAGGGACATTTCCGTTTTCCGGGGAGCGGACCATCGACTTGGCTGGTGAGGAACATGCGTGCTCTAGCAATACAATTGGAAGTCGTCTCAGGCGACCATCTTCTTGCGTGAACCGATGCGGCTGGGGAACTCGACCAGAGAGTGGATGTTGCCTTTGACGTTGACTTCGGAATAGGCGCCGTCCTGCTCATTGATGCTCATCATGACAGGGAGCATCGGATTGAGCATGGTGGAGATGACTTTGGCTTCGATCGGGGTGTCTGCGATGAGGCTGAGTCGGAATTTTTGCATGATCATGGGCATCGCGGTCATGAGAATCTGCATCGCGAGCCCTGCGCCGACGCACATCCTCGGGCCGGCGCCGAATGGCAGGTAGGCATAAGGAGGAGGAGAACAGGTCAGCCAGCGTTCTGGAAGAAAGCGTTCTGGCTCAGGGTAAAAGTCTTCGCGGTGGTGGGTCATGAACTGGCTGAAGATGATCGCAGAGCCGGGAGCAAGCTTGAATGGCCCCAAGTCCACGGGAGCGACGTTCGTACGCTGAGAATATGAAGACGCCGGCATGATCCGCATGCTTTCTTTGAGCACGCGATCGAGCAGAGGCAGGCGTGCGAAGTCGGACATTTCCGGGACGCTGCTGCCGAGGGTCGTTTCGATTTCCTGCAGCAGCGACGTCGCGACATCGGGGTGCTGTGAGAGGAGCATGTGGGTCCACGTGAAGGTGTGGGCCGTCGTCAGGTGAGCGGCGGCGAAGAGGAGCGTCACATGGCCAACGAGCTGGTCCTCGTTGATTTCCCCTTCGGCATCATGAGCAGCCAGAAGGAGGGAGAGAACGTCTTCGGCTGGTCCATCACCGCGAGAGGCGAGTTGATCGCGTTTCATGGTGATGAATTCACGAATCATGTCTTCGAGCTCTTCGCCGTAGGCGAGCATGTCTTCGTATTCGCTGGCAAGATCGGGGTGAGAACCGAAAGCCATCGGTCCGAGACGGTGGTTGTAGCGGACCCAGGTATCGATCTTCTCGCCGATGGCGTAAGCTTTCTCGGGGTGATCGATTCCGAAGAGGAGCGCGCTGGTCAGACGCAGCATGTAGTGCGTCATTTCCGAGTTGATGTCAACGGTCTTGCCGACCTGCCAGCCAGCGAGAAGCTCCGAAGTCAGTGTTTGAATTGTCGAGCTGTAGCTGCCGATGGATTTGCGGGAGAATGGCTCTTTGACCATGCGTCGATGACGGCGATGCTGGTCGTCGTTCATGCTGAGCAGACCTTCGGTCAGTTTGCGCTGAGCGGATCTGCGTGAGCCTCGGATCGCGAAGAAGCGGCTGTGGAACAGTTGTGGCTGACTGAGCAGGAACTGATTCCATTTGGGGTGGAAGACGAAGAACGCTTTTGCCTGTTCGTCTTCAATGCATGCGACATCGCCGTGCTCGGCTTTGAGTTTTCGCATCATCGCGACGGGATCGTCTGCGAAGCTCTGCATGCTGGTGCGTGTCACAGGCAGGGGCAGTCCATTCCCTGCGGCGTCACGCGAATTCATTTCGCTCATTTGTGTAGCGTCCATCGTGAATCGTGTCACCTGGAGGGAAACCTTCGTGGTTCCGCTCGTTCAACAATGAGTCGGCTGGCATTCAAGATCATCTTGAATCTCACCCCAACTTGCCCATCTTTCCAATATGGGCCAGCTACTAAGCATTGTCGAGGCGGTCTTTTAACGATTTTACAATCGAGCCACAAGACAAGTCTTCGTGACCGTTATGACCTGCCCTTCATGCGTTTACGATCAGTACTGTTGATGTTGATCCTGCGTTTAGGGCTAAATCTCCGAGAGGAAGTGAGAGATGGAGAAGCAACTTCTGCGATGTTAAGATTTGACGCCGGTGTTTCCGGCGTGAGGTGGAGTTGACAGGCTTTCAGAATTCGGAAATGAATCAGGCCGGAATCATCTTGACAGAATACAAAAACAGGGTACAAAGTTTGATACGTTACCTTTTCTTGTTTTGTGGTTGTCCTGCGTTTTGCTCTCTTTGGTCCTAGCTCTGAGTTTACGTTTCCTCACGGCGTCCCGAGATAGTCATTTCCTAGCAGATTCAGCCAAGCCGTTTGAGGAATTTTGCATGAGTCAGAGATTGTATGTGGGCAATCTGCCCTTCGGAGTCGCCGACGAAGATCTGCGACAAGCTTTTGGCCAATTTGGCGATGTCGTTTCAGCACGCGTGATCACAGACCGTGAAACCGGTCGTTCACGTGGCTTTGGTTTCGTCGAGCTGTCTTCAGGTGGAGATGTCGCTGTCAACGAGATGAACGGTGCAGATATGCAAGGCCGTAAACTCGTCGTCAACGAAGCCCGCGAACGCGAACGCACAGGTGGCGGCGGCGGTGGCGGTGGTGGATACGGCGGCGGTGGCGGCGGACGTAGTGGTGGCGGCGGTGGCCGTGATCGCGGCGACCGTGGTGACCGTGGCGGTCGCTACTAGGATTACCCTAGTCAGTGATCTGTCGACAGTTTAACCGTACAAATGAAAGCCGATGCTCGAAAGAGTGTCGGCTTTTTTTTATGCGCGACGATTTAACCAAGGACTTTTAGCGATCGCTGGAAAGACCTATGAAATCGATTGGACTACTGTTCTGAGCCAATCGGCCAGTTGATCATCGCTGAGTTGCCCCGAGGCGAGAGCGATCATGAGATCGTATTTTTCGTCTTCGGATGCTTCCATATCCAAACCATTCAAGATCAGAAATGTCCGCATGACCAAGTATGCCGCCCGCTTATTTCCATCTGTAAACGGATGATTTCTAGCGATTCCGAATGCATATGCGGCAGCGAGTTCGCAAACGTCTGTCACGTTTCCGTAATGATACTTCTGTTTCGGCCTGGCAACTGCCGACTCCAGCAAATTCTAGTCGCGAATACCTGCCGGCCCGCCATATCTCGCCAGTTGCTTCTGATGAATCTCGATGACGTCGTCAACGTCTAACCACTCAAACATCATGTCACACTTTCTGTCAGGTGACTATTGAGCGAGTCGTCGCAGGAGATTGTCATCTTCTTCCATGATCTGATCGACGATTTTCATGATGCGTTCGCGTTTCGATGGAGTCGGCAGCGATTCAACGATCTGATTGCTTTCGTCAATCGTTAATACATCCCCGACCTTCACATTCAGTCGTGCCATGACATCAGCGGGGATGATGACTCCCTGTGAATTTCCGATCTTCTCAATGACGAGGCGAACCATAAATTTATCCTTTACGTGAACGTATCCGAATTATTCACGCTCACCTACCGCAAATACAACATCAAAATCGACAGATCCGCGGGGGTAATGCCGCTGATGCGGCCGGCCTGGCCCAGGTTGAGGGGGCGGACGGTTGAGAGTTTTTCCTTGGCTTCTTTGCGAAGCTGCTTGATGGCGTGATAGTCGAAGCTCTCGGGGATTTTGACGGACTGCGTTTTCGCGGCCTTGGCGATCTCGGCATCCTGGCGTTTCACGTAGCCGGAGTATTTGATCTCCGTGACAGCCTGGAGGCGGGCACGGTCGCTGATCTGGGTCGCCAGTTCGCCGGTGGCTGGGGACATTTCGAGGAGTTGTTCCCACTCGATTTCCGGGCGACGGAGCCATTGTTCGAGGGACTGGCCCTGAACGCGGGTCGCTGCGAGGACCTTCAGGGCATGCTGGACGTCGTTTTCGTAGCGTTCATGCTTCGTCCAGCGGGCGTCGTCGACGAGGCCGATGGCGTGTCCGAGGGGCGTGAGGCGTCGGTCGGCGTTGTCCTGTCGGAGAAGCAGGCGGTACTCGGCTCGCGAGGTAAACATGCGATACGGCTCATCGACTCCCTTGGTGACGAGGTCGTCAATCAAGACGCCGAGGTACCCCTGGTTGCGGTCGATGATGAAGGGGTCTGCCCCTTTGAGCTTGAGGGCAGCGTTGATTCCGGCGAGGAGCCCCTGCCCTGCGGCTTCTTCGTAACCGGTCGTGCCATTGATCTGGCCAGCGAAGTAGAGGCCACTGACGAGCTTGGTTTCCATCGTCGGTGAAAGCTGCGTCGGCGGGGCGAAGTCGTACTCGACGGCGTACCCGTAGCGCATGATCTCCGCGTTTTCGAGGCCACGGATGTTGCGGATCATTTCGTCTTGGACGTCTCGGGGGAGGCTGGTGCTGATGCCGTTGCAGTAGACTTCCAGCGTGTTGCGTCCTTCCGGTTCCAGGAAGATCTGATGCGATTCCTTCTCGGCGAAGCGGACGACCTTGTCTTCGATCGATGGGCAATAACGCGGACCGCGGCTGTTGATCTGGCCGGAATACATCGGCGCACGATGCAGGTTGGCGCGGATGGCGTCGTGGACATGGGCATTGGTCTCAGTGAGCCAGCAGTGCATTTGCTCAATGTGAAGCGAGTCGTTCATGTACGAGAAGGGCTGTGGGTTCTCGTCGCCGGGCTGGATCTCGCAGGCTGCGTAGTTGATGGTACGACCGTTGATCCGTGCGGGGGTGCCTGTTTTGAAGCGAGCCAGTTCGAAGCCGAGGTCACGCAGCGAATCGGACAGCGTGCCGGTTGTCCCCTCCCCTGCTCGACCCCCGGGGGTTTTGGCTTCGCCGGTATGCATGATCGCCTGCAGGAAGGTTCCCGTCGTCACGATGACGGCTTGGGCACGATAGACAGCAGGTCCTCGAACCTGGACGCCGGTGATCTTGCCGTTTTCGACGAGCAGCTTCTCAGCCATCTCCTGCTTGAGATGCAGGTTGTCGGTCATTTCGACCAGATGCTTCATCAGGAACTGGTAGGCTTTTTTGTCGGCCTGGGCGCGCGGCGAGTGCATCGCCGGTCCCTTGGAGCTGTTGAGCATGCGGAAGTGAATGCCGGTCGCGTCGATGGTCTTGCCCATCTCACCGCCGAGGGCGTCGATCTCGCGAACGATCTGCCCTTTCGCGACGCCGCCGATGGCAGGGTTGCAGCTCATCGCGCCGACCATATCGACGTTCATGGTGAGCAGCGCCGTTTTTGCCCCGAGACGGGCGGCTGCGAGAGCCGCTTCAATGCCTGCATGGCCGCCGCCGATGACGATGATGTCGAAGTTGTAGTGTTGCATAAGACTAGAGTTTTACCACGGAGGGCACAGGGGAACACAGAGGCTCACGGAGAAGAAGAAAACCACGGATGAACACGAAGTAACACGAATCAGACAATCAGGAAGGCAAATGATTTAAACCGCAGATAAACGCTGATCGACACAGATAAAAAAGCCATGAGACGGAATCAAATAGTAACGCCTCTCAGAATTCTCATGACTCTGCACGCTCTTAATCTGTGTGAATCCGTGTTTATCTGTGGTTCTCTTATTCTCTCCATGATGGTTTCAAACAGGAGAGGTTAACTCTGTGGTGAGGTCCTCTGTGAGTGGTGAATCTTTGGGTCGACCTGTTACAATCGAGTCGACGTGTCTGTTTACATCCAAGATTCGAAAACGCAAAAGGAATACATCATCATGGCTTCTGTGACGCTGAAAGGCAATCCTGTCACGCTTGCTGGCACTCCACTCAAAGCGGGCGATGCCGCTCCTGATTTCAAGCTGCAAAGCAATGCATTGGAAGATGTGACGCTGGCCAATTCAGCCGGTAAGTACCGTATTATCGCCGCTGTTCCGTCTCTGGACACCCCTGTCTGCAGCATGGAAACGAAGAAATTCAACGAAGAAGCTGCCAAGCTGAGCAACACTCAGGTTTATGTCGTCAGCACCGACCTGCCGTTCGGCCAGAAGCGATGGTGTGGCGCTGAAGGGGTTTCCAACGTTGCAGCCCTGAGCGATCACCGGACTGCTGAATTCGGCAAGAGCTATGGCGTTCTGATCCAGGGTGGCGGACTCGATCGCTGCTTCTGCCGCGCGATTTTCGTTGTCGATCCAGCTGGGAAGCTGGCTCACGTCGAGTATGTTTCTGAAATCGCTAACGAGCCAGATTATGCCAAGGCGATTGCTGCGGTGAAGTAGGTTGAAGGCGAGCGGGGGGCGTAAGCCCCCTGTGCTTTCGATTACGTCACAAAGCGACTATCGCTCCAAACCAACAACGGAGCATACTGATCTCTCACATACTGAATGACATTCGCCAGATGCTGCGAGTCATTTACTTTTCGCTTGGACCCCTGCTCGGTCCACCAGGTCTTGTTTACCCGATGAGATTCATTCAATCGTCGCGATGCATAGCTTTTGAAATCTCTGAGCAGAGTTGAAGGATCTGGGTCGCCGTTCACCATCACCACGAGGTGGATGTGGTTTGACATAATCGCATAAGCAAGAATGTTCCAGTCTCGATAATCTGCTGTTTCCAGTAATTGCGTCTGGATAACGATCGCATCTTCACGATCCAGGAAAACTGGTGCCTGAGACAAATTCTTGCTTGCGAGAATTTGAAGGCGATGTTGGCCTTCGTCGTAAGGAGTTTGTAACTGATTGTGTCGAGGCTCGGTTGAGGAATGTTGAAACTTTGGAGTGACAAAGCCACGATCATCACCCGGAAGCCATGAGCCATAGGTTGTCCAGGTAAGGAACCAACATCGTCTAGGAAGAGGATTGGACATTGTTGGCGTTATTCGTTGATGAAGGCACAGGGGGTTGACACCCCCCGCTCGCCTAAGAGATCAGATCTGTGAATAAGGCTTGGACACTAGTACGATCTTGATGATCTCAGAGACCGTGTCTTTGTACTTGGGGAGGTCTTTGACGGCAGCCCAGCTTTTTGAGCTGAGGAATTTGTCCCAGGTGGCTTTCTGCTTTTCTTCGGATTCGAAGACCATCATGTAAGTCAAAGCAGGATTGTGAGTGCTGGCGAGGTTTTGGCCGAAGAAGATTGGCTCGACGCCTGCTTCTTTGAAGACGGCCAGTTCGTCGTCGTTGAACATCGCGACTTTGCGTCGGGCATATTCTTCGTTGTGGCTTTTGTAGACGCGCATTTCGAAGTAGTGGCCGTCTTTCTTCAGGGTGTCATAGTTGACCATCAGACCGGGGGCGTTCTTGAAGCCTTTGCTGATCTGTGTTTCCAGACGGGCATACGGCGGCTGCTGTTTGGTGGCGAGCCAGTAGTCCTTCGCAGCTTCGACGAAGTCTTTGTCGGCTGCGAGTTCTTCGTAAAGTGATTCGTAGGTTTCGAGAGACTCAAACGGGATCAGGACGTAGATGTCTTTCGACTCTTCTGCTTTTTTATGACTGAAAACACCAACGGGGCCGATGTCTTTCTTATTGAGCGCGGGGAGAAACGCATCTTTCAGATACTTATCGACGACCGCAGTCTCCTGTTCAGGAGTAAAGTGGTACGTCTGCAGGACGTAATACATCGGCTTGGCGTCTTCGGCGCGGGTTGTCGTAGTCACCATCAGGATTCCCAGGGTCAACAGGGGGAGGAGCAAGGATCGCATCTTCGCATTCTTTCGTGGTGAGAATTTCGATCAAAGTCATTTCTGAATCAGTTCGCCATGGCGAGTGTCTTGTCGGCGTGAGACGCGTCGACACCCATCAGTTCGAGGAAACGAATACCGCCGTCGGTGACATCGTAGAAGGCTCCGACGATGCCAATTTTGCCTTCCTCGTGCAACGTCCGTAATGTGTCGGACTGCTCGAGAATTCGATTGATCACTGCTCGCACATTCTGCTTGCCGATCTCATCGGCGAAGACGGCGATTTCTTCTGGCGACATCTTCGAGATTCGCTCACGGTCCGGGGCATCAACGACCTGTTGAATGTCATCCATCAGGGACTGCAGATTCTGACAGCCTGTGACTTCGTCGGCACGCTGATGACTGGCGAGAAAACTGACGGCTGCATTGACGGCCCCGCATCGGGAGTGTCCCATGACAACCAGAAGTTTGGCGCCTGCGACTTTGCAGGCGTATTCCATGCTTCCCAGGATCTTGTCGTTGACCGTGTTCCCCGCGACTCGGACCGAGAAGACATCGCCCAGACCCAGATCGAAGACGAGTTCCGACGGGGTTCGCGAATCGATGCAGGCGAGGACGACAGCCATCGGGAACTGGGCCTGTGCGGTCCCGTCTTTTTGACGGGTCAGGTTCCGCGTGAGCGGTCGACCTTCGAGGAAGCGCTTATTGCCGGCTTTGAGGATTTCGAGCACGCTGGCAGGGGTCATTTTATCCTGCAGGTCGCGGTCGGAGTATTCGACGTACTGGATATCGTCTTCGACGTTGTACTTACTGCGGAAGCCGAGCATGCTGACTTTGATATCGCGTGCCGGGGCGTAATCAGTTTTGTACTCGTTGATCATATCGAGAACATCCGGATCGATGAAGACCGTATTGCGGGCATCGATGAGAACGTGACCGCCTTTGGGAACAGCGTACAGCGCGTCGCCTAAGGCTGCTCTGTTGAGGAAGGTAATCTGAGAAGCGAGTTCGATTCGCATGACGTCGCCAGAGAGGTGACGCTCGACGATGCGTCGCAGTGGACGAGCCTGATTGCTGCGAAGGATAAAGAAGACACTGGTTCCAAGGCCGATGAGAATCCCGACCAGCAGGTCGGTCAAAACAATGGCGAGTACGGTCACGATAAACGGAATGAACTGGACCCAGCCTCGTTTCCAGATATCTCTGATTTGCTCAGGCGAGACGAGTTTGTAACCGGTGACAATCAAGATAGCTGCAAGGCACGAAAGCGGGATACGATTGAGCAGCGGGATGAAGAAATAAATCGCGACCGCCAGAAGTACGCCGTGAAAAATGGTCGAGCGTTTGGACTGCGAGCCAGAGTCGATATTGACGGAACTGCGAACGACGACGGAAGTCACAGGGAAGCCACCGATGAGACCGCACACAAGATTTCCAACGCCTTGCGAGACGAGTTCCCAGCTGGGAGGCGTGTTGCGTTTTTGGGGATCGAGTCGATCGATGGCCTCAATGTTGAGCAGAGATTGCAGCGATGCAATCAGCGCGATCGTGACACCAGAAATGTAGATCCGGGGATCACCAAAGGCTGACCAGTCGGGCATGGTAAAGAAGTTTCCAGGTGGGATCGACACTTGATGGGAGGACGCAACAACCAGATGTCCGCCCATCATGTCAAAGAAGTAATCCAGTAACAGTCCAATGGCAACCACGACAATCGCCACAGGAACACGTCCTTTGCGTAGAACTTCGATTCGTTCCCAGGCAATCATGAACGCCAGGCTGATCAGCCCGATGATCGCGGGGCCGAGGTGAAAGTCGTTCCAGATGCCTCGAAACTCTGAGAAGGTCGTTTCCTGATCCGGCTGGTAGAAGGACATTTCGCCCGCAAAGTTCGTATCGTGCCCGAATAAGTGAGGGATCTGCTTGAGGATGATGATAATCCCGATCGCCGAGAGGAGCCCTTTAATCACGCTGGAAGGAAAAAACTTCGCAATCAAACCGGCTCGGATTGTCCCCATCAGGATCTGAATCACACCCGCCACGACGACGGCAGACAGCAAAGCTTGAAAACTTCCCAGACGGGAAATTTCTGCCAGCATGATGGCCGCCATACCGGCTGCAGGGCCACTCACCGATGTCTGAGAGCGACTCAAGGCGCCGACGATGATTCCGCCGACAATTCCCGAGATGATGCCCGCAATTGCAGGAGCACCCGCTGCCCGGGCGATTCCCAGGCACAATGGCAGTGCCACCAGAAACACGACCAGGCCAGCCAGAAAATCCTTGACGAGTGAATCACGCGGGGAAAGAGACGAGTCTTCGATCGTCGACATAGGCTTCAATTCTCACTTTTTCTATGGTGACAGCAACCATCAGGATGATCGTCGAAACAGATCAGCTCTCCGTCGGCCGTGGCGGGTTGGCCCAGTGACCGGACGAATCAACACCTGCAACCACAACGCCTTTGGCATTCCAGCCAAGAGCGGCATGCACATCCGACGGGGTATAACGCAGGGTCAGGCCGCAGCGGCGTCGGGTCGAATTGTTCGCATCCGAGCCATGCAGCAGCAAGTCACTGTGAAGAGAGATCTGGCCGGCCTGGAGGATATCGTTGACCGGCGTTCCGTACTGTTCAGGATTGTCGATGGTCTGACTCAAAACATTGTGTTCTTCGGGATTGCTCTCTTTATACGTCACATGCCCATAGTGATGCGAGCCTGACAAGAACCGCATGCAGCCATTTTCGACATCTGCATCATCGATCGCCAGCCAAACAGTGACGGCTTTCGTCGGAGTCAATGGCCAGTAGCTGGAATCCTGATGCCAGGCGACGGTCATGCCATCATTGGGCATTTTGCAGAAGAAGTGGGATCCCCAGCCAACGACGTTTTCGCCGAGAAGGTCTTTGACACAGGCGACGATTTTCGGATTCGTCAGGATATCGTAGACAGGTCCGTATTTCAGATGGGCACTGCTGATCGAATAACTGGTCCCGCCGTCTGCGATCACGCGGTTGAGCAAATCATCGAAATAGATGCGAATCGCGAGAATCTCGTCGACGGTATAAATCGAGACCGGTGCAATATAGCCATGTGCGTTGAAATGATTGATCTGCTCGCGCGTCAGCGATTGGGGATGCTCATTGACTGTGGGATGAAAACCGATCTTGCGATCAATCGATTTGAGTTCGTTTTCGTCGGGAACTATTTTGAATGTTGCAGCGGAACTCATGGTCGTGGTGTCCTTGTGTCACGCGAGAACGGTCGGCTCGTCCCGATTCTCATGTGGTGCGCCAGGTTGCACTGAGGAGCATAGTTCATGCGCTACGCATGAAGCAACGATGATCCGTCGTTTGACGAAACCCAATACGTCGGTGTACTCTCGCAGGATCAATCGAATTTCGCTGATCCTACTCAATTTTTGGAAGATCACACATGACGTCGCTGCGCCTCGCCGTTGTCCTGGGGATGTTTCTCCTCGCCTGCCCTGCCCTGATGGCCCAGGAAAAATCAGCCGAAAAGCCTGCCTGGCCGAAAGGTGAGATCCTCAAATTCGAGTTTAAAGACAGCCAGATCTATCCCGGGACGGTCCGCGACTACAATGTTTATATTCCCGCTCAATACGACGGCACGAAAGACGCCTGCGTTTACATCTGCCAGGACGGCATCATGTACAACGCCCCCAACGTCTTTGATGAATTGATTCACAAAGGTGAGATGCCGGTGACGATTGGAGTGTTCATCAAGCCAGGGGAAAATCGGGCCAGCTTCGAAGGGGGTCTGGGTCGCTATAATCGCAGCTATGAGTACGATGCGGTTGGGCCTCGTTATTCCAATTTCCTGCTCGAAGAACTTCTTCCGGATGTCGAGACGAAGAAAACATCCAAAGGGCTTCCGATCAAGCTGTCTGATCGCGGGACCGATCGCTGTATGTCGGGCAATTCGAGTGGCGGGGTTTGTGCCTTTACCGTTGCCTGGGAGAAGCCAGAGCAGTTCTCTCGCGTCTTTACGGGGGTGGGAACGTACGTCGGACTTCGGGGAGCTGATGCCTATGCAACATTAATTCGTAAGTACGAACCAAAGCCGATTCGTGTCTTTCTGGAAGATGGTGCCCAGGATCTCAACATCTACGCGGGCGACTGGTGGATGGCGAATAACACAATGCTGCGAGCCTTGCAGTTCATGGGCTATGAAGTCGACCATGCTTTCAGCCAGGATGGTGCGCATAACGCCAAACATGCCACGGAAGTCTTCCCCGATGCCATGCGTTATCTGTGGAAAAGCTGGCCCGAAGCCCCGAAAGCTGGCAAAGCTTCGCCCGACTATCAGGAACTCTTTTTCGCTGATAAGGGCTGGGCCGAAGTGACTGAATCGTCTGACCTCAAGGCAATCTTCTCACAACCAGAATCCGTCTCGGCGAATGGCATGAAACTGACGACCAAAGACCTGACGTACTCACCCGACTATTCTGTTGCGTATCGGGCCGAACCGACCAAGAACTATATCAACAGCTCGATCGTCGGCAAGGATGGCCAATTGCTGTACACCGAGCCGTACTTCTATCTCCACACGCCAGATGATACCGATGGCAGTGGTGCCCAAGGGATGGCTGTTGATCATCAGGGCTACGTCTATGTCGCAACTCGTCTAGGCGTGCAGGTCTGCGATGCTCCAGGGCGTGTTCGCTGCATTCTGCCACTACCCACCAATCAGCCCGCAGAGAAACTTGCCTTCGGTGGTGAAAACAACCAGACGCTCTTTGTGACGTCAGGCGGCAAAGTCTTCGCACGCCCAGTGAAACGACAAGGGCATCGCGCAGGAGATGCTCCAGTCAAACAGGTCAAGCCACGACTGTAGGTTTTGCGAGAGCGAACCTCCGTGTGAGCCGCAACTGTGTGTTGCGATACTCTCATCGTGCGACAAACATCGATGGCCTGGTCTTTCTCTCCGTCCTGAAGGGACGATTTCTAACAGCCCAGGGTAAAACCCTGGGTTAAGAAGACCTGAGAAAGATCACCACCCTGAAGGGGTGGGTTCATCGTGGAATTCGTGGTGAGCCGTCCCTACAGGACGGGAGAGAATCTCTGGTACCGTCAACCCAGGATTTCATCCTGGGCTGACTGATGACGGCCCTTCAGGCCTGAGACGAAGATATGAAAATCAATATCGAGTCGCAAATAAAAGTGTGCAACGCGGGGACAGACGCCTGGACGGAGCCTTGCGATCCCGGTTTACGTCGAATTAAAACGGTGTCTTCCCACCCGTGCAGCCATAGACCTCGCCCGTCACATAGCTGGCTAGCGACGATGCCAGCCAGACGTAAAGCGGGGCCAGTTCCGCAGGTTGGGCGGGGCGTTGGAAAATGGTGTCGCTGCCGAAGTTCTGGAACTTTTCTTCTGGCATCGTGGTTGGTATCAGCGGCGTCCAGACAGGACCAGGCGCGACGGCGTTGACGCGGATGCCGTGGTTGACCATCGCCATCTTCGCTAAGCCTTTCGTGAAGCCGATCATGGCGGATTTCGTCATCGCATACGCGAGTAGTTCGGGTGACGGGTCATATCCTTGAATCGACGCCGTGTTGATAATGGAGCCGCCCGGCTTCATGTGCTTGATGGCTTCACGAGACAGATAAAACATCGCGTAAATATTGGTTTTCACCGTGCGGTCGAACATCTCGTCATCAATGTCTTTGATGTCATCGACGGTCATCTGGTAGGCTGCGTTGTTGACGAGGATGTCACAGCTGCCGAATTTGGAGACGGTCTTCTGGATGATGGTGTCACAATGCTTGCGGTCTTGAATGTCGCCAGGAAGAAGGAGTGCTTCTGAACCACACTTTTTGATCATGTCGGCAGTATCTCGCGCATCTTTTTCTTCATCGAGAAACGAAATCGCGACTTTGGCTCCCTCCTTCGCGTACGCAATCGCAATCGCTCGACCGATGCCACTATCTCCGCCGGTGATGAGAGCGACTCGTCCCTGAAGAGCATTGTTGCCGACGTAGGTCTCCAGACCGTACTGTGGCTGGGGATTCATGTCTTCCGTGTCACCCGGTGGCTCGAACGCCTTCTGGTCCTTGAATGGCGGCTTGGGGTAAAACGTGCGTGGATCAGCAAAGACGGGTGCGCCTTGGGCATCGTTGGATTTCGAGGCCATGAGGGGTTCTCCTGCAACGATAGTGCGTGACGGTTAGTAATTTCCGACACAGCAACGGGCAGGTTTTGTGCCAACCGCATCGGTTGGTGGAAGATGAACGAATACCCTTCGCTTTTCTCGCGGTTTGGAGTCATCTCTTAATCGTCAGTGACTCGCCAGACTTCACGCTGGTAACCGATCACGCAGTCAAGCAGGACATCGACGTCGCCGGTTTTCGTAGGGTCCGCTGTGCGGACCGTTAAATACCATACGGTCCGGAGACCCCTTAGGAACTTGGCTAAAGATAACATCTGACCTTGAGATATCACGCATTACGGTCCGCACAGCGGACCCTACGGGATCTGCACGATGCGTTTCTCGCGGTAGGAGATATTTCCATATTGAGCGGTTGTTGCGGCCTGGACGGCGGCTTCGACGGTGTCGAGTGGTTCGCGTCCTTCGCGGATCGCGGCGGTCCAGTCGGCCAAGTGGAGTGTCTCGCCGTTATAAGAGCTGTAGAAGTCTTTTCCCTTGGGGCCTTCGCCGACGATGTTGCTGTCGATAATCTCGCCGGGTTCCTGGTCGTTATTTAATTGCTGGGTGACTTCATATCGGCCACGGTCGAAGTACAACGTCGCGTTGAGACCTTCGATGATCGTGCAGGCCTTGCGGTCGTTGTTGGTCAGGTTGTGAGAGAAGTCAGCCTGGATCTTTTCATTCGGATAGTCCAGCACGGCTTGTATGACGTCGGGGGCTTCTCGCTTATCACCGGCCAGATAAGAACCACCAACTGCAACGATCTGCCCAGGTTGTGGCAGGTCAAGCAAAAAATTTGTCGCATCGAGCCAGTGGACCATCAGGTCGCCGAGCATGCTGTTGCCGAAGTCCCAGAACCAGCGCCAATTGGCCATCTTGTACGCATCGAACGGCTGGTCAGGAGCGTTGCCGAGGAATCGCTTCCAGTCGACATCGGCCGGGTTGATCTTCGGGACGACGTATTCAAACGGTCGACGCTGATTGCGGTGCCATTGCATGTGAATACGGTGAATCGGCCCGAGTTTGATTTCACCGGCGTCGAGCTTCTGCTTGAGAACTTGAATATGCGGCATCGTGCGTTGTTGGGCGCCAACCTGCACCGCGATCTTGGGATGACGCTGTTTGACCTCGACCAGTTTTTTGCCTTCCTCAACATCATGCGAGACCGGCTTCTCGACATACACATGCTTGCCTGCTTCGATGGCATCAATGGTGATCGGGACGTGCCAGTGATCCGGGGTCGCAATGATGACGGCATCGACGTCCGGTCGATCGAGTAAGGCGCGATGGTCACCCGTCTGAAAAATGTCTTTCGATTTCGACAGCGACTTCAACTCCGCAAGTCGCTTGTTAGTCGCGTCGAGGTTTTTCGAGTAGACATCGCAGATCGCCGTCACGTTGACGCCCGGAACCCCTTCCAGCCCCGCCAGCAAGGCGCCACGCAATCGCCCCCCGCAGCCGATCAGGCCGACGTTCAGCGTTTCATTTTTCGCATACCCAAAGGCCGTTGAGGTATAGCCCCCTAATGACAGGCCTGCCATCGAGACGGAGAGGAACTGCATCGCTTCGCGTCGGGTCATGGTGTCAAACATCGTTGGCATCCTCGCATAGTCGGTAACTTTGGTTCATTCGCGAACCGATCATGTGTCGCTGATGCGTCCTTTGCAAGCAAGAGCGCATGAAAAACGGGTGCGGAATCAGACTCCTGCACCCGTTTCGAAAAGAACTGCAATGTCCACTGGGAATTGTTGCGAATTACCTCGCGATCCCCACCGCCCGTGTCTCCCTCAGCACCGTTACCCTCACTTCACCGGGATACGTCAGCTGGTCCTCAATCGCTTTGGCGATATCGCGAGCCATCGCGGCGGCTTCGCGGTCGTTGACTTGCTTCGAGTCGACGATGACGCGGACTTCGCGGCCGGCCTGAATCGCAAAGGTTTGTTCGACTCCGGGGAACCCGCAGGCGAGGGCTTCGAGTTCTTCCAGGCGTCGGACGTATTTCTCGAGCGTCTCGCGGCGTGCGCCCGGTCGAGCTGCTGAGATGGCATCCGCAGCAGCGACAAGAACCGTGTAGATGTATTCGGGACGAATATCGTCATGGTGACCGGCGGCGGAGTGAACGACTTCTCCCCCTTCGCCATAGCGTTTGAGAAGGTCGGCCCCGATGGCGGGGTGACCACCTTCCATTTCGTGGTCCGCAGCCTTGCCGATGTCGTGCGTGAAACCGCAGCGACGGGCAAGGTCAGCATCGAGGCCGAGTTGCTCAGCCATCATGCCGGTCAGGTGAGCCACTTCAATCGAGTGACGCAGGACGTTTTGCGAGTACGAGACGCGGAAGTTGAGTCGTCCCATCAGTTGCAGCAGTTTCTCATGCAGGCCGTGGACACCTGCTTCCTGAGCCCCTTCGCGCCCCAGACGCAGGATGTGCTCATCCATTTCCTTCTGAGTTTCTGCGACGATTTCTTCGATACGAGTCGGGTGAATCCGACCGTCCTGAATCAGTTTTCGCAACGTGATCTTGCCGATCTCGCGTCGGACGTTATCGAACGCCGAGACAATGACGACGCCAGGCGTATCGTCAACAATGACATCGACTCCGGTCGCTTTCTCAAACGCCCGGATGTTGCGACCTTCGCGGCCGATGATCCGGCCTTTCATTTCGTCATTCGGAATATCGACGGTCGAGACAGTCGTTTCCGACGTGTGTGCAGAGGCGTAACGCTGGACTGCCATGCCGATGATTTCACGAGCCTTGGAGTCGACCGTTTCACGAATCGTCGCTTCGTGTTTCATGATCACGGCGCCGGTTTCGTTGCGCAGTTCCTGGCCGAGGCGATCCAACAGGCGAGTCGTGGCCTGGTCTTTGTTGAGGCCGGAGATCTTGAACAGTTCGTCCTGTTCCTGTTTGACGATCTTGGAGAGTTCTGCTTCGCGCATCTCGACTGATTTCAGACGCTCGGTCAGACGGGACTGCATTCCCTCGACCATGCGTTCTTTCTTCCGCATGTCGTTCTGAATTTCTTCGACCTGGACTTCACGCTTATCAAGACGTCGCTCCTGTTCCTTCAGGTCATCGCGAAGTTTATCGATTTCTCTGTCGAGCCCTTCCCGACGCTTCATCAGATCCGCTTTAATATCGACCTCAGCCGACTTCTTGATCGTTTCCCCTTCGCGGTGGGCTTCGTCGATGATTTGTTTGGCTGATTTATAAGTCGACGACTTGAGCATCCGTTCGGCGAAGAAACCGACAGCAAGGCCCAGAGCAAGGCCGAGAACGAGTGAGATGGTTGGATCCATGGCAGTACTCCTCCAGATTTATCTGCTGATTCCGAAGAACCAGGAAGGAGTCTGTGCGTGACAGCGGAGACGTCATCACCGTTCAGGCGAAAAGAGGGCCTGAGGGATGAGAGTGACAGAATTCCCAGACAACGCGGGATCGAGCGAATGGCTTTCCGATGAAACGACATCGCAGGCTCTCTGACATGGCAGGCAAAGACCTTCGACAGAAGTGGAACAACCTGTTCGGCGGCGGACAGCGTCGTGGCAGGCCGATTAACAGCCCGCCACGATGATCATGAACCAGCCGAGGCGTGCGTGAAGGGGCCTCGATCAAACCGTGCAGGTTCGACAGCGACCAGACCTTCAGGAGAGCCGTCTGGGCGCATTGCAGCATGTTCCGAGCAGACCGACGAACGTACGAAAACGCTCGCATCAGCCAGCTCATCACGAAGCTTGCGAAAGGCCAAACAAACGACCACGACCCGTCTGACATTGGATTCCCGTCCGACAACTCGTACACTCGATCAACGTGTTTTCTAAGAATTCCGCATCGCCGCTGTTCGTGGCAGACTCGAGATTGATAGAGAAAACAAAACGATCCGCTTACCCGAAACAGGCAAGCGAGAGTGGCCACAGGCGTGACGTGGACGGTTCCTCGTTTGAGAATGACTTCAGAGCAGATGCCAAGACGTGTTCGCAAGAGAAGGCTGGCCGCGCGCGTCATGTCCTGTGGACACGACGCAGATTCATCTGCCATCTCGGGTCTTGCGTCGTCATGCGGTACATGCGATGACGTGTGAGTTCCCGAAGTGGCCGATAGACCTGCATCACGCATCGTAACAGACTCGATTTTTGGGTCAATATCCACGCGCACACATACAACAGGATTCGAAATCTCGATGTCCCAGCCCCGGCGAAGTCCCGACGAGCAGCTTTCGCCGCTTGCCCAGATTCTGGGTCAGAAGCTGGAAAATCAGGATTGCGTGCTGCTGGCAGTGTCGGGGGGAGCCGACAGTATTGCCCTGCTTCGAACGGCCGTCGAGCTGCGTCAAGAAAAGCAGATTCACCTCGAAGTCGCCCATTTTCAGCATCATCTCAGAGGGCAGGCATCGCTGGATGACCAGTCGTTTGTCGAACAACTCTGCAAAACGCTGTCCATTCCCTGCCACGTTGGTGAAGCTGACTGGACGCAAGAGAAGCCAAGTGAAGCGTCTGCCCGGCATCAACGGTATGCCTTTCTCGTCGCAACAGCCAACCAGTTGCAGATCCCCCTCGTTCTGACGGCTCATCATGCCTCGGATCAGGCAGAGACAGTCCTGCATCACATCATCCGCGGGACGGGGATCGCCGGGCTGGCTGGGATGACGGATTCGCGCATGCTTTCAGACGGAGTGGTACTGCTGCGCCCGTTTTTGTCTGTCTCGAAACAGGAACTTTTGTCCTACCTTACCCAGCTGGAACAACCGTTTCGAGAGGACGAGTCCAACGCAAGTCTCGATTGGACGCGCAATCGACTTCGCCATGACCTGCTTCCTTTGCTCACGTCTCAATACAACGAACAAGCCGAAACCGCCCTGCTCCGCCTGGCTCAACAGGCGCGCGAGGTTGACGACTATTTGAAGTCGACAGCTCTCAATCTTCTTCAGTCAGCACTATTGGAATCGTCTCCAGAACATGCGCGTCTGGATGCAACGGCCTTCGCGGGCCACCCGGCTCTAATCCGTCGAGAAGCCTTCGTTCTGCTCTGGACGACACTGGGCTGGCCGCGGCAAAAAATGGGGTTTGATGAGTGGCAAAGATTATCAAATGTTGTCGAAATCAAACGAACATCATTTGACCTCCCTGGTCCGATTCATGTCGAGCGACGAGCCAGTTTATTGGTTTTGACACGGCGGATGTCCGATTGACAACAAATCATCAGTCGAAGCTGATTTTTATCAATAATTCGTCATTGATGGATGTGGAATTCGTGTTAAGCCCTCGCTAGGATGAAGGCCCGTATCGCCCGGCTAAAGAGTGTCACAGTCCTTTAGCCTGCGCCATCGGTTAAACAAACCTCCCAAGCATCCACGACGAACACGCATCCATTCCTGCGGAGAGCCCCGATGACTGAACCGAAGCCTCCTGTTCCCTCAACGCCGATTGAGCGACCCGCTGTCGCTGCTGACTATTCCGCCCAGGCCTCTCCGACGACTGGCGCTCCCGGCCATTCGTATGTGCTGTTCTGGGGCTGCTTCATCGCCCTGATCACGACGGCGTTCGGCTTCATCACACGGATGTTCCTGCTCAACGAATGGGCCGGCATTTACGGACTGGACCCTGCACAACTGGGACGCCTCCAGGGAATTGGTATCTGGCCATTTGCTGTCAGTATCATTCTTTTCAGTCTGTTCATCGATCGCATCGGCTACAAAGTCGCGATGTATATCGCGTTCCTGGGTTATCTGACCTGGGTCGGAATGGCGACGGCTGCCTACAACACAGTCGGAACAAACAAAGAGCTTTCCTTCCAACTGCTTTACTGGGGCTCGCTGATCCTCGGTCTTTCCAACGGTACAGTGGAAGCCTTCATCAACCCGCTGGTCGCGACGATGTTCAGCCACAACAAGACCAAGTGGCTCAACATTCTGCACGCAGGCTGGCCGGGCGGACTGGTACTCGCCGGTTTGCTGCTGATTGGACTGGCCGAATCGGGTATGCAGATTCCATGGATCTACAAGATTCAGCTGATCGCGATCCCGACCGTCATCTTCGGAATCATGCTGACCCCGCTCAAATTCCCTGTCTCTGAACGTGTTGCCTCGGGCGTTTCCTACCGACGGATGCTTCAGGAGTTCGGTTTCCTGGGGGCGAGTGTTGTGGGCTTCCTGATTACCCTTCAACTCCTCGACTTCTTCCAACCACAAGATGCGATGACGAAGTACATCTTCATCGGTCTCGGCGTTGCGATGGTTCTGGCCTTCACGGCTTATACTCAGACTCTCGGCAGTCCTCTGATGTTCTTCATGATTCTTATCATGATGCCACTTGCAACGACCGAACTCGGGACCGATGGCTGGATCACTTCCATCATGGAAGAAGTCGCCAAGGGCAACTTCAATCCAGGCTGGGTGCTGGTTTACACCTCGGCAATCATGATGGTCCTGCGATTCTTCGCTGGTCCGATCGTGCACAAAATCTCTCCGCTGGGACTGCTTGCCAGCTGTGCTGTACTGGCCATCATCGGGCTCTATACGCTGTCGATTACGCAGGGCATGATGATCTTCGTCGCTGCAACGATTTATGGCGTTGCCAAGACATTCTTCTGGCCGACGATGCTCGGTGTTGTGGCTGAACAGTGTCCGAAAGGTGGTGCCTTCACCCTGAACGCTCTAGGCGGCATTGGAATGCTCGCTGTCGGAACGCTGGGTGGCACGTACATCGGGGTTCTGCAAGTTCAGAACGAAAACAAAGCCGTAGCCAGCAGCAAAGAAATCACCGAAATGGTCCCCGGTATCGTCCAACAAGACGGCGGCCTGACAGTGACTCAAGATCGCAGCATTTATGAGATCATGAACTACAAGGCGATCTCGGACGAGAAACTCAATGCAAAGATTGCCGAAGTCGCTCCTGACAAGCAGGACGAAGCCAAAAAGCTCGTCGCCGAAGTTCGTGCCAACAGCAAGCAGAAAGCGCTGGCTGACATGATCTACTTCCCGATGGCGATGCTCGCGGGCTACATCATTCTCATCATGTACTTCGCCAGCAAGGGTGGTTACAAGGCCAAGGACATTCACGAAGCCGACCACGCTCGTGAACCTGTCGCGTCTCACTGATCAAGACAGTGATCATCTTTCTAAAAAACCACGAACCGCATGTTGCTTCATTCGCGACATGCGGTTTTTCTTTGCAGAAACGGCTTCGTTCAGCAGAAAAACGGGTAGCATCTTTTTGACAAGTTGTGCTAACGTCCCAAGCTTGTTTGCGCATCGGCGAATCCATTTGTTTCCACGACCAGAGAGATTGATTTCAGGATGGAACTGAAAGATCGAGTCATCGTCGTCACCGGAGGCGGGTCAGGTATCGGGCGGGCTATGTGTCAGCGGTTCGCCAAAGAACAGCCCAAGGGGATCATTGTCGCGGACATCGACCCGCTGGCTGCCAATCAGACGGCTGAAGAAATTGGCGGGATCCCCTGCGTCTGTGATCTCACGCTCGAAACAAACGTCAAACGCCTGATTGACCTCGCTGAGGGCGAACTCGGCCCGGTCGACCTGTACTGCGCGAACGCTGGACTGACCTACAAAGGAGGCTGCGAACTTCCTGATCCCGAGTGGCAGAGGTTGTGGCAGTTGCACGTCATGTCGACCGTTTATGCGGCCCGCCTGCTCGTTCCCGGCATGCTCGAACGCAAGTCCGGTTACTTCATGCTGACTTCTTCCGCTGCGGGTATCCTCACCGAGATCGGCTCAGCCGCGTACTCCGTCACGAAACATGCAACCGTCGCGCTCGCAGAGTGGCTGTCGATTCATTACGCCAGAAAAGGGATCGGCGTTTCCTGCCTCTGCCCGGCTGGCGTCGATACCGGCTTCCTCGACCACGAAGACCCGATTCACCAGTTCCTGCACATGTCCGCCGTCACCCCCGAGCAGGTCGCGGACCTGATTCTCAACGGCATCCGTGACGAGAAATTCTTACTGACGACTCACCCCGAAATCGACGAGTTCTTCGCCTTCAAGACACGCGACTACCCCAAATACCTCTCGGGCTTCCAACGCCTCGTCGAAAAGCTGACGAAACGCAAAAAGACATAATTCTCAAGGGGGTAGTCCGGGTTGTCCCAACCCGGACGGCGAAGCCGCAAGAAACACGACGATCGCGCAAGAGAGCGCTACATCCAACCATCCATCAACGCGCTTTCCGTGTTTCTCTCCGGTTCTGAACGAACCGGCCGACGTTAAGACAACCTCAGCTACCCTTGATTTGCGAGTAAGCGCCCTGCTGCTTCGCAGGCTTCTTTGATCACCTCGGGCAGGCCGACGCCGTGGAAGGCGTTGGTGGTCATCGCCAGGTTGGGGAGCGTCTGGAGTCGCTGTTCGATCGCCGCGACTCTCTGCAGGTGTCCGATGTGATACTGCGGCATACTGCGGTTCCAGCGACACACGATCGCAAAATCGGGCTCGCCTTTGAGTCCGAAGATTGAGCCGAGTTCTCGCTGGACGGTCTCGATGATTTGATCTTCGGTTCGCTGAAGAAGTTCTGCCTGCATGGCACCGCCGACGAACGTACGGCAGATGACTTTCCCGTCGGGCGCACGGCCTTCGAACTTGCGCGACAGGAATGACGTGGCAAGGATGTCCCGTTTCTCGATGGCGGGGATGACCAGACCGAAGGCGTTGAGTGGATGGGTGGAATCAGCAAGGCGGTGTCCGCTGACGACGATCGCGGTGGAGGCGTATTCGATCTGGTTGAGCTGTCCAGACAACTCGACGTCGGTGGAACTTAACAAGCCCGCAGAAACGTAGGTCGGGACGGCGAGGATCACGGCGTCAAAACACCGTATTTCGCCATCGCTGAATTCGATATTCCAAGACACAGGGGGTTGACACCCCCCGCTCGCCTTTAGAGAGACTACTTTTGTGTTGAGTTGGAGCTCGTGGCGTTGCTGGATGGGTTTGGCGAGGGCGTCTTGCAGGGTCGACATGCCGTCTTTGAGTGACATGAAGAGGCTGTAACGGGCTCCGCTGGCTTTCTCTTCGCCGGCTGAGTTGTTCTTGTTCTGCAGTCGTAACGCACGGATGACGCTGCCATGGTTCTGTTCCATTTCCAGGAACCGTGGCAACGTCGCGAGCAGGCTGAGCTTCTCAGGATCAGACGTGTAAATCCCGCCAACCATCGGTTGAGCGATCCGTTCGAGGAGTTCATTGCCGAAGCGTCGCCGGACGAACGAGGCGAGAGACTCGTCGGTCATCTCGGGCTTCTTCGGAATGAAAGCTTCCTGCAGGGCTCGCAGCTTTCCCTTCCAGGAGAGCAACGGCGTCATCAGCATCGGCCAGATCTGGGTTGGTGCAAGAAGATTAAATCCAGCTGGTGTTTCAACAGGTTTCCCGCGATGCAGAATCAACGATCTGCGATACCGGGCGTTCGTCGAGATGAGCTGGTCTTCGAGTCCCAAGTCCTTGACGAGCTGCATGCCCCAGGGCTTGTTGGTGATGAAGGAATCGGCCCCCGTTTCGACAAGGTAGTCGTCAATGCGCTGACTGCCGAAGACGCCGCCGTAGCGGGAGGAGGCTTCGAACAGTGTGATCGAAATCGCTCGTCCCGTTTGTGTCGCGAGTCGATCGAGTTCCCAGGCAGCGGTCAGCCCCGAGAGTCCGCCGCCGATCACCGCAACGCGCAGCGGACCGTTTGATGCTGGCCCGTCAACGCTCATTAGCGCGATCCCATCTCATGGACCATTTTGACGAGGGCCTTCACATGATCGGGATTCATCTCCGGCATGACGCCGTGTCCCAGATTAAAGATGTGACCGGGACGACCGGCTGCGCCATCAAGGACGGCTTTCGCTTTCATTCGGAGCGTATCGAGGTCAGCAAACAGTACCACCGGATCCATGTTCCCCTGCACGGCGAAATCATGCCCGACAGTCTCCCAGGCTTGAGCCAGCGGCATGCGCCAATCGAGCCCCATGACCGCCCCGCCGGCGGCTCGCTGATGTTTCAGCAGCGCCGGATTGCCAGTCAGGAAGTTGATGACCGGTGCCCCCTGGACCGAGTCGATCAGCTGTTTCGTGTACGGCATGACGTATTGCTGGTAGTCATCGGCGGACAGACACCCGGCCCAGCTGTCGAAGATCTGGACGGCCTGACAACCCGCTTCGATCTGACGATTCAGATAGCGTCCCAAGCTGCGGACCAGCGTTTCCATCAGATGCTTCCAAGCCTGCGGCTGGGAGTACATCATGGTTTTGGTGCGAACATAGCTTTTCGAGCCTCCTCCTTCGATGGCATAAGACGCCATCGTAAAGGGCGCACCGCAGAAACCGAGCAGCGGAATATCGGCAGGAAGGTCGCGACGGATCAGCTTGACGGCTTCGTAGACATAGCCAAGTTCATCGGGATTCTCGAGTTCTTTGAATCGGCCGATCTGTGTCGCGTCGTAGAGCGGATTGTGAATGACGGGACCTTCCCCCTTCTGATACTCGAGGTCCATGCCCATCGGTTCCAGAATCGGGAGCAGGTCAGCAAACAAGATCGCCGCATCAACGCCGAGGAGTCGCTGGGCGTCGAGCGTGACCTGAGCCGCGAGGTCGGGGCGTTTGCAAAGCTCGATGAACGTCACTTTGTTACGAACTTCGCGGTATTCGGGCAGATAACGCCCCGCCTGTCGCATGATCCAGACGGGGGTCGTGTCCACCGGTTCACGCCGAATGGCTTTCATCATGCGGGAATTCTTCAATGCGTCCGTCATCATGCCGCGTTTCTGCCTCATCGAAAGTTTTTCTCGATTGTAGACAGCAAGGCGATCAAACGGTACCGACCGCAGAAGCTTTACGCGAGGATCGCCTGAAGCAGTTCATGGGTTTGCGGATCATTCAGCTGGGCTTTTCCAAACCCTGGAACTGCACCTAGCGCCACCGCTTCCTGATGATACTCAGGGTAGTTGGTCACCAGCATAACGGGCGTTTGAGAAGTCTTCTCGTCAGCTTTCAGATGGCGGATGATTTCCAGTCCATCGCTGTAGTCCGCATCGAGTTTACGATTGATAAGGATCAGGTCGTATTTCGTGTTCTGAGCTTTTTCGAGCGCGGATTTCGCGACATCCGCTTCCTCGATCTCGATTCCCGGGAAAAGAGTATTAAACAAGCGTACCAGTGAACCATGATCAGGACGACATTGCCCCACACTCAGAATGCGACGTTTCATAAAATTCAGCCCCTTTTTCGACGAACACTGCTGTCATGATAGGAGGTCATGGAACGAGAGCAAACCTTACTCGACGTTCGCTGCGCGCAAAAAAAGAGCGTTCCGAACGGGCGATGTTCGAAACGCTCTAAGGATCATGCGATAAGTGCGGGCCAGTACTTATCACACTTCCAAAAAGAGAATGCACACCGTGTACCACATGGCGTGCATTTTTTAATTTCATACCTACCAATGACTTACGGCCTGGCACGGTAATGACCCCATGTCGTCTGCGACGCTTATTTCGCTGCACATGCTGCAAAGTGCAACAGCTTTTTTGTTCAACGAAATCCCGCTGATCCCTTCTTGGGTCGAGTGTGAAAATTTACCGCGCGGCTTGAGACTTTTTGTCGGGAAACTCAAAGTTTTGACATTCCTGATAGTTGATCCGTTTTGGCCCTACGGCTCATAATCGGATCGTCGCTTGACGACATCTACTTGCATCCCGCCGCGTCTGAAAAGGAACTCCCTATGCGTCTCACCCTGCCTCGAATCGCTTTTACGGTTCTCACCATGGCTGCCCTCTCCAGCACCTCTTTGTTCGCAGCTGACAACACATTGACTGCTGAAGAAAAGTCAGCCGGCTGGGAACTCCTCTTCGACGGCAAGACGCTCGATGGCTGGAAAATCTACAAAGGCAAACAACCAGAAAACGGCAAGAACTGGAAAGCCGAAGAAGGCGTTCTGTCACTCGCTAAGCCAGGTGGCGGCGACCTCGTGACCGACAAGCAGTACGAAAACTTCGAGCTCGCCCTCGACTTCAAAATCTCTGAAGGCGGCAACAGCGGGTTGATGTTCCACGTCGTCGACACTGACGGTCCTTCTTACCACTCGGGTCCAGAGATCCAGATCCTGGACGACGCTCGCAATCAGCGCGAAGCTCAGAAGTCTGGTTACCTTTACCAGATGTACAAACCAGCGGAAGGGGTCGATCCTTTCAAAGCCGACGAGTGGAACAGCTATGTCATTCACATCGATTCAGTGAACGGCAGCTGGGTCAAACTCAACGGCGTCAAACTGTACGACTTCCAAATCGGCAGCGACGACTGGAAGAAGCGTCTGGAATCAACCAAGTTCAAAGCCTGGAAAGATTTCGCCGCTCACAAGTCAGGCTCGATCTGCCTGCAAGACCACGGCGATGTGGTTTCTTTCCGCAACATCAAAGTCCGAGAACTCAAGTAGTTCTTTGAGAGCATCAAGTAAAGCCATCGTCATGAAATGTGACGATGGCTTTTTTTATGGACACTGCTTCGGGAGGGCGAGGCTCCGTCCGAGCCGCTGTCCCGCGTTGCACACTTTGATGACGACTCGATGTTGATCGTGATCTTCCTTCTTTTCGTCTCAGGCCTGAAGGGCCGTCATCAGGTTAAGGGCGGGAAAGAAGATCTCAACCGTCCTGTAGGGACGGCTCAGGTTGCATCTCGCGCTGACCCGTCCCTACAGGACGGAAACATCTCATCTTGCCGTGTCCCCAGGATTTCATCCTGGGCTGGTAGAAATCGTCCCTACAGGACGGAGAGAAGGCGAGGCCTTTGCTATCCAACTCACGACTGAAGTCTCGCAACGCTCGCCGTTGCCGGCATACGACGGAACGAATAGCAGACGGTTCACACGGATTTTCGCCCTTGCGGATCCTTTACCGCGGCGGTTTGATCACGATGGCCTCGTCCGTGATCGTATAGGTGGCGCCGATGGGGGTGCAGATCTTGTCCAGAAGTTCGTCGATGTTCGCTTTGTTAACGTCCAGAGAGATTGGCTGGGACAAGTCGATGCCCGACTTCTTCAACAGCTCTTCATCGTAGGTCAGGTCGAGTCCCGAGTCAGCGATGGCTTTCAGGACATTACGCGCCCGGGCATTCGGGACTTTGAGCGTGAATTCCCGTTTCGTCAGGGGCACAACGCGGCGTGTGGTGTTTGTCTTGCCAGACTCGATGAAACCAGCCAGTTCCTGCTTCCAGTCTTCAATGCCTGGTAACTCTTTGATTTCAAAGACCGGTGACTCTCGACTCATCTTGGGCGAAATCGCAATCGTCTTACCGAATTGAAACGTGAAGACGACCGCAGATTCCAGCTCGCTCATCTGCTGCAACTGCCGAGCGGCGAGGACGTCGTAGGTCAGCGACTCTTTGTTTGACAGTCTGAGATGTCCCGCTGCTTCGAGATTCGCAACGACTTCCTCGGTCGTCTGAAAATCTGCCCAGGAAACATCGGTCGGCTGGAACAGCTCGATCGCTCGCCTGGACGCTAACTTCAAAGGGGGGCCTTTGAGTTCGGCTTTCAACTGCTTGATGCGAGCCGGTAGCAGGACGGCTCGTTCGTCAGCAGAGTAAAAGATCGTTTCGCCGATCATCGCGACGTGAAGTTCGGACTGCTCTGCGATCAGGTGAATCGCGCTGGAAAGGGACTGGTCTTTGACAACCAGCGTGACGAGGCGATGCGGGTCGACGCGTCGATCCAGGCAGATCGCGACGTCGTACCTTTCTGACACCTGGGCAATCACTTGCCCCAGTTCCATTTCATCCAGCCGGAGATTCACCCAGGCAGAAAGACGCTTTTCAAAATTTGGTCGAGGGGCTGACTGTGTCCCCTGCCCTTCGAGTTCTACGCTGGCCAGCATGATCAAAAAACAAAAGCCCAGAACAACCGTGAGGCAGTTCCGGGCTTTATGTTTTGGACTAGTCATATGGGTAGCCACAGAGTTCACAGAGGACACCGAGGAAAACCAGAGGCTTGGGCAGATAAGTTCTCTGCTTATTCCCTCTGTGATTTCTGTGCCATCAGTGGCAAAGTTCTTTACAGGATCGCTTTGATCTTCTGCAGGAACTCTTTGTTGGTTGGGAACCGGTTCAAGGTGGCCGTTAGTTGCTCCATGGCTTCGACTGGGTTCAAAGAAACCAGTGAGCGACGCAGCATCGTGATGCCTTCGAGGGTCTCGCGGTCGAGGATTTTCTCTTCGCGACGAGTTCCCGATTTGGACACGTCGATGGCTGGCCAGATACGTCGATCGGCCAGTTCGCGGCTGAGGACCATTTCCATGTTCCCTGTGCCTTTGAATTCCTGGAAGATGACTTCATCCATCTGACTACCGGTGTTGATGAGAGCCGTTCCGACGACCGTCAACGATCCACCTTCGTCAAATCGACGAGCCTGACCGAACATTTTCTTCGGGATGTCCATGGCTTTGACATCCAGACCGCCGGTCATCGTGCGACCCGTGTTGCCAACCCACTTGTTGAACGCCCGGGCGGTACGAGTGATGGAATCGAGCAGAATGAAGGCGTCTCCGCCCGCTTCTGCAATCCGCTTGCCGCGTTCGATGATCAGTTGAGACGTCCGGACGTGACTTTCAACATCGCGGTCCATCGAAGAAGCGATGACTTCTCCGCGAACAAGGCGACGCATTTCCGTCACTTCTTCTGGACGCTCATCGATCAACAGAACGATCAGGTGAACTTCCGGATGGTTGGTGCTGACCGAGTTGGCGATGTCCTGAAGGAGCATCGTTTTACCGGTCCGAGGCGGAGCAACGATCAGGGCCCGCTGGCCTTTTCCGATCGGAGTCAGCAGGTCCATGACCCGCATCGTGATCGGAGTCGGGCCGGTTTCGAGTTTGATCTGCTCGAACGGGTTGATCGCGGTCAGTTCGTCGAAGTGTTTGAGTTGTTCATACTCTTCGACTTCACGGTTATCGATCGTAAAGATTTCGTGCAGACGTGGACCCTGGTTACGAGAACCTGGACCAACGTGGCCGGTGATCATGATCCCTTCACGCAGCTTGTGCTTTTCAACCAGTGAGCTGGAGACGAATGGATCATGCTCCTGAGAACCGTAATCGACAGAGGGATCTCTCAGGAAGCCATAGCCCTTGGGGTGCAGTTCGAGGACACCGGTGAAAGTGCCGTTAATCTCGACAACTGGAGCCGTTCCGCTGGTGGTACGAGCGGTGTAATTGGCCTTGGCTGGCTGCTTACGGCCACCCTTTTGGAAGTTGCCTCCCTGTTGGCCAACACCACCTTGAAATCCTGGTCGCTGTGGACGATCACCGCGTTGACGGAATCCGCCATTGCCGCCGCGATCATTCTGGAAGCGGTCGCCTCCGCGATCACCGCCACGGTCTGGACCACGGTCGCGAGTCTGACCCTGACCTGGTCCACCTTGATAACGGTCACGATAGCGACGTCCGCCGTTGAATCCTTGTCCGCCACGGTCGCCTTGAGGTCGGTCACCCTGTGGACGATCCCCTTGCTGGCGGTCGCCATAGGGCTGGCGATCTCCATACGAAGGACGGTCGCCGTAAGGCTGACGGTCACCTTGTGGACGGTCACTCTGGTGTCGGTCGCCGTAAGGGCGGTCGCCTTGCTGGCGATCTCCGTACGAACGATCTCCCTGGGAACGGTCGCCGTAAGGCTGACGGTCGCCTTGAGGTCGATCACCCTGTGGACGATCACTGCGTTGACGGTCGCCATAACGATCGCCTTGTGGACGATCCCCCTGCTGGCGATCACGACGCTGAAAGTTACCGCCCCGTGGACGATACCCTTGTTGATCATCGCTGGAAGGCTTGGCTGGTTCGTCAAAAGAAACGTCTTCGACATGTTCAGAGCGTTCTTCGACTTCATCGCGGTCACGTTCTTTGCGGAACGAAGACGGCTGCTCGACAGGAGGAGCAGGACGACGAGATTCGGCTTTGGGAGCAGCTTGTTTTGGTTGCTCATCCGCATCGTCGAAATCATCGAACGACAGGTTCAGCTCTTCGTCCTGACGTGGGGCGCGGCGTCTGACCTTGGCTGCGGCAGGGCGTTTTTCCTCGACTTCGGCTGGGCGTTCTTCTTTAACGACAGGAGCTTCAAAGTCCAGCGAGGCACCGAAGTCATCGTCGTCACGAACAGGCTTGGCGACGCGAGCACGGCGTGTCGTGCGGGGCTTGGGAGCTTCTTCCTGCTCAGCAGCGGCGGCACGTTCTGCAGCAGCGGCGGCCTTGGCGGCGGCGGCTTTCGTGATCGGCTTGGCAGGAGCAGGAGCAGGAGCGGCTTCTTGTTCGAGCGGTTGTTCCACAGCATCTTCAGCCGTCGTCCGCTTACGGGTACGTCGACGATTGGGAACAGAGGTTTCAGAGCTATCGAATGACATTCATTGTCCCTTAAAAACAGGTAACCAGCAATGAGGGCTGACGCGGGGGAGCCGGGGAGCAAAAGTACTCAGAAGCGGCCGCGTGATTAAGCATGGAGATCGTTTCGTGATCAGCGGTTCGAGAAAACACCCACTGGGAACTCATATCGACTGCGATACGCTGAACCCAGGTGTTGTCACCATCGATGATCCGAGATTGCACATCCTTGGGAAATAAAGAAATAAGTAAGAGGCGAGGTCAGGCCATCTGCTGCTTGAGAAGTCTCAGTTGAGCGAGAGGACGTCATCACCAGTCCGTTAGAAACTCAGTGTTTTACGCTTTGCACGATCTGAACGGCATGCGTTTCATGCCAGACTTATGATCAAATTGCGTGCCAAGACAAAACAGGAATTTGAATTCTTCAAGAACGTCCTGAAAACACGAAGTCGACCATGTCGACCGATATCACACCCCATCAGAATCGACTGACACGATTCGCAGTTCGTGAGTCACACGTTCGGAAAACACACGACCAAAAATCACGCAATCTGGAATCAAACAGTCAAACGACGAGGGTGACTAAACAACCTGGAAATTCACGACGAAGACTTGCCTGCAGTTTGAGAAGGAGCTTTTCGACGGTGGAATGCGTCGTGAAAGTCTCGCAGAAAGTCAAACCGCTGACTTCGCGTGATTCGTCTGACAGACTTCTTGAACGAAGGCTGACGACTGAAATTGACGGTGATCGAAGGATGCCCAGAGTCTGATCAGGCCATCGTAGGCACTTGATCTTGCTAGCAGCCCTGGCACCTGAAAAACCTTAGTAGGTATAAACCCTGGAGGTAATGAACCGTTGTCTCAAGTATCAGCAGAATAGTTGCAAAGATTTAGCAATTATCAGCGTTTTATCAACTTGAGCTGAAGAACTGATTTCACAGCGAACCTTAACCACGTCGTTTGCAAATCGACTGTCAGGAAGAAATCAGCCACAGAGACGGTCTACTTCGATTTCCGTACACCAAGCTTGATTTAATACTAGTCGTCGCAAATGCCCTGTCAATCAAGATCAGGAGCTTTAGGGAGAAGAATTCGCGGAAAGATATTTCAAATTCGATCCGTTCTAATAAGAACAGACCGCAAAGAACTGCACATCGCTCGACGGCTCAACGACAATCAGACAACGCGTCTTTTTGCAGAGCACACAGAGCACAAGCCCCGTTGGGAAGATGTCTTGCGACATAGCGGAGCAAAGCAGCGGAAAATTCCTGGTCCGAACAGCGTCAGACCTTACAGCTGAATAATCACCAATAGCCAGCCTGGTGTCAAGATGGAAATCAGCCGCTGATGTCAACACATCAGCGGCTGTTATTCTTCGATTCAACTACTTGATCATCGAGACTTCGATTTCGTCGATCTTGGAAACGTGTCGAGTCTGTGTGTACTTGGTGGGAGTCTCTTTGAAGATCTGGCGGTTGTAGTCGCTGGCAAACAGGTACAGGTCGCCGTTGTAGTAGGCCCCGTAGCGAGTCGTGCCATAGATCGCCTTGTCCTTCTCCCACATCTCGACGGGATCGCAACCCAGCAGACGCGGAATGAATTTCTCAGGGTGATCTTCGAAGGCCGTCAGTTCTTCTTTCGAAGAGAACTGGTAGCGGAACCCCTGGTGTTCGAGTGAGTATTTCTCATCACCCTTCACCCAGGATTTCTTTTCGTGCAGGCTGACGGCACTGTAGCCATCCAGAGCCAGCGGAGTCACTTCGAGTTCCAGCAGCTTGGTCGTCTTGGTTGCTTCTGAGCCTTGCTGAGCGATTTGCTCACTCTCGGCTTTATCTCGCATCTTCTTAACCCACTGGACGCGAGAATATTTCTTCTCCACGCCGCCGATCAGTTTCAGGTAATCGCTGAGAGACTGATAACCGGAATCTTCGGCTTCGATACGTTCTTCTGGATTGGCGAAGACGTCGGTCGGGTAACTTTGGACGCCGTACTTCTGCATGAGTTGTGGATGGTGCTCGCCGTTGATTTTCACAGCGATAATTTTTTTGCCGTACTGCTGATTGAGTTCATACGAACTCAATGTCTCACGTTCCATTTTTTTGCAGGGACCACACCAGTCCGCGTAAAAGTGAAGCAGCAGAAGCTTGTCTTCGGCTTGGGCTTGTTTGAGAGCGGCCGGATAATCTGTTTTCCAGAAACCGTCCGCTGCAAACGAAGCAACAGGGGCAAGGAACAGGGCCGTCCAGGCCAGTAACACGACACGAAGACGGAGAACTACTGAGGGCATTCAACACTCCTTTGCGATATGCTCAGGTATCATCGGTCACCTGGCCGTCAGTGCCAGGGAGCCGGATAGTGTTGTGGGCTTGGGAGAGCTTGTCAATCTTACAATCTCCCCAACCTGTGGTTTCCCCAGAATGCCGGAACTGTTCGCATTGCCAGCATAGGGTACTGAACAGCTTTATCTAAACTATTCAATCATCACAGGTTACGCCGAGCCATTCACACTACTTTTCTGAGGATCGAGCATACCTAGATTTTTTGAATCGAACCTTTTGAGGCCTCCGCTTGAGCACTTGAGGACTTTCTGAAGAATTCCGCTGACGGAACTTTCCGCTGGTATTCAAACTCGGATTGACGGGCAAAAAGGTCAGATCCTTCGAAAGCTTCGTGACACCTACGCCGGGTGTATTGAGAAATCTTTACCATCTCTCACCAGGCCGCAGTAGCCCCCCCAATAGTTGGATCAAAACCTTGCCAAACACCTTGACTTCCGGGTTTTGTTGTCGCGCATCGAACGCTCAACAAACAACTCAGTTACTTGTCAGTGAATTGAAGGACCGAGTCATCCGACGAAGTCAAAGCATCTGCCTTCGGCTCAACCCTCACGCGTCCACGCACCAGGTTGACCAGTTCGGCGCGATTGATCGGCTTGGTGGTGTAATCATCGCAGCCTACGCTCAGGCAATGTTCGCGGTCCTGCTTCAAAGCATGGGCCGTGAGCGCGATGATGACACCTTTATAGCCATCTTCTCGCAGCTTACGGGTGGCTTCATAACCATCCATCACGGGCATGTGCATGTCCATGAGGATGACGTCGAACGGGTTGTCGGCTTTCCACGCATTCATCGCCTTTTCCAGTCCGATCGCCCCATGTTCGGCGACTTCGACTTCCATCCCGACCTTCTTGAGAACGTGACGGATGAGTCGCTGGTTATCGAGCCCGTCTTCGACCAGCAGGACTTTGATCACGCCGCTCGCGATCACATGACGTCCCGACAGACCAGAGTTTGAGTCGGTTTTTGCCGGATCTAATTTGAAGACGTGTGCACCCGACTGGCTGACGGCTTTCTCGCCGACAACCATATCGATGACTTTGACTGGTGCAGGCGTTTCAACGATTTCGACGGGCACGATCAGTTCGTAACAGTTCCCGATTTCCGGTTGCGGAATGATATCAAACTGTCCGCCGATTGATTCGATCAGCATTTTGCTGAGGTTCAGGCCGAGCCCCAGAGATCCATACAGGACCGGCCCCAGAGGCCCCTGCGCATCAACGCGATGCGTTTCAAAGAACTTCTGCACCTGTTCGAGTGGCAGCGGTTTGCCGTTGTCTGTCATCTTGAAATGAAGCATCTGACGACCATCGTTTGCGGTCGCTGTGAATGCATCAACACGGAACGACGACGCTTGTCGGTCGCGCCAGCAGGACTTGATCAACTGGTGAATGATGTGTTGAAGACTCTTTGCATCCCCCTTCAAATCGGTCGGCATCGACGGGGAGACGTTGAGCACCATGCGATGCTGTTTCTGCTGAGGATCGCGAACGCGGGCCCAGGCTTCCAGGTCGCGAAAGAACTTACCAGTGGAGAACTTCTCGACTTCGGTCTCAATGTGACCGGTTCCCAGACGGGCCAGGTCTCGCAGGTTATTGATGATTTCGAGGAGATGCTGACTATTGCGTTTGACGATCGAAATCAATTCCAGCGAATTCGGACGCCCCCAGTTTTCTTCTTCGAGCAAATCCAGGTAACCAAGAATCGAAGTAATCGGCGTGCGAATTTCGTAACTCAATGTCGAGAGTAACTCGACGCGATCCGAGGGGAGAACCCCCTGAATGATGATATGCGGATCAGACTGCTGGCTGATTTGAGTCGCAGGAGTTTCCTCAACATCGTTCTCAACAGCATCATTCTGCAGGGCATGAATGGCTGGTGCGCGACGCTGTGTCGACATCCATCGCGTCAGACAGGCACCGCCCGCCAGTCCGGCCAGGAAGGAAAGAGTCGTAATAGCCATAAACAAACTACTCGATGTGACAGGAAAAAGAGAGGGGGGAAATTTGAGGGAAACGCAGGTTGCTTCAGATTGCACAAAAATCTGCGTTTCACCGCCACGCCTGAACTCTAGGATTCGAATTCGTTATGCGGGCGTGGATTTCCGGAAAGCAAATGACGCCAAGAGTCAACGCGCGTCAGTTCCCTCATGTTCGTCACCATCGACACCGGGGTATTCCCGTATCAACCGGTGAAACCCTCTACTGTCACACCTGCAGCACACTCGTGACAAAGCATTGTGTTCGTTCAGGATACGTAGAATTCAGCCATCAGTTTTTGGCAAAGAGTTTCAAGACGTCGTCCTTCAAGGCAGCGTTGACGGAGAACCCATTCCCTCCGTAAATCGTGGCTTCTCCGCGACGATCGAGGAAGTATCCACCCGCCTCTTCCAGAATCGGCAGCAAGGCGGCGGCGTCCCATGGGCTCAAAGATGGGTCAACCATCAGCTCGATGCGACCAGTCGCGACCAGCATGTGACCAAAGCAATCCCCCCATCCGCGAGTCAGTTTGACGTTCTTGCTTAAGAAGTCATAGGCATCCTGAATTCCCTCAGCCGACCAGCGTGAGAGATTCGTCGTGCTGAAACAGGCTTCCTTAAACGTCCCAATGCCCGAGACCTTGGCCCGCTTGGGCTCTTGATCGCCCACCTGCCACCACGCCCCCTGCCCTTTAGCCGCGTAGACGACTTCATTGAGGGCCGGAAAGCGGCAGACCCCCAGGACACATTTTCCTTCGTACTCCAGGCCGATCAATGTTCCAAACAGCGGGACGCCATGAACGAATGATTTCGTGCCATCGATCGGGTCGAGAATCCAGCGGAAGGAGTTGGTCCCTTTTTTCTCGGGGAACTCTTCGCCCAGGATCCCGTCGTCGGGAAACGCGACAGCTAGTTCTGCCCGGATCAGTTCTTCAGCTCCGCGGTCTGCGACGGTGACAGGGGTCGAATCGTGTTTGCTTTCGACTTCAAAATTGTCGCGCTGGTAATACCCCAGAATCAGGTCCTGAGCTTTCAAAGCCACTTTGATTGCAAATTCGAGACGAGAATCCAGACTGGGGAGCGTCGACATGGTGCACTCAAATCATCAAAAGTAAGTAAACCTGCAGAAAACGCGGACAGCGTAGCCCATCTGATAACCACCTTCAAGCCGCCGACATCTCAGCAGAAAAACTATCCGTCAGGTGGGACAGACATTCTTACCTCCGAGATCGAAAGCAGCCAGTGACGTTAGATTTCCGTGAACGACAGCTCGAAACTGCCTGTTGAAAATGAGTCACCTGAACGAGCAGTCAATTGTCGTTCGATAATTCGTTTAGAAAGACAACCAGAATGAATTAACCACAGAGTCACGGAGGACACAGAGGAAGAGGGGAGAAGAAGACATTTCTAATTCTCAACTCCGTGACCTCCGTACCTCTGTGGTGAACCTGTTTTCTAGTTTTTGATCCGTCGATTTCCGTCTCTTCGATTTGCAAAGGTATGCTAACCGACACAAAACAGGAATGCCTCTGCCGCGGTCCTCCCTGCACTCTAGGCAAACGATTTCCATTTCTCGGACCACTTTTCCGTGAAAACAGATCGGGGAGTCTTTGGTCATCAGGTCAACTCGACTAGACTGAATGATCATCCCCCTGCCCTGCATGGAGGTCGGGGCACGTAGCGAGATCATCAAGGACCCCTCATGACGCGACAATACGTCAATACTCTCACCGACGGTGTTGCCGTCTCCGACGTCTACCTGCTGGCCGATAAGCAAATGCGTGCCAACCGCAACGCGGACCTCTATCTACTCGCCCAGCTGCGCGACAAAACTGGCCTGATCAGCGGACTGATGTGGAACGTCGCTGAAGAGACAGTCTCCGATCTCGAGCCGGGCAATTATGTCCGGGTCAAAGGGAAGGTCCAGCTGTTCCAGGGGAATCTGCAGATCATCCTGACGAATATCTCGCGCGTCGCAGACGACTCTGTGGATGCTGAGGAATTCATCCCGCAACCTGCGACCGACAGCAAAAAGAACCTTGCCCGCCTGAGCGAACTCATCGGGACGATCACCGAGCCTACGATCAAAGCCCTCATGCTGGACTTCCTGGCCGACCCAGCCATCGTCGACTCCTTTATGAAAGCTCCTGCGGGCGTCAAAACGCACCACTCTTACCAGGGGGGCCTGCTCGATCACGTGGTCAATCTGACCGAAACGGCTGTCCGCATTCGTGATCTTTATCCAAAGGTCAACTTCGACCTCGTGATCGCCGGCATTCTGCTTCATGACATCGGCAAAATCCGCGAACTCGAATACGAGACGATCTTCGGCTACACCGACGAAGGCCAATTGCTCGGCCACCTGCAGATCGGCTGCGACATGCTGCAGGAAAAACTGCTCGTCTATAACCAGCGAAACCCGCTCCCATTCCCGCAGGAATACGCGCTGCGTCTGAAGCACATGATCCTCAGTCACCATGGCAGCTACGAATTCGGCAGCCCGAAACTCCCGATGACCCTCGAAGCGATCGTTTTAAATTACCTCGATAACCTCGATGCCAAGGTCAACGAGTTCCTGCAAATGATGGACTCCGACCCCAACCGCCAGTCAAGCTGGACACCTTACAACAGCCGCATCGATCGCAAGCTGTATAAGGGGATCGAAAATCGCGGCGAGAGCTAGTTTAGGCGAATCCCGATGGCCCGGTAATCGGGTCTTGAAGATGTCTTATGTGCTGTATTCATCCCAGGCAGGGGCAATTTCCATGCTTGACAGCTGGACGTGACGTGCCTACGCTAAGAGCTGTTACTGAGACTCAATGTCAACAACTGCTTTTCCCCGCCGCCAAACTGCCCTGCCATGCCCTTCCAGCTTGCTCGCTATTTTCTTCTTGTGGTTACCTGCCTTAGCCTGAATAGTGCTGAGACTTGGGCACAGGACGAACAAACTCCCTCTCCGCCCGCGGGAACAACGCGTGTTCAGGGTCGAAGCGGCTTTTTTGAGCGTCTGCCGCCACGCGAGAAGAAAACTCCCGAGCAGCTTCTCAGCCGGACTCAAGAGCTGCGAGCCCTTTATCACCAGTCGCCAGAGAATTGGCCCAAGCCAACTCTCGACGAAGGCGTGACGTTCAAAGAACTCGGCCTTCTGCCAGAGATGATTCATCCGGAAGACAACCCATTCGACAAAGCGAAAGTCGCTTTAGGGCGTCAGCTGTTCTTTGATCCTCGACTGTCCAAAAGTGGCGAGATGGCCTGTGCCTCCTGTCATGACCCTGACCTCAGCTGGGCGGATGGACGTACCGTCTCGTTTGGGCTGGTCCGAAAAGAACTGAACCGCAACTCCCCCTCCCTGCTGAATGTCGGCCATTACCAGACTCTCTTCTGGGACGGCCGCGCCGGATCTCTCGAAGATCAAGCCGAGCAGGTCCTTGAGAATCCTCACGAGATGGGAAGCAGCGACCAGATCATCATCGACCGCGTTGGCGAGATCGCTGAGTACCAGGAGATCTTCACCAACGTTTTCGGCGAAGGCGGGGTCACCAAGGAACGAGTCGCAAAGGCCCTCGCCTGTTTTGAACGCACGCTTGTGGGAGGTCGAAGCTCGTTTGACAACTTCCTGCGTGGCAAACATGAACAATTTTCCGACTCGGCTGTCCGCGGTCTCGATCTGTTTCGACGCGACGCTCGCTGCATCAACTGCCACAACGGTCCACTCTTCACCGACAACCAGTTCCACGACGTCGGCCTCAGTTACTACGGGCGGACGTATCAGGACCTGGGACGCTTCGAGATCACAGGCGACACGAAAGATGTCGGTAAGTTCCGCACCCCCAGCCTGCGAAATATCAGCAACACTGGTCCCTACATGCACAACGGCCTGTTCCCGCTCGCGGGGGTCCTTCGCATGTACAACGCCGGGATGCCAACGTTGACTCCCAAGAACGACGAACAAAAAGCAGATCCAAACTTCCCTCATCAGAAATCCCCCCACCTGCGTCCCTTGGGCCTGAACGACCAGGACCTTGACGACCTGCAGGCCTTCCTCGAATCCCTCGCAGAACCCCGCCTGCGTCACCGCCCCCCTGCTCTCCCCAGCTTCGCGAATCGTTTCCCGACTCAAGAAACTACGACCGATCAACCATGATTCTGTCCCTTTTCCACCGTGAGCCGTATTTCGTCCCTTCTCCCTTGAGGGGAGAAGGTGCCCGAAGGGCGGATGAGGGTGGGGCATAGGCACTTATTCGCTTCCCAGCAACAAATCAATCCCCAGGCAATCTCTGCATTGCCAACCATCACGTTCCAGCCAGCCAGAGAATGACCTTCTCCCAGCCAGCGACTCCACCATTGACCAACTTTCCTCTGGAGTATTCCATGCGCCGGTCTGGCCTGCTGACATCACGATCATCCCACCAAACGTCCACACGCCGTGGATTCACGCTGATCGAGCTTCTCGTCGTGATCGCGATTATCGCAACGCTCGTTTCTTTGCTGCTGCCAGCCGTGCAGCAGGCCCGTGAGGCGGCGAGGCGGTCGAGCTGTCTGAATAACATGAAGCAACTTGGACTGGGATTTCATAATTTTGAATCCGCATTCGGTAAGTTTCCCGTGACTTCCTCCAGCCCGACAACGAACTGGGGCGCACATATCCTGCCTTATATGGAAGCCAATCCATTGGCCGACATCTACGACTATCGGGTGAACTTCAATCACGCAAACAATCGAGAAGCGGCAAGCTATCAACTACCGTTCCATGTCTGTCCCACGGCTCCCGGGGAGCCTCGCTACAATGTGAAATCGGGAGCAGCTCCGGATTTCCCGGCGATTTCGGATTATACCCTTCCTTCGGGAATCAACTCAGGAACCTTTGCCACCATTACCGAACCAGCCAAAACCGATACCTTCAATAAAGGAACCGGGGGACGACTTATCCGAGATGTGACCGACGGGACATCGAGCACCATCATGATTCTCGAAGACGCGGGCCGTCCATTCCTCTACCGCACGGGCAACAAGATGGTGGAGGGATCAGGACTGGCAACGTCTACATCAGCCAACTATGTTCTGCTCGGCGGCTGGGCCGAATCGAACGTTTCTTCTATCCGAACCTATACTCGCGATGGGCTCAACTTCGCCGCCTCCAGCTCACCGTCTTGTATGATCAACTGCTCGAATCTTTATTCGATCTATAGCTTTCATAAAGGGACCGCCAACACTGCTCTTGTGGACGGTTCTGTGCGAGGATTGTCAGAAAACATCAGTCTGGAACTCCTCGTTTCTCTGCTCACAATCGATGCCGGTGACATCGTCGGTGAGTTCTAGTTCGCACGCCAGCGTTATGAACTTGATCAAAAAAGCCCCTCCACACGAGGGGCTTTTTTCTTGCGCAACTTAACAGCAAAAACTTCCTCCACACAAAATCGCGGTTTGCGCCGGTCAGCGAACGTCCTACCATCGTGTTCAATCGAACTCCAGGGAGCACGCAATCGCGATGGACTTTTTCACTTTATTCGCTGAACTGATCACCCTCTCGGCCATCTTTGCTTACATCAATCAGCGTTGGCTGAAACTGCCGACGACGATCGGGCTGATGATCATTGCGCTCATCTTTTCGCTGTGCCTGATTACTGCGGGCATCTTCGTCCCGGTTGTCGCGACCCGGGCGGAAGCGATTGTCAGCAGCATCGACTTCAATAAGACGGTGATGCAGGGGATGCTGGGATTTCTGCTATTCGCTGGAGCGCTACATATCAACCTTGGCGATCTGCGTGAACAACGCTGGGTCATTGCGACGCTGGCCTCGGTCGGGGTCATCCTCTCGACGATCATTGTCAGCGGACTTTCGTTTGCGGTCTTTCGACTGGCTGGACTGGAGATCTCGTTCATCTGGTGCCTGGTGTTCGGAGCCTTGATCTCGCCGACGGACCCGATTGCTGTTCTGGGAATCTTCAAAACGATTCACGCGCCCAAGACACTCGAAACCAAGATCGCGGGCGAATCGTTATTCAATGACGGGATCGGAGTCGTGATTTTTCTTGGCCTGTATGAAGTCGCGACCGGCGAACATGGGTTCGATCTCGTTCATCTGGGGGAGCTCTTTTTCAAAGAAGCCGTCCTGGGTGCCGTCTTCGGATTCGTCATCGGCTGGATTGGCTTTCGACTCCTGGCGAAAATCGACAACTACTCCACCGAAATCCTCATCTCGCTGGCATTGGCGGCAGGAGGCTATGCCCTCGCCGCTGCCTGGCATCTGTCCGGCCCGATCGCGATGGTGGTTGCAGGTCTGATCATCGGCAATCACGGCCGGAGCTACGCCATGTCTCCCAAGACGATTGAACACCTCGATACGTTCTGGGAGCTGATCGATGAGATTCTCAACGCCGTCCTGTTTGTGCTGATTGGCCTGGAGATCATCGTCCTCACCTTCACTCACCAGTACCTGATTGCGGGGATGCTGATGATCCCGTGCATTCTGCTGGCTCGCTTGATCGCCGTTTCGCTTCCGTTGCGATTCGTGGGCCGGCTCAATCCGATTCACCCGAATGTGGTTCCGATGCTGACCTGGGGCGGGTTGCGAGGAGGGATCTCGGTAGCGCTGGCCCTTTCGATCCCGACACATCTGAACGGCGAGGTCCTCCTCGCGCGAGAGCCGATTCTTTCGGTCACTTATATCGTTGTGATCTTCTCGGTCATCGTCCAGGGCCTGACCGTGGGACCGTTGCTCCGGTATCTGATCGCCAAATCAGAGCCGACATCACCAGAGCAACTCAACGAAGCGAGTCGAACCACTTAAAACAGTTGGTAGGCCCAGATCGTCAGTTGCGAACCAGTGAAATCGCTTCGTCTTCCCACTACGGCTTCAAATCAAAATCGATCGTCTGACTTCCCTTCTCGACCTTCGCCTTCAACTCCCCCGGCTTGGCATATTTGGCAGGAGTCAGCAATGGTTGCTCCTTCGCTTCAGGATTGTCTGACTGAATCTTTTTGATCGTTACCTGGTGCTGCCCGAGGGCCGCTCCTTTGCGCGAGGCAGAGTAATACAGCTCGTAACAACCGCTCTGATCGGTCACGGAGGTCGAGGGACGTTGCGTCGGGTTATCGACGGGAACGAATTCAACGGTGGCGGCATCGAGAGGCTGACCATTGAGTGTCACAACCCCAGTGACATATCCGACCTCGGGTCCATCGCTTTTTGAGCAACCTGCCGCCAGTGAAACGAGTATCATCCCGAGAAATGCTACGGCTATTCGACTTGTACTTTTCATCGTTGTTCCAGTGTCTTGACCTTCAATGATGGTCGAAAAAGAGAAAGTCCGGAGACGCATACAGCCTCTCCGAACTTTGTTCATGCGTGGTTCCGAGTGTCAATTAAAACTCACCGATGACCTGACCATCTGAAATCGCGATCAGCTTTTCAAAGGTAGAGCCATCGAACCCCTGAGTCGTGTTGTGCTCGATGTTCTCACTGATGAAGCGGACTCCGCCATCGCCCAGAACAACCTGCACACCGCCATCGTGGTTACTGGAGAGTCCATAAGCACAGTTCTGCTTATTGTCTGCCTGAGTTGCGTCTGCGAAGCTGCCGTTGATCGTCCAGGCGGCCCCGAAGGTCACGTTCGCCCCCTTGCGACGAGCGGCTGCACTGTCTTGTCCGCCAGGATTGTGAACCCCCAGGACACCGGCTCCGCACTCACGTGTCTGACCGCGAGACTTGATCTCGAAGGCCCGCTCGCCCACGACAACCGTGTTGCTCAAGCCATCCTGAATATCAGAAAACTTCTTACTGCTGTTGAGCCCGAATGCTCCATCGAAGCCCTGAGTGGTACCGACTCCCACGACGCCGTTGGCCGCTGTGAATCGACCGATGCTGGTATTGGCACCGACGTAGTTGATCACAGGTGTCTGGACATCCGCGACATTCGCGTTGTTGGCTAACAATCGAATCGGTTTGTCATTGAGCTCTGCACCTGTATCTGACGGGCAGCGGTAAACACTGATTCGTGCGCCGATGAATGCACTCTGAGCAGCCGGATAGACGCCATCCGTCAGAATGTCAGACAGCTTATAGTCGCTAGGGCGAAGTGCATCGTAAAGTGCGCTCTGCTCGATGAATGGCAGGATGTAAACCGGCCATCCAAAGTGACTTTCAACGAGGCCATCGTTCTGGTCACCTGTCAGGGCGGTGCCGTTGAGCGTATTGAAGTGTACCCAGCCTGGAGGCAGGACGCGGTAGGTGTCATGATAATTATGGAGAGCCAGCCCAATCTGCTTGAGGTTGTTTTTACAGGTCGAGCGTCGGGCTGCCTCGCGAGCCTGCTGAACAGCAGGCAGGAGAATTGCGACCAACGTCGCGATTATTGCAATCACAACCAACAGCTCAATCAGCGTAAATCCAGTGCGTTTCATGTTCGTGCTCCCCGACACGTTTGTGAAGTAAGTCCAGTCCTTGGATTCGGACGATTTAATTACGTTCGCAAAGGCTGTGCCACGTCTTGCGCTGACCAAAATACGTGGAAAAAGCCGATCATTGATCGGCTTTTTCCAGTGAAGCAGAGACCAGCCTGTGATTAGTCACGGGCTGGCTATGACATTTGCATCCGCAGAATGACAGAGGCTGGGGAATACTTTGTCGTCTATCGTATCCGTCTGTGTGAAGCGAAATTGAGACCTTCTCCCACTTGCCCATTCAAGTGGGCACTGCAAAACCCTCGAAACACAACTCCACTACTTCCGTTTGCGGTTCTTCCGGCTGTTGCGTTTCTGTTCGTCCGTCCGGAATCCGTCACCCGCAGCTGGCGACTGTCCCTTCTTGCCATGGCCTCGCCCACCATCGTCGCGAGGTTTCTTCTTCGGCGGCGCTGCGACGTGCTTGATCTTGGTATCGACCAGCGCGATATCCATTTCGCGACGGTCCATATCAACGCGGACAATCCGGACCTTGATCTGATCGCCCAGCCGCAGGAACGTATTCGTCCGCTTGCCGATGAGGGCGAAGTGATCGCGGTCATAGTAGAACTGGTCAATCCGCTCAAGTGAAGCCAAAGAAAGCAGCCCTTCGGCAGGGACAGCCATCATCTGGCAGAAGGCGCCATAGCGTTCCACACCGGTGATAAACGCGTCGAACTCCTGATTCACCTTGTCGCTCATGAAGGCGAGCAGCTTCATCTTCGTCAGTTCGCGCTCGGCCTTGGCGGCGTTGCGTTCCTTATCCGAACAATGCTGCCCTTGCTGCAGAAGGTCACTTTCACCGGGGCCCTTGTGATTTTCACGCAGCAGGATGTCATCCATGATGCGGTGGACCGTCAGGTCAGGATATCGACGGATCGGACTGGTGAAGTGGCAGTAGTTCTCCGCTGAGAGCGCATAGTGCCCGATCTCCAGCGGCGTGTACTCAGCCTGTCGCATACTTCTCAGCAGCGCGAAGTTGACGGCTCGTTCCAGCGGATGTCCTTGAACCTCTTTAATGACCCGCTGCATTTCCGAGCGGCTTTGCGGGTTCTTCATCTTCTGGAAGCCGAGGACTTCGATGAACCGTGAGAAGTCAATCAGTTTCTCAATGGCCGGTGTATCGTGAGCACGACGCAGGAACCGGATCCCGCGATCATCGAGTTCCGTCGCGACCGCGATATTCGCCGCGAGCATGAACTCCTCGATCAGCTGGTGGCTTTCGTCGTGATGCGCTTCGTGAGCGCCGGTCACCTGGCCTTCTTTATTGAAGTCGAGCTTCACCTCAGGCATCGACAGTTCGATCGATCCTGCTTTATAGCGACGTCGACGCAGCATCATCGCCAGCTCGTACATCCGCTCCAGCAGCGTGAAAATCTCGGGATCGAGTTCATCGCGGAACTTCTCTTTGTCCTTGATGAACTCCATCACCTGCTCGTAATGGAAGCGTTTTTTGACTTTGATCGCAGTCCGCGCGAAGTCCGTCCCGATCAGCGCACCATCGGGGGAATACTCCATATACGCTGACTTCGTATAACGGACTTTGCCTTCCTGCAGTGACGCCAGCGAGTTCGAAATCACCTCCGGCAGCATCGGAATGACGAGCGTCGGCAGGTACACGCTGGTCGCGCGAAGGCGGGCTTCTTCATCGAGCGCGGAGCCTTCTTCGACGAAGTAAGCCACGTCTGCGATGTGCACACCGAGTCGCCAGTGCCCTTTTTCATCGCGGGTCAATGAGATCGCATCATCGAAGTCGCGGGCATCAATCGGATCGATCGTGACGATGAGATCGTTCGTGAGATCGAGGCGGTCTTCGAAATCCTTCTCATCGAACTCTGCAGCTTTCCGCCGTGCAACCGCCAAAGCTTCTTCCGGATATTCCTGTGGCAGGTCGAATTCGTGAATGACCGTCAGCGTATCGACGCCCACTTCACCACGCTGGCCGAGGACTTTGGTGATGATGGCTTCTCCACGGTCGTACGCCGAGGGAAACTTCACCATCTCGATGACGACCTTGTCATCGCTTTTGGCCCCCTTGGCACCGGGGTCTCCAACCCAGATCGGATCGGGAAACTTGTTTCCGTCGATGCGCACGTAGCCTTGGCCGTTGTAAATGTAGTAACCGCCGACAAACGTCGTGCTGGAACGGGCGACAATGTCGATGATCTTCCCGCAACGTCCCCCATTGGCGCGTCGTCGCGAGATCAGTTCGACAATAACTTCATCGCCGGACTGCGCGTCACGCGCATCGCGGAAGTCAATGAAGAGGTCTTCCTCAATATTCGGCGGTAGCGGTGGTTTGAGGATGACGAACCCCGAACCACTGGCAATTTTCTTGTATGTCCCGACAATCGCCGTCGCGCTGCTCTTCGATTGAAGCCGACCTGTCTCAGTGACGATCAGCTTCTTCGTTTCGATCAGTTGATCTAACTCCGCCAGAAAGACGTCGAGATTCTTTTTCGACAGTCCGAGCTTCTTGGCTAACAGCTTGGGCCGAATCGGCTCGTACCCGCCGCGGTTCACAAAGTTGAGAATCTCTGTCTGCAGTTCAGTCAAATGTGGCATGGTGTCTCCGTAAGTCTTCCTAAGACTTTAGCCACTCATGCCCTATTCTAAACAGCGTAAACGCAAAAATTCTTCCGCTCTTATCCCTTCTCCCCCGGCGAGAAGGTGGCCGAGTCCGCGAGGTCGGATGAGGGACTTCTACGAATTTTACTCCCGCTATCCCAGTATCGTCCTTCCAATCATCAGCGTCAAAATACACGCCACCAGGAACACAAACAGCAGTACCTTGCCAATGAAAAACGCAAAACCGAGTGCTCCTGACATAATCGCAAGAACGAGAAAAAGCATGGCTAACCAGAACATGGTGTGCCTCTCAGAGTAGTAATCCACGTCAGACATCCAAGCCAGTCAGCGAAACTCAACAGGCGGATGTCTACTGATAGCAGACAATGCAAAATCCGTGACGCTGCTGGAAAAACAAGCGAAAATCCCAGATCTGGCGTCTGCAGCTTCAGTCGACCACACGACTTTCGACACAACTGATCGCTCAGCGAGCATTCTAAATCGTGGCACATCACTTGCATTGATCATCCCATGCAACACTGATGACACAACCAAAGTTCATTTCACAAGGGAGGCTACCATGCTTCGCTGGGCAATCGTTTTCTTTCTGATCGCATTACTGGCCGCTGCATTCGGGTTTGGTGGAATTGCTGGCGAAGCAGCCTGGATGGGCAAAGTCCTGGCGCTGGTCTTCCTCGTCCTTTTCATCTTCGGGATCGTCGTTGGCAACCGCAAAACGCTTCCATAGCGTCTTTGCAGGGTCCGCTCTGCGAAATGCAAAATTAGTATGCCTACAAAAAAAGAAGGCTGCCGGTCTCAGCTCCGGCAGCCTTCTTTTGCCATTTGTACCGGGCTGTTCACCCAGTACTCAGGCTTGATTTAAGCGTCGTTGACGATACGACGACGTCGTCGATAGCGGCGGTGTCGGTGATAATAGCGATCATCGCCACCTTCTGACTCCGCATAGTATTGTCCAGCCAGCAACTTGTAGAAAAACAGCAGGACGAATGCACCAATGGTCGCTGTGACAAATCCCAGAGGCGACAACGGCGACAGCTTGATTCCCGTCCAGAAGAAGGCAGTGATGCCGCAGCCGATGACCGATCCTGCGATCCCCATCATCATCGTGCCGATCGCACCGCCTGGATCTTTCCCAGGCATAATCGCTTTGGCCAGCAGGCCGACCACGGTCCCAAAACCGATCCAGGTCAGCATGACATGAGCACCTTGCTCAGAGGCGATCAGGAATTCTTGAGTCGTCATCTCTCACATCCTTGTGAATGAGGTCGCGTGGACCTGAAAAGTATCGTCACCGCTCAGCCCCTTCGGCCACCCCTCTCGCTTCGAAGAGGAGAACCTGTACAACCCTTAAAGTTTACTTGGATTGCCTCCTCCTTCCCGTCAGAGCCGCGACCGACATGGAGCACATGGCACTCAAATTGGAGCCAATCCCCTCGACAGATGCTTTTCCCCGTCAACTGTGTTACGTTGTTCCCACACACCCAAACACCTGTGGAGACACGACATGCGACTCCCGATTGTCCTCGCCCTGCTGCTCACTCCCCTCTTCGTTTCAAGGACTGTTGCCGCTCAGCCGAACATCCTGTTCATCTACAGCGACGACCACGCGTCCCACGCCATGAGCTGCTACGGCTCAAAAATCAACCAGACTCCCAACCTCGACCGCATCGCCGCCGAGGGGATGAGATTCAACAACTGTTTCTGCACCAACTCGATCTGCGGTCCCTCGCGAGCCGTTGTTCTGACGGGCAAACATAGCCACAAAAACGGGTTCATGGATAATCGATCCAAATTCGATGGCAGCCAGGTGACGGTGCCCAAACTCCTCAAGCAGGCCGGTTATCAGACCGCCATGATCGGCAAGTGGCACCTCGTCAGTGATCCGACTGGCTTTGACCATTGGGAAATCCTCCCGGGACAAGGGGCCTATTACAACCCGCCGATGATCCGCAACGGCAAGCGAGTCAAATACGAAGGGTACGCCACTGAGATCATCACCGATCGCGCGCTCGACTGGCTGAAAGAGGAACGCGATACGTCAAAGCCCTTCTTGCTGATGTATCAACACAAATCCCCTCACCGCGAATGGCAGCCCTCTCCGGAGACGATGGCAAACTATAAAGACACCACCATCCCCGAGCCGTCGACCCTCTTCGACGACTATTCGGGCCGAGGTCGTGCAGCTCACGAACAGGATATGACGATCGCCAAGACGATGACTCGACTGGACCTCAAGTTCGAGCCACCCCAAAACATGTCCCCAGAACAGCTCAATCTCTGGAATCAGACGTATGCGAAGGAGAATGCCGAGTTCGAAGCCGCTGACCTCACCGCCGAGCAAGTCATCAAATGGCGTTACCAGCGCTACATGAAAGACTACCTCCGCTGCGTCGACAGCATGGACACCAACATCGGCCGCGTGCTTGATTACCTCAAAGACTCCGGTCTCGAAGAGAACACGATTGTGATCTACTCCTCCGATCAAGGCTTCTACCTCGGCGACCACGGCTGGTTCGACAAACGCTTCATGTACGAGCCCTCGCTGCGTCAGCCCCTGCTCGTCAAATGGCCTCGCGTCGTTAAAGCGGGCAGCACCAACGATCACCTCGTCTCGAATCTCGACTTCGCCGAAACCATGCTCGAAGCCGCCGGCGTTGAAATCCCCGACGAGATGCAGGGACGCAGCATGGTCCCACTCCTCAAAGGTGATTCCCCCAGCGACTGGCGCAAGTCACACTATTACCACTACTACGAATACCCCGCCGTCCACTCGGTCCACCGACACCGCGGCGTCCGCAGCGAGCGTTACAAACTCATCCACTTCTACCAGATCGACGAATGGGAATTCTACGACCTGGAAAAAGATCCCGACGAACTCAAAAGCGTCTACAAAGACCCCGCCTACGCCGAGGAAATCCAACGCCACCACCAACTCCTCGACGACCTCACCAAACAATACGACGTCCCGAAAGACGTCACGCCCCTTGGTGACAAAGACATCCTGTTCGAAAAATAACTCTGAGGCGAGCGGGGGGTGTCAACCCCCTGTGTCTTCATTACCAACAACGACGATCACCTTATTCCAAGAACACCTCGAACTCACATGACGCAGTTCGTCCTCTCCTGTCTCATCCCCACCTTCTTCCTCAGCCTGTCCCTGACCGGCCTGATGCGACTCATCGCACCACGCGTCGGCCTGATCGATAAACCCGCGGCCCGCAAGGTCCACACCACACCCACGGCCCTTGGCGGCGGTGTCGGCATTGTCCTCGGCTTCCTGATTCCCATGGGGATTGCCCTGGCGCTGATCAACATCAAAGCCTTTGAGCCAACGCTTCAAAACGTCCTCGGTCCCGACCTGCTCGAACACGTCGACGGGATGCGTTTCAAGACCCCTCAAATGCTCCTGATCCTCGGCTCAGGCCTCATCATCGCGGTCATGGGACTTATGGACGACCTGCGTCCATTGGGCTGGAAACTCCGCTTCGGTGTTCAAATTCTTCTGTCCAGCCTCATTGTCTACAACGGCGTCAACGCGACCGTCTTCGTCTCGCATCCAGTCATCTCGGGCGTTCTGTCCGTCCTCTGGCTGGTCACGCTGATCAACGCCTTCAACTTCCTGGACAACATGGACGCCCTCACCGGTGGCATCGGCTTCATCGCCTGCTGTATCTTCTCGGTCATCATGCTAAACATGACGGGCGAACCCCGCTGGTTCGTTGCGGGCACCCTGCTCTGCCTCGCCGGCGCGATCGCAGGTTTTCTGGTCCACAACTGGCCACCCGCGAAAATTTTCATGGGCGACGCCGGCAGCACCTTCATCGGCCTGATGCTCGGCACGATGTCGATCAGTGGAACCTTCTACGACGAATCGATGCCCAGCCGACACGTCATCCTCGCTCCTCTATGCGTCCTCGCCATCCCTCTTTACGACTTCACAACCGTCATCTTGATCCGCCTCAAACGAGGTCTAAGCCCGTGGCATCCCGATAAAAACCACTTCTCCCACCGCCTCGTCGAACTCGGCTTATCTCGCAAATACGCCGTCATGACGATCCACCTCGCCACCCTGACCACGGGCCTGGCTGGCCTGCTCCTCTACTCCGTCGACACCTGGCCTCCCGCCTGGACCATCCTCGCGATCGTCTTCTGCGTCATGGCGATCATCACCGTCCTGGAACGAGCAGGCCGAAAGAAATTTGAAAAGCAACAACGGGAAGCGACAGCAAAGCTCGATTCATCTCAACAAACAAATGGTCATTGATTTTAACGTGACCGATGCTTACTCAACTGCTCGACTGACAGATCACGGGAAGTGAGAATCGCATCCGGAGTAAGGATTGAGATATGTGCGTAACGTCGAAAATCTGGTTCGTTCATAGTTAATAGCAATGGAAGCCCTGAGCATTTCATCGCTGCTGCAAGACGGGCGTCATAGGAATTCACGCCTTTCAGTTGGTGCACATTGACCAGATGAAACCATTCATCAAACAGGTCGTCACGATCCGGGATCAACTGAAAGAGTATTCGAAAGTGATCGATGAAACCACGCGTGAATTCTGGGGATTTTCCCAAACCATTTGCTGCAACGCTTCGTGTTGCCACGCACCAGAATTCAAATAGAACCTGAGGAACGATAACAATCTCACAATCGAGTTCATTGAGAATTTCGATTGCCTTCTCAACAGACGCCGACAGGGGATGGGCAGAATCGCACAAGCGCAGCAGGATATTAGTATCTACTAGAATTGGCAGGAGGATTGATTCTTGCGATTCGCTCACCATAAATGCTTTCTCGACTGTCATCTACAGAAGGGTTGCCAGGTTCAGCATGCTTGAGCATATCCTGAAACTTTTCTTTCCATTCACCTGCCGACAACTGCGATCGAATGGACTTTAACGACTGTTGAGAGATATTCTGGGCAACGAGGTGCTCGACATACTCTTCAATGTTACGATAGCCAGCGGCTTTCGCATGATTTGCCACAACCGGGCTAACGTCAATTTTCACGATCATAATTCACCTCACGTCTAATTCTAAACATTCGTCCTACATTCGGTCAAAAGCAATTTGGCGTAAAGATAAAGATAGACTCCATGATTTGTCGAAGGTTCGATCATCGTCAATGACATCTACCATAACCGTCCACCTGCTCTTCCCCCTCGCCGCCCTCACCCTCTTCCTCATGCGCTGGTTCCTCCCCACCGAAGCCACCCTCGAAGGAACCACCATCTGGGTCGCCGCTGGTTGGTTACTCCTCTGGCCGGCCTGGGCATTTCTCAAGACACGCGCGACTCCCGCCAATCCGGGTAGCATTGCTGGTTCACCCACCAGTGTCTCCTTACTCACCTCTTCCAACCTCTGGCTCATCGCCATCGGCCTGCTCATCCTCGGCCATGTCCTCTCTGGCCTCTCTCTGATCTTCTTCGGCGAAGGCAACAAACGAGCCGCCCTCAACCTTCTGTGGGAATGGATCGCACTCGGCGTTATGGCTCGTCTCTTCTGGTCCTGGCGAATGCATTTCAACTGGCGACCATCACAGCCGTTGCTTCTTTCCTGCATCGCTGCCCTCGCGCTCCTCGGGCTTTATCAACACTTCGTCTTCTACCCTCAGATGCAGGCTCAATATCATTCACTCGTTGCCGCTGGTGACAAGCAAGGGCTCGCCCAACTTGGCATCCCGACACAGGAACCCGCACGCAGCCAGTTTCTCGACCGTCTTCTCTTCAGTACAGAGCCCTTCGGCTTCTTCGCGCTCACCAATTCTTTCGCAGGCTTACTCGGCGTCGGTTGCATCCTCTGGGGCGCGATCGCAGCAATCACCGGTCGTCAAAAAATTCGCATCTGGCATCTCTTTGTGTGGTCGATGATGATCTTTCTTTCGTGTGCTGGCTGCATGATCCTGACCAAAAGCCGAACTGCTGTTGCAGCTTTTTTCCTGGCCTTTTTCACACAGGGTCTTTGCTGGAGTTGGTTAGCATCCATCGGCTCCAATCACGTTCGACGCACACGTATTTTCGTGATCACGTTGTCTACATTAGCTGTTTTGTTAGTGCTTGTGATGCCATACGCAGTCCCAGATCTATGGAACGGCGCCACCAAATCCCTCCGCTACCGCTTCGAATACTGGGACGCCACTTGGTCCATGATCCAGGACTCCCTGCTCCTCGGCCACCTTGGCAACTTCCGTCAGGAATACCTGCGTTACAAACTCCCCGCATCAAGCGAAGAGATCTCCGACCCTCACAACCTCCTCATCGACGCCTGGGCCAACGGCGGCCTGCTCGCTTTCCTCGGCGTCATCTCGATCATCGGCATCACTCTGTATCAGTTCCGACGACCAGTTCTCGATTTCCTCCCGACGGACTTCCGTGATCTGGGCAAAGCCAAGTCATCCTCCGCAGTGATCGCGCTGACTACACTGGCCGCCTTTCTCATCCCCACCGTCTTGAGTTGGAACTACGACGAACGCATCGTCATCATCGGCATCGTCTGGGGCCTTCTGTTTGCAGCCTGGATCTGGCTGTGGAATCGCAATGGACAAATGCCCGAAGCCGAGAATCCATCCCTCGTTCAGATCCCCAATGTCTGGCTGTTCGCCTGGCTCGGTTTGACGATGCACCTCCTTGGTGCTGGTGGCATGGAAATGCCAGCCCTCGCGCAACTCTGGATCCTGCTTTCTGTCTGTGCCTTAACGACGACGCCCTCGACCACCGTGCCTATGAAGTTCCCATCCTTCACTCGCTACCTCGAGCCGGGAATCGCGACCATTCTTCTGATCCTGTTCGCCTGGAGCACGTTTTTCCCCGTTCAAAAGGTGAGAGAACAACTCGCTGCCGCCGAATTCAGCCGTGATCTGAACTCAACAATTCGTCACTCCAAAGCCGCTTTTGACGCCGATTCCTTCGATCCAGAACCAGCCCGCATGTTCACCTTTTCCGCCTTCACCCTAGAAAAAGAACGCCCCACCAATGCCAGCAATTTCCTGGCTGCTGCCGAAAACTGGCTCAAACGAGACCCCCACAGCGCTTCGGCTCACCGTCAAGTTGGCGAATGGATGCTCGAACTGTCCAGGCGTTCGTCCCCTCAAAACGATTCTTTGAAATCCTCAGCCTTAAAGCATTTCCAGAATGCAACCAATCTCGCCCCGACGAATGTCTTCCTCTGGGCGACCCTCTTTCAGAACGGCCTCGGCTCACTTCCGGAGGAAACGGTCACGAACGCAGCTCGGACTGCTTTACAATTGCATGAACAAAATGAACGCCTGGCTCATACGGACAAATTACTTCCCAACGAAACGATCACTCAAATACGTAACTATCTACAGGGCAAATAGCGCACTCGATTGCGCTCGGATGGCTCTGTTGACTCATTCTCATCCATTTTTCATAACATTCCTGCCTCAGGCGCTCCCCTCTCGGCCCTGATACGACATAATAAATTGCCATTGTCGACTGTTATTTATTTCATCCACAGTCCAGTTGAAACCGCTTCTGACATGAAAAACTTTCTCAGCTTCGTCTTCCCTGCCCTGGCCGGCCTCATCATCGTCGGCGTCGCGGTTTACGCGACCATCGGCCCCCGTCTCGTTCAGAACATCAAGCAAGATCTTGGTGTCGAAACGGACCCGTACGACGGCAAGCTCAAACCAGCCAAATCCGGCCCGCAACCCAAAATTGAAGTCGATAACGCGACGTTCGATTTCGGCACAATGGAAGTCAACACGAAGACTGAACACACCTTCGTCATCAAGAACGTCGGCGAAGCTCCTCTGAACTTCGTCAACGGCGGCTCAACATGCCAATGTACGATCAGTGATCTGTCGCAAGACGAAGTCGGCGTCCTCAAACCGGGCGAATCAAAAAACGTCACGCTGACGATCGCACCGTTTGCAGAAACGGATACCTTTGAAAAATACGCCATCATTAGAAGCAACGATCCCAACAGCGAAGAGACTCGCCTGATCGTCAAAGGCATCGTCACTGCGAAATACGGCGTTTTCCCGAAAGAAGTCTGGAACGTCGGCAACATCGTCGAAGGGAAAGGCGCGAGCTTTTCGGGTGTCATTTTCTCTCAAGTCTATGACAAGTTTGAGCTCGAAAAACTTGAGTCCAATAACCCTCAAATGAAGGTCACCAAAGAACCACTCCAGGAAGCTGACCTGACCGAACTCAAAGCCAAATCAGGTTATCAAGTCAATGTTCAAATTGAACCAAACATTGTCGTCGGTGAATTCAAAGCCCGCGTTATCTATAAACTCGATGTGGATGAAAGCGAACACGTCATTGATGTGACAGCCTATCGTGCCGGCCAGCTGAAAATGCGTGGCGAAGGCTGGTATGCTCTCGAAAAGCTCGTCGAGTTTGGAACCTTCAAGGCGTCAGCTGGCAAAGAAATTACGCTGACGACGTTTGTCGATAAAACGCCAGCCTTCACTGGTCCCTTCGAGATGACCAAAGTCGAAGCTGACCCCAACTACCTCGACTTCAAAATCGAGCCCTTCGAAGCAGGCGGCTCGGAAAACGTTCTTGCTTATAAAGTGACGTTCAAAATCCCCCCTGAGACCACTACCGATGTTCGCAGCTCCTATAACCCTGCTTTCCTGACAGTCAAAACCAACCATCCGGAAATGCCCGAAATCCGCTTCAAGGTCCGCTTCTCTGCACAGTAAGAGTTGGATCGATGTCGGGAATACGGTGTGTTCGAAAGATCGTCTTTTCCCTCGAACCTCCTGCTCAGGCAGACCTTTCTTGAGCAGAGGCAAGCGACACCCGATTTGTATCATAAACCATTCCAATGTATGAACTTACGGCACATCAAGCCAACAATAACATTGTGCCCTCCGTTACCTCATGTGGAATGGTTTTCCCTCTCCTGTGAGAGGGCTGGGATTGCCGACGTGTCCCAGAACCGCTAACTTAAACCCCGAACGATCAGGATTTTAGCTCGCGACAGGGATGACAATGACCGCTATGTCAGGAAACGGACAGCCACACGATTCTGCTTCAACAAGCCTCCAGAGTTTCCGATCCAGCCTGGGCGAATGGCTGCCAGTTCTCTGCCCTTACCTGCTGCTGGCCTGCGTTGCTCCCCTGCTCTTGTTTGGCTGCCCAACGCCCTCGAGCCCCACGCCTGGCGGTACCGGCAAGACCTCACCTGCAGAATCAGGTGCTCCTCCCAAAACGCCGGGGCCGAAGTCCGACGTCATTGTGGATGGCTGGGCTAAGCCAGCCGTCGCGATGATCCTCTCGGGTGAGATCCACGGTTATATGGAGCCCTGCGGCTGCGACGCCAATCAATCAGGCGGCTTATCTCGTCGTGCGGATCTGTTTAAGCAGCTCAAAGACAAAGGCTGGTCAGTCGTCGGTCTCGACTTGGGCGGTACCCTGAAGAACGCACGTCGTCAAAGTCAGATCAAATTCAAGTTCATCCACTCGGCCATTTCCGAACTCGGCTATAAGGCGCTCGGGATCGGCCCTGAGGAACTTCACCTGGGCGTCGATTCCCTGTTCTCTCTCGGCGATGCTGCCAAGCAGAATGAAGGTCAGACACAACTGTCCAGTTCCAACGTCATCTTCTACGGCTCTCGCGAACTGGGAGTGCCAGCGGAAATCATTGTCTTCGAAGAAAACGGCGTGAAAGTCGGCGTCATCAGTGTTCTGGGTGACAGCTACAAAAAAGAAATCCTCCCGGCAGGTGCCAGTAACGATCTGCTGTCGATCGAATCAATGAAAGACAGCCTCGGCTCCGCGATTGAGAAACTGAAAGCAGAAAAACCTCAGCTGACCGTCTTCCTCTCTCACGCCCGACCTGCAGAAACCAAACAGCTCCTGGAAGCATTCCCCAACACCTTCAACGTCGCGATGACAGCCGGTGGCATCGAAGATCCGTACAAAGACCCTGAAGTCATCGGCGGCGCGATGGTCGTCGAAGTCGGCCAGAAGGGGAAGAAAGTCGGCGTCGTCGCCTACTATCCAGAAGCCGAGCAGAAGTTCAAATTCGAACGCATCCAGCTCGACAACAAACGCTTCTCCAAGACCAAAGCCATGGAAGACGCCATGCGTTACTACCAGGAGCGTCTCAAAGAAGAAGCGATCGCAGAAACCGAACCTGCCATCTCCCACCCATCGGGCACGACGTTCGTCGGTTCACAATCCTGCGGTGATTGCCACACGAAAGCCTTCGCCAAATGGAAGTCAACTAAACACGGCTCCAAGTCATGGGCCAGTCTGGTTGCCAACGACCGCAGCGGGATGCCGGGCGACCCGATCACGCGGATCTATGATCCAGAATGCCTCGCCTGCCACACGACCGGCTGGGATCCTCAGGAGATGATCCGCTACGAAAGTGGTTACCTCAATACCACCGTTTCGATGCACCTGACCGAACAAGGCTGCGAAAACTGCCACGGCCCCGGCAAGCGTCACGACGAACTCGAACGTGCCTTCAAAGAATCAGGCAGTCGTACCGAGGAACTACTGGCCGAACGCAAAGTCATGCACAAAGACCGCGCCACCGCCGAACAACAAATCTGCATCAAATGCCACGACCCCGAAAACTCGCCCAACTTCAACTTCGACAAATACTGGTTAGAAGTCTGGCACCCTTATAAAGACTAACAAGTCGACTTCGAATGTTTCGTAGGGTGCTGGTGAGGCTTTGCGAACCGCACCAAATGAGCGAATGAATGTCGTTTTGGTGCGGTTCGAAGACTCACCAGCACCCTACATTTCAAATAAGACGTCAATAAGAAGACCAGCCCTCACATCGCCAACCTAAGCCCTAAGCCCCAATACCTAAGCCCTCTCCCCATGATCCCCGCCTCACTCAAAGCCCACCAGTCCGACAAAGTCCTAGCCATCTCCTGGCCCGATGATGAATCGACGGTTCATCGCCTCCCTTACCGGTTCCTCCGAGGCCGCTGCCCATGTGCCAGCTGCGTCAACGAATTCACCGGTGTCCGCGTCTACGATATCGATAAAGTGTCCGAAGACATTTCGATCGCCGCCCTCGAATACTCAGGCAACTACGCTCTCAAAATCGGCTGGTCAGACAACCACTTCACCGGGCTCTACACATGGCCCTATCTGCAGCAGCTGACCGCCGAATACAACGCCGAGAGTGATCGCTTTTAAGATCACTGCACCCGTGACCTTAGAACGCAACTTCAACCGTTCCCTGTCCGGTATGCGATTCGTTGCCTTCGCCGATCAAGCCCTGATAGCTCGACATCAGACGCACGCGATCGCTGACCTGCGTCGAGAATCCCGACTCGACGTTGATGAAGTGATAGCCAAGAGGTGCCGCTGACGATGTCACCCCTGCTCCTCCACCGGAAAGAGCAGCTCCGACGACCGCTTCGTCGCTGAGCGTTTCACCGACGTATCGCATTTCTGCAAACGGCGTGAAGGCGCGTCCGGAAGGCAGGAACATGTCATACGCGACACGACCGCCGACCGACAGTCGCAGTGAATTCGCATCCGATCGCCCCACATCCATCAGAGGACCGGTGCCCGATTCTGAGAATCCATCCTGGCCAATATAGGCATACTGCAGTGAGGTCAGCGGAACAAAGGTCATCCGCCCGCGATGAATCGGCAGGCCGTACTCCGTATACAGGCTGAATTCATCCCCGTCGAAGCTGCCGTACGCAGTATCGACTCCTGAGTAACGTTGGGTGTCGTAGCTGTTCAAACCGTAGGTCGCCAATCCGAGAACATAGCCATAATCGCTACGTTGCAACGCATACATCGAAGTCCGGAGCGTATTGATATTCCCGCGTCCTGCATTCTCAGCCGTCGTGACGTTCCCTGCACCGTAGCCAATGCTGAACCCGACCAGCGTGTCATCGCTCAGCCACTTATCCATCCCGACAATACTGCCCCCCGAGGCATAGTTGGTCCCGAGAGCAGAAGCCGTCGAATCAATGCTGCCTGCATTGCCATATCCCTGGAACCAGACGCTCGCATCGTAGTAAGCAGAACGTCGTGAATAGGCCTGCGGCACGAGGACTGATCGTTCTTCAAACGATGCCAGCGTGATCTCATCATTCAGCCCGGCTCCTTCATCAGAGACCGACATCAGGCTGCCAACATTCCCACGCGGAGCCTGCATCGCGAACCCATTCGGACCGTACGACGACATGGCCTTGTTACGCAAGTGTGTGTTCGTCGTCGAGACATACGAAGACAAATCATTCAGCGTCACATTGGACAGCGTCGGCGAAGATACCATCCGGGCATTGAGTTGATTGACCATCTCCACGGTCATGCCGATGAAGTAAAAAAAGTCGTGGTGGTAAGAAGATCCATTCATACTCCATTCAACAGCCTCACCACCCTGGTAGACGATCTCTGGATTTGAAACAGGAGTCGTTGCCTGTCCACCTGGTAAATTTGTTGTCGAGCTATTTGCTCCCTGAACGAAGCTCACCTCGTAGGGATAATAGAAGACATTGTAGGCATCGATAGAAACAATTTTCACATTGTTTGAGAATTGAAATGTGGCCGCAGAAAAACCGATATGGCCCCCGGCATACAAACCTAATCCGCCGCTCTGAGCAAAGTATCCTGGGCCTCCGAGATAGTCCTGGGGATTTGTCAGCGTCAGCGACAATCCCGTCGCCGAGTCCGTATGCGTCAATGTCGACAAATCCCCTGTGAAATCGTTGAAATTGAACGTCACCTGCTGCTGAGCAAACAGCGATGTCCCGCTCGCCGAACTTAGCACTCCGATGGCAACAGCAAACGCCATTTTCTTAACGCGCACGACATAGCTGGCCCAGCACATAGTTGCATCCTTGCAAAGTAGTTGGTTCTTAGAAGTCCATTTCAAAACCCGCGACGGCTTCAACTCGCCCGACGCCGACGGAATGATCTACATTTCGACCAATTGCACGAAACCCTGAATACTCACCGAGCATTTGCTGGCGAGTTCCCCCCGCACCCTCGTGCGTATCCGACACCAGCCAGAAAATCGTCACAGCTTGACAGACGGGGGATTGCTCGCCGACACAAGATCGCACCCTCTCTTTTTCAATTTGCAGTCATTCCACTGACATTTTTCACTTTGCAAGTTTCACTTACATGTCGATCCATGTTCCTTGGAATTGACCACCAGGCGCGTACGATCATTCGGTTCTCTTATTCCGACCTCCTCTCAACAGGGACACACACGGATGAATCGACGCGAACTCTTCGGCGCTCTGGGGGCCCTCAGCACCACCGCCATGCTCAATCCGTCTCAAGCCGCAGACCATCACCACCACGGCGAGATGAAAGACAAAACGATGATGGCTCCTCTGGGAAACCACCATCTCCACTTCTGCGGCATCCACTGCGCCAAAAAAGATCCCCGCATCCAGATCATCACGCAGCACTACTGCGGCGGTGTCGCGGGCGGTATGCACCAATGCCTGCTCTACAGCTCGGCTGAGAAGGACGCAAAGCTGCTGGGGGTCGAATACATCGTCTCGGACGAAGTCTACAGGTCCTTACCTGAGGTCGAAAAACGCTATTGGCACCCACACACTTACGAAGTCCTCGGCGGTGGTCTGATTGCTCCTGGCATGGACGACGAAGAAGAGATGACCTTCATGAAAGGTCTCCTCACCACCTGGGGCAAGACCTGGCATACCTGGCCCGATCCCAACACTCCCGTTCCCATGGGAGAACCACTTCTGATGTGGTCACTGACTGGCGATGGTCAGGAAGACAAAGCCGTCATCGCTCAGCGAGATCAAGAGTTCAACGTCAACTCAGCCGAGATCCGCAGGACCCGCATCGAAACCATCGGCTACAACATCCCCGCTGTCCCAGGCCCCAAAGACATCGACACCATTGGTCGACAATGGACAGCCAGCGGCGACGATAAGCCCACAAAGTTCAAAGGCTGATTCGCAACCCTCTTCAGGAGCACAGATATTCCTGTTTGTGCCCATCTCGTTATTTCCTCGAAATGGGTGGCGTTGCCTCACGCGGCGCCACCCTTATCGACGCCGTTTTCGTCATATCGGATAAATGCAAAGTACACAAAATATCCCGCCAGCCCAGGGATCATGACCAGAAACAACGGCGAAACCAAAATCGAAAACACGATCACGACCAGAAAAAACGCGATCCAGACATACTTGCTGTCACGCCAGAGGCCTTTGAAGCGTTCCATGATCTTTTCACTCTTTGCTATCGCGAGGTCGACTTCGACGTAAGCGTGCTCGTTATTCTTGGCGCGAATTGAATCGCTAGTGACAAGAATGTTGTCTCACTACGACGGACCTCAACATTATTGCAGAACACCTTGTTCTTACCGTCTTTTTCCGCGGCGATCAACAGTTTGCCCTGCGTCATCTTTGCACGTCTGTCTGTTTGCGTTAAAACTTCATCATCATTTCACAAGTCCGTACCTTGATACCTGGTCCCCAATGCATGCCTCTGGAAATCGAACTCAAATTCTCCATCACCGATGCGGATAACATTCTCGCTCAACTGGCTCCTCTGGGCCTGACCGACGAAGGCAGCATCGATCAGGTCGACATCTACTACAACCACCCCGGTCGAGATTTTGCAACAACCGACGAAGCACTCCGTATCCGACGCACCGGGCAGTCGTCCTATCTGACTTACAAAGGCCCCCTGCTCGACCCGCTGACCAAGTCGCGCCGCGAATACGAAGCCCACCTCGCAGAAGGCCAGCCGACTTTCGACACGATGGCCGCGATCCTCTCCAACCTTGGCTTCACTGCCGTCCGCGAAGTGGCTAAAACCCGTCACCGTTATACCTTCACCTGGGAAGATCGTCCGTTCGAACTCTGCCTCGACGACGTCAAAGGCCTAGGCCATTACATCGAACTCGAAACCGTCTCCGACGATGAATCCCACGCCGCCCAGTCGAGCACGCGGGAATCGCTCCTCCGACTCGCCAAAACCCTCGGCCTCTCCTCCTCGGAACGCCGCAGTTATCTGCGCCTATTAATCGAGAAACAAGACGCTACTTAAACCTTAAAAGCTTCACCACGAGGCCTCGAAGGGCACCAAGTTTCTCGAAGGTTTTTTGCTCCCATCTGCGTCCACCTGCGTTTATCTGCGGTTCAATCTGACTTTCCCATCCGTGTTTCTTCGTGTTCATCCGTGGTTGCTCTTTCTCAGCACGTGACTGCCCATTTCCCCTTGACTGATCCGCTTGTACACTATATTATCCCTTGTGAAATATTCGCGCAAGATGCCCCCTTTGCGGGGTTTAAGCCATAATTCCCCTCGGAACACCCAAAGGACTACTGTACAACATGGCCGCCAAAGCAAAATCCAAGTCTGAAGACATTTCCGAATCCAAATCCTCCGGCGGAGCCAAGGGCGAAGAAGCGGTCCTGAATAATGCTCTCGGACAGATCGAGAAGGCCTTTGGCAAAGGCTCGATCATGAAGCTCTCCGACAAGACCAACATGGTCGTCGCAGGGATTCCGACGGGTGCGCTCTCCCTCGATATCGCCCTCGGCGGCAAAGGCCTGCCACGCGGTCGGATCATCGAGATCTTTGGACCAGAATCGTCTGGTAAGACGACTCTCGCCCTCCACGTCATCGCGTCCGCCCAGAAAGAAGGCGGGATCGCCGCCTTCGTCGACGCCGAACACGCCCTCGACCCCGCCTGGGCCAAACGCCTCGGCGTCAACCTCGAAGAACTCCTCGTCTCTCAACCAAGCTACGGCGAAGAAGGGCTCCAGATCGCTGAGATGCTCATCAAGAGCAACGCGGTCGATGTCATCGTCGTCGACTCAGTGGCTGCTCTGGTCCCCAAGGCAGAACTCGATGGCGATATCGGCGACAGCCACGTCGGTCTGCAGGCCCGGATGATGTCTCAGGCCATGCGGAAGCTGACCGGTGCGATTTCCAAGTCCAAGACCACCGTCATCTTCATCAACCAGATCCGCGAAAAGATCGGCGTCATGTTCGGTTCCCCCGAAACGACCCCCGGCGGTCGCGCGTTGAAATTCTACTGCTCCTGCCGCATCGACGTCCGTAAGATCACCACGCTGACTGAAGGGGACGAAACCATCGGCATCCGCATGAAGGCCAAGGTCGTCAAAAACAAGGTCGCCCCACCCTTCAAAGTCGCCGAGTTCGACATGCTCAACAAACGCGGCATCAGCCTCGAAGGAGACGTCCTCGACCTCGCCGTCAACCACCGCATCGTCGACAAATCCGGCGCCTGGTTCAACTACGGCGAAACCCGCCTGGGCCAAGGCCGCGAAAAAGCCCGCACGTTCTTCGAAGAGAATCCAGAAGTGATGAAGGAAGTCAAAGACAAGGTGTTGGCGCTTTACAACATGGCGTAAGGGCACGATCATGTTCCATTTAAGCAGTTTTGATCTAGATAAAATCAAGCGAACAGTTGTCAAAAAGCAACTAGAGCTTGATTTCTTTAGACTCACTCTAGTCAGCAACGACAAAAAGCACAGCATTATTGGACCTGGTCAGATTACCCAAGATAAGACTGGGAAGCTTAAACTTAAATTTTTTGCAAATTCTGAATTTCAACAACGAAACATATCTACTGGGGACATTGTCCCCGATACTGAATTCTATACTTTATCGGGAATGGATACATCAGGCACGACTTGGACCGCGAGTCGAGTTTTGCCGTATTATCCAGAATCTTATTCTCTTCATACACCTGAGCGAGTAATCCTTGCTGATTTATTTGAAATAGAACATCAGAGTCCGGAATGGAGTCGACCCGAACCGATAAGCACATTTTTTGAGGAGCCTCATAAATATGAACTACCAACTGAGCATATCATGGTTTCGGCACACGAATATAATATTCCTCACAACAGCAGCACAGTATGCACTATAACACATGCAGATGGGTACTCGTCCAAAAGCACATTGTTAGATCACACCGTAGGGCAAATTGACGACTGGAATTTTAAGTTTTTACAAATTGAAGGACATCCAGAAGTTTACTGCAGTGGCTACAGATTGCCACCGAATGTCTTAACGGCATGTCGCGAAGCAATTAGCTTCGCATTGGGAAAAGGAGTTGAATGGTCTTACTTCTGCACCCAAATTGGCGGGAACTGTAAACTTGTCATCCGTAGCCCTACTAGAGATTTACGTAATAGCCGTTTATGTCCTCCTATTCAGGCAATCAGCGCCCCCGGTGAAGGTACGTTCTTTAAATTATTTCAGCACTACTTTAGTTATTCTGCTTCTCTACAAAAAGAAGATCTTTGCGAGCTTTCTTGTCTATTGCTCCGCGCGATCGAATCTAGTTGTGGCTCATTTCAGCAACATTGTAATGGCATAGCAACTGCAGTCGAAGGAACGCTAAGAATATTATTACCGGACTCTCCGGATAGATCTACTCAACTATCAACCGCCGTTGACAACATCAAGCAACACCTAAAAACATGTGATCTTTCACACCTCGGAGAGTCTGAAGTAGCTTTTAGAAACCGGATTGACGGCTTGTTAGGGCAGTTATATCAAGAAAATGCGAAATCCAAAATGCGGGGACTCAAAGAAAAATCGTTCATTCTTAATGATGACATTGGCGCCTGGTCGGATTTACGAAATCCATCTGCGCACGGACAGATTCTCGCAGTAGACATAGATAATGCCATAATATTTAAGGTGGGCAGAGTAACTTCGCTGCTCTATAAGTTAATGTTCCTGATTATTAGATACCAAGGCGCCTATACCGACTATTCACAAATTGGCTGGCCGAATCAATTGTGGAGCCATTCGCTCTCTTCCGCTAACGACGACATTGACATCTTCAATGTTTCGTGAGCGTATATCGGTTTTGTTTATTTTCCTCATCCCTTCATCCCAAACTTCTTCTTAAACACCTCCACACCTCGCTCAAAAACATCCTTGGCCGCCTCTGCTGGATCGTTCTGGACGGTCTTGATTGTCAGTTCATCGTCGATCGTCCCTGACTTGCCATCCGGGCCTTTCGAGCGGATGACCAGCAGGTAGCCGACTTCGAAGTCGTCGACGAAGAGCTCCAGCGGGTTGTTCCAGCCGTCTTTTTCGGCCAGCATTCCAGGGACCGGAGCGACTTTGCGGTCATGTTTAAAGGTCTCGACAACCCGGTTCGCGGCCTGCTCCAGCGCGAGCTCGGTCGCTTCTTCGCGACGTTTTTGGTCCTGCCGTCTGAGAGACTGCACATAGGCCATCAGAAGAATTCCCATCAGAATCACACTACCTGCGGTTAACAGTCTCCATTGGGCCTGTGTGGGAAATGGTCGATCAGGAATTTCGATGGTCGAAATGGCTGACTCAGATGACGCGGTGGCGGAACTGCTGGTTGTTTCTTCGACGGAAGCCGCGTTAATTTTGCTGGAAGGTGACTGTTGCTTGGCACGACGATCGCTTCCCGTCATCACTTCGAGGCAGAGGCAAACAAATTGCACGAACAGTACGAGGAGGCCGAAGACCGCTCGGACAAAGCCCACAACGCTGGCAGTGAAAAGCTCGATAATCGCGTCCATGGGTGGCTTTCACTCGGAAAGTGTCGATTCGGTCTTCGGTGAATTCTACATGATATTCTTCTGCCCCTCAAAGATGCTGCTTGCCTTCCAGTCATCTTGTTCTCATAGTCAGTTCTCCGGACAAGCGCTCAACCATCATTCCTGCTTGCTCTGCGGTATTGCCCATGACAGATAACGAGACGAATTCTCCAGACTCTCCTGCCTCGAATCCAAAACCGAAAGGTCCCCCAGCAGGGGCTATGGCGGGAGCGATGGTCGCGATCATGGCGTCGCAGTTTGTGGTCATTCTCTCAACCGGGAAGAACCGACGGGATAAGGAAGAGAAACCTTTGTCTGCCGAGAGCACGATCTCTGCACCAGAAGCCTCAACGGCTCCTCTGAATTCGACGACACGATAGCAAGAAGATGATTTACTCGCCGTAGGCAAACTGAGTCTTGGTCGGACTATCAGGCTGGCACCAGTCGAGGGTCTGAAGGGCAGCAAAGAGTTGATACGCATTCAACGCGACGTCGCCTGAGTATTGCTCATTCTTATCCCCGTAGCGAAACGACAGCTCTGCCGCTGTGGGACGGGTCTTCCACTCTGTGGACCAAAGAATGACCGCTAGTGTTGCGCTGACCTTCTCGCTTAGCTTGAACTCAGGCCCCTTATAAATTCGCTCGTGATGTCGGGTGTTGCCCACGATTTCAACGGATGTCTCGCCGGGGCATTTGATTCCATTAATTTTGAGATCACCCAGAATCGGAAAGAGTCGCTCTGCGTTCTGAAGTTTCTCAGGACACTTTTCCTTTCCCTGAATGGTGACCGAGTAAGTAAACAGGCTGCGATACGGTGCCCCGATGTCTTCTTCGAACTTGGAATCGTCATTCCCTTTCTGATCGGAGCCTTTTTTCAGCTTGCGCCCCGAGACGTAGTAACGATCTGCATGCCGCGACTTCAAAGTATATTCCGTGCTTTTGAGTTCGAGACGCCCCTCTTCTTTCTCGACGACCCGTCGCTGACGAAGAATCAGATCGTTCTTTCTGAAAGCGCGATCAGCGGTATCGAGAAAGCAAATCAATCGGCGTTCAAGCGTGTCGAATTTTTTGAGCCGCTGCTTTTGAAGTTCTTCTTTCTTCGGCGTGAATTCCACTCTGCGCACAATTCCCTGAAGATCAAACCACAGTTCGCGCAGCGCCAGCTTGCGGTCGGCAAAACGAAGATGATCCAGCATGACTTTGTATTCACGAGACTCGACCTGCATGAACCGACTCCTTGTTCAAAAGCACAATGATGCTAACTTCGTGAGCGTCAACATCTCTACAATAATCTAAATACTTTCCCTTAACTTAAATTCGTCACGCATACTTTTTGACGGTGTATATGGCTTTCTGATGGGCTCAGGATGCCTGCAACATTTCAGACTGACTGTTTGGAAAGGAAGATGGATTTCTCTCTTCCCACGAAATTTCCAAACAGTTCCAATAGTCAGGTTCGCCATGGAATCGTCCTGGTCTTCTTTGTTTTCCTCGTATGAGCAATTTGGATTTCATGTCAAATAGCGGCAAACTCCCTCCTCGATCAGGTCAACCACGCATGCCAGCTTCGTCGTCTGGCAGGTCATCGTCCGGATCGCGGCCCAAAGGTGGGGCTTCAAAAAAGAGTAGCGGGAATAACAACCCGGTAGCTGCGATCGCGGGCATTGTCGGAAGTGTTGCGTTGATGCTGATCGTTGGGTTTGTCGCGTTTTATATCCTCGGCAAATCGGCAGGAAATGCAGGGACGGCGCCCGCTTCAACGACGAGCAACACTCCCGGCAGTTCAACTCCAGCCAACAGCCCTGCCCCTCCAGCGGGTGTCCAACCGGGATCGAGTCTGTTGCGAACGGATTCGACCCTTGTCTCGGCTCGCTCATCGTTCAAGACTCGGCTGAAATCTGGTCCACGAGACTCTTCTCCTGTGGACGTGCCGCCATCGGGGACATTCATACTTGACCAGTATGACGCGCCGGTTGGCAGACTGTTTGCGTACGTCAGTCCTGACCCCGGTGACGGGAAGAAGCATCCTGCGATCATCTGGATCACGGGGGGTGACTGCAATTCCATTGGCGAGGTCTGGCTGCCTGCACCGCCGGAGAACGATCAGACGGCGGCTCAGTATCGTCAAGCCGGGATGGTGATGATGTACCCTTCTCTGCGGGGCGGGAATAACAATCCTGGTCAGAAGGAAGGCTTTCTGGGCGAGGTCGATGATGTGCTCGCGGCGGCGGAGTATCTGTTGAGCAAGCCGTATGTTGATCCTGAGAATCTGTATCTGGGTGGGCATAGTACGGGAGGAACGCTGGTGCTGCTGGTGGCGGCTTCGACGAATCGGTTCAAAGCGATTTTTTCATTTGGGCCGGCGGATCAAGTTGCAGGTTACGGGGCTGAATCTGGGTATCTTCCTTACGATGTCAGGAGTCGGGAGGAGCACCTCATTCGATCGCCAATCGTCTGGGTGGAGAACATTCAAAGCCCGGTTTACGTCTTCGAAGGTGGGCGAGGGAATGCCAGCGCTGTGGTAAATCTGCAGGGAAAAAGCATTTCTCTGAAGAACCGAAATTTGAGTTTTCACCTCATCCAGGGGACGGACCATTTTCGGATTCTGCAGCCCGCCAATTGGTATCTGGCGGAGGCGATTCGAAGATCTGCAGAGACCAAGATGCCGTTGGAAGTCTCTGCGGATGAGCTGAAGCGGGCCGTTCTCAGAAACTAGTCCGTGTTCGTTCCGGGGCGATGTTGATGGTGTGAAAAGCATGGACAGCGATCGCAATTGACTTCAATGGGAAATGCCTTCATACAGGAGCATCCTATGGCTACGATCACTATTCGCGACCTCCCGGATGAAGTGAAAAGGAAACTGCGGGTTCAGGCAGCACAGGCGGGACTTTCGCTGGAGGCCTACGCGCGACATCTTCTTCAAGTCGCTTCGCTGTCGGAGCCTGAAACAGAAAATCTGGCAGACTTGGCAAGCAGGCTTTTCGGCAAAAAAGGTGGCGTTGAGTTGAAACTTCCTTCACGAGAATCAAAACGCGGAATGGTCGACTTTTAGCCATGATTCTTCTTCATATCCAGGTTGCCTTGGAACGTTGCTTTCACTGTTGCCCAAATGTGACTAGCTTTTCATAATCTCGTTTTGCACTTTCGAACTTATCTGCCCAAAAGATCACATGAAAACCGACGAACTTCGCGACGCCTATCTCAACTTTTTCGAATCCAAAGGCTGCATCCGACGGCCCAGCGATGTGCTCGTGCCCAACGATCCGACGGTTTTGTTCACACCAGCCGGGATGAACCAGTTCAAGAATGAGTTTCTGGGACTGGGCAAGCCTGATTTCACGAAGGCGACGACCTGCCAGAAGTGCATTCGGACCGGGGATATTTCCAACGTTGGGGTGACGGCGTATCACCATACGTTTTTCGAAATGCTCGGGAACTTCTCGTTCGGGGATTACTTCAAACGGGAAGCGATTCACTGGGCGTGGGAATTTCTGACGAGCAAGAAGTGGCTGGGTCTGAATGGCGAGCAGCTGACAGTGACCGTCTATCTGGATGACGACGAAGCCTTCGGCATCTGGGAGAAGGAGATCGGTCTGCCGGCCAAGCGGATCATGCGTTGCGATGAGTCTGAGAACTTCTGGCCAGCCCGATCGCCCAGCGACGGCCCCGACGGGATCTGCGGGCCCTGCTCGGAAATTTACTTCCATCCTGCATCCGGCGGGAAGGAAGTCGAGATCTGGAACCTCGTCTTTACGCAGTTCAATCGTCAGGGGAATCCGCCGAACAATCTGATTCCGCTGCCGAAGAAGAATATCGATACCGGGATGGGACTGGAGCGGACGGCTGCGGTTCTGCAAGGGGTCGAGAGTAACTTCGAAATCGATACGCTGCGGCCGCTGTGTAATGCGGTTGGGGAGATCATTGGTCGCAAGTATGAGTTCGCAGCAGAGCATGGTCGTGCGATGCGACGGATCGCGGATCACGTGCGTGCGGTCACGATGTGTATCCATGAGAACGTCCTGCCGGATAGCGCCAAGCAGGGATACATCGTGCGTCAGTTGCTGCGACGGGCGGTGCTCGAAGGATATCTGCTGGGTAAGCATGACAACTTCCTGGCTGAACTGGTGCCAGTTGTTGTCGATATGCTGAAGAAGCCTTATCCGGATCTGCAGGAAACGGTCTCTGCGGTTCAGGCGGCGATTACTAACGAAGAGACGCAGTTCCTGAATACGATTGATCGTGGGCTGAATCGCTTCAAGTCGCATGTGAAGACGGCCAAAGATGGTGTGTTCTCAGGGGATGATGCGTTCAACCTGCACCAGACAGACGGCTTCCTGATTGAGTTGACCGAAGCGCTGGCATCGAAAGAAGGGCTTAAGGTTGATCGAGCTCGTTACGAAACACTGATGGATGAGCACTCTCTGAAATCGGGACGGGTGACGGTCGATGCGGTCATGTCGGAAGGGCCGCTCGATGCGATTCGTAAATCGAAGGGTGAGACGAACTTCCTGGGGTATGACGTCGATCATGCTGCTGCGGAGATCGTCGGGATCATTTCGAACAAGGCGCTCGTTGATAAGTTCAGCCAGAAACAACACGCGACGCCGATTGGAGTCGTTCTCGACCAGTCGCCTTTCTATGGCGAGTCGGGGGGACAGGTTGGGGATCAGGGTGTCATCTCGTCTGACGGGATGAAGTTCCTGGTTCAGGACACGCAAAAAGACGGCGGGAATCTGTGGATTCACATCGGGACGCTCGTTGAGGGTGAACTGAAAGTCGGTCAGAAGGTGGACGCGGAAGTTGATGTGGCGCGTCGTGAAGGGATTCGTCGAGCACACTCGGCGACTCACCTGCTGCACTATGCGTTGCATGAAGTTATTGGCGAGAATGCGCTGCAGCGTGGTTCGAAGGTGGAAGCGGATGCGCTGCGTTTTGACTTCTCGCATCGTCAGCCAGTGACCGATGAGGAACTGGAGAAGATCGAAGACATCGTCAACGCGAAGATTGCAGAGGGTGTTTCCGTCACGACGAAACTGCTGCCGATTGAGGAAGCGCGAGCTGCAGGTGCGATGGCACTCTTCGGCGAGAAGTATCCCGATCTCGTGCGCATGGTAAGTATCGGCGAATTTAGTAAGGAGCTATGCGGAGGGACTCACCTGGTCAACAGTGGGCAGGTTGGGCTGGTGAAGATCACCAGCGAGTCGGGTGTTTCCAAGGGGGTTCGTCGTATTGAAGCGCTCACGGGGCCGAAGGTGCGCCAGGCGGTTCGCGATACGGAATCGATTGTCACGCAGCTTCAGCAGTTGCTTAAAGCAACCCTGCCTTCTGAACTGCTGACGAAAGTGACCGCACTGCAGACGGAACTGGCTGATGCCAAAGAGAAGCTGTCAGCGAGCATGCGAGATGCGATGACGGGCGATGTCACCAAGCTGCTCGAAACAGCAGAGTCGGTCAACGGCACGAAGATTGTGACGCATACGCTGGTGGGCGGGTCGAAGGATTCGCTGCGAGATTTCGCCGACAAGCTGCGGGATCAGGCGGACTCTGTTGCGTTGCTCCTCGCGACCGAGAATGAAGGCAAAGTCACGCTGCTGGCGGCAGTCAGCAAGCCGCTGACCAAGAAGGGTGTACTCGCGGGCGAATGCGTCAAGCTGGCGGCCCCGCTGGTCGGTGGTGGCGGTGGTGGCAAGCCGGATCTGGCGGAAGCAGGTGGCAAGGATCCTGCGGGGATTCCAAACGCTCTGGAAGCCGCGGCGAAGTATTATCGCGAAAAGCTGGCTTGAGAGAGTGGTTGAACCACTAAGACACGAAGGGGACAAGTTTCAGGTATGGAGCTTGTCCTTTTTTTTGTGTGCAGGAATCGGGAGGGCGAGGCTGCGTCCGAGCCGCTGTCCCGCGTTGCACACGATGAATTTCATTCGGACATTCGCTGGTGGGCAGAAGATTAAAAGCAGGTCGAGGCCATCACCGTTTTTTGCGCAGTTGGAGTTCCGCAATGCAAAGAAGCTTGTGCCCTTTTTGTGGGTAGATAGAGACTCAGAATTGATGCGTTTGACGTACTCTCAGTAGCGATCTTAACAGTCAGCACAAGGGACAGGGGGTTGACACCCCCCGCTCGCCTTTCGGAGTTATTTGGCTGGCTCTGGCGGTTTTTCATTTTCGCTGCAGAGGTCGCAGGAGAGGGAGAAGCGGTAGTATTCTCCCTTCTCGTCGATCGTGCGGGTCATGTGCGCGAAGTGGCAAAGAGGTTTGCCCTGGCAGGTGAAGCTGGCGATGCGGATGGTCTGGCCGGCTGAGTTGGTCATGACGAAAGAGATGGCTTCGCCGGGGTGAAGGAGCGGGATCTCTTTATTGGCAAACATCGAACTAACCTGGAGATCGGTGATGTTGGAGGGGCCGTCGTTGCGGATCGTGACGCGCGCTTCTGATGGATTTGTCTGAACGAAGAAGAAGGTGGACGCGATGACGAGACAGACGACGAGGAAGAGGCGCGTGCGGACTTTTCTGGTGAGGTTCATGGTGGGGTTGATTCGTGAAATGAAGTCGATCGAGACGTTGGTTTTGGCTGGTGCTTATTAGTGTAATGTATGCGAATGGTTGCCTATCGCCCACCCTCATCCGCCATTCGGGCACCATTCCTGAGAAGACGACCGCGTCGTTTACTCTCGCCTGATCGGCGAGAGCAAACTCCTTGCTTCCACCTCAAGGGAGAAGGGACGAAGTTGGAGGTTAGGTTCAATTCGCAGAGTTCCCTCATCCGTCAGCGAAGCGCTGCCACCTTCTCCCCGGGGGAGAAGGGTCAGAGATAATTTCCGGACGGGATGAGGCGGGCGGGGGGAGTGAGAGGATGGCTGTAGTAGTAGGTCCAGCAGGGGTGTTGAGTGCCGTCGTCGAGGGTGGCGGTGGTGAGTTGGCGGGTGAAGAGGTGGGGTGCTTCGCTTGTGGAGCTGCAGCCTTCGTAGTCGTCGAGAGTTGGCCAGAGGGCGTCTTCGTTAGTGATGTGATGGAGTTCGCCGATGACGAAGTGGCTGAGGTCGTCGGAATGGATCAGGCCGGGATAGGGGCCGAAGTTGTAAAGCAGGCCGGGGACTTTGGCGTTGCTGTGGAAGCGGGCATAGGGATTGAGAAGCGAGTCGTACGGGGTGACTCGGTGACCACGTTGCGATGTGGGGAGGGAGGCGGCGTAGTCTTTGCGGAGGGTGCCGTAGACGAAGAGGGAGTGGAGCATGTCAGCAGGCTGGCCTTATCACAAAATCCGGGATCAGTCCCTGGTCACGCAACTTCAAATAATCGGAACCCCAAATCATTGGGACGTCGCCCTTGAGGAAGCGGTACGACACGATGAGTTTGACTTGTTCCTCATTCCAAATGGGTAGTGTTTCCTGAACCTCTTTTGTTACCAGGTATCGTGCATAACGATGGATCTCACGAAACAAATCCCATCGCTGCTGATCCGTCAAATTCCGAAATCGCTCCGCCATCTGATCGGAGATGACTTCGACGTGAGGCATTGCTGCGGGTGATATTTCAGATGGCAGCTGGATCATGCGAGGCTCCTTACATGTATTATCCCAATGGCATCAGCGTCCATCAATAGAGATTGCGAGGGGACCAGGGAGCGAGGTTGGTGAGGTCATGTTGGGTGTAGGTGACGGTTTGCTGGCAGTGATTGCAGCGGAAGTCGACGGTCTTTTGTTCGGCGTTTTCGCTGACAGTTTTCAGGGCGAACCAGTGTTGGCAGTGGGGGCATTTGCGGGACCAAGAGAGGGTGTAGCCGCCGTGGTGGATGATGTGGGAGTGCATGATGGCGTGTCTTTGCCTGGAACGAGAACGAGTCGCGACCATTTTAGAATACATGCGATTGGATTGTGGAGCACAGAAAGGGCTTGCGTGTTTCGTACTCAGCGTGGTGATCTTTATTGTACGCACAAGGGACAGGGGGTTGACACCCCCCGCTCGCCTGGGGGAACTTACTTGACGCCCAGGTGGTTGAGGGCGGCGGTGGTGATGACTCGGCCTCGGGGGGTGCGTTGGATGAAGCCGCAGCGGAGGAGGAAGGGTTCGATTTCGTCTTCCAGGGTGTCGGGGGGGATGTTCATGCTGTGGCCGATGGCTTGCAAGCCGGCGGGGCCGCCGCCGAAGATGCGGAGGAGAGTCGTCAAGTAGCGGCGGTCTTGTTCTTCGAGGCCGAGGGCGTCGATTTCGAGCATGGAGAGGGCGCGGCTGGCGAGGTCGTGAGTGATTTGTTCTTGAGAGCCGTGGACTTGTGCGAAGTCTCGGGTCCAGCGGAGGAGGTTGTTGGCTTTGCGCGGGGTACTGCGACAGCGGGTGGCGATCTCGGAGGCGCCGGAGGCATCGATCTCGGTTTTCAGTTTACGAGCGTTACGCGTGATGATTTCGACGAGGTCGGGTGGTTCGTAGAAGTCGAGGTGAGCACGGTTGACGAAGCGGTCGCGCAGAGGAGCGGTAAGCATGCCGCTGCGGGTCGTTGCGCCGATGATCGTGAAGGGTTTGAGTTTGAGGTTGATCGTGCGGGCGTTGAGACCATCGCCGAGGGCGATGTCGACGCGGAAGTCTTCCATCGCGGGATAGAGGAATTCTTCCACAGCGGGCGGGAGGCGGTGGATCTCGTCGATAAAGAGGACGGAGCCCTGGGTGGCGCGGGTCAGGTACGGGAGCAGGTCTTTGGGGGCTTTGAGAACGGGGCCGGAGGTGATCTGGAAGTCGGTTCCCATCTCGCGCGGGATCACCATGGCGATGGTTGTTTTGCCAATGCCGGGTGGGCCGTCGAGGAGAAGGTGCCCGAGGGCTTCGCCGCGTTTCATGGCGGCGTCGAGCATGATCTTGACGCGGTCGATGACCTTTTTCTGGCCGACGATCTGGTCGAGTCGCTGGGGGCGGAGTTCTTCGTCGAGGGCTTCGTCGTCGGGGGAGAAACTCTTCCCAGCGGAATCTGAAGAGAAGACACTGCTGGGCAAGCCAGCAGTGCCACCCAGAGAGGCGGGAAGGCCGGACAGATCGCCATCGTCGTCGTCATCTTCAAAGTCGGATGGGCCGATGATGGCTTGTCTGGGCATGGAATTAGTGATCTTCGATGGAGGAGAGAGGGAGGTCGATTTGGTGCGGTTCGAAGACTCACCAGCACGCTGCTTGTTGCTTGATGCTGTTTGGGACGTTGGAAGTCTGTTGTTGCCTGGCGCTCACCCTCATCCGCCCTTCGGGCACCTTCTCCCCTCAAAGGAGAAGGGACGTAATGCCGCTCCCCTCAAGGGAGATGGGACGATGGGTGTGCGTTATGAAATTCTCAGAAGTCCCTCATCCGTCAGCGAAGCGCTGCCACCTTCTCCCCGGGGGAGAAGAGACGGGAGGAAGACAGGGGGTTGACACCCCCCGCTCGCCTAAGAGTTCGCTAAGTTGGCCATGACCTCTTCGGGGATGTTGAAGTTGGCGGTGACGGCTTGGATGTCTTCGTTTTCTTCGAGGGCATCCATGAGTTCGAGGATGGCTTTGGCGTCTTCGGCGCCTCCGAGTTCGACGGTGTTTTGTGGGATGCGGGCGAATTCGCTGACAGTGGTTGTCAAGCCGGCGGCTTCGATCGCTTTGGAGACGGTGTCAAACTGGTCGACGGCGCAGAGGACCTGGAAGGACTCGCCTTCGAGTTTGACGTCGTCGGCACCGGCTTCCAGGGCAATCTCCATGAGGGAGTCTTCGGTCGTCGAAGTCGCGGGAATCAGGAACATTCCTTTCCGATCGAACATCCAGCCGACGCAGCCCGTGGCGCCGAGGTTGCCGCCGTAGGTTTCGAAGATCTTGCGAACTTCGGGGGCGGTGCGGTTGCGGTTGTCGGTCAGGACGTCACAGATGACGGCGACGCCGAAGGGGCCGTAGCCTTCGTAGAGGAGTTCTTCGAAGTTGTCGGACGCGAGTTCGCCGGTTCCCTTTTTGATGGCGCGTTCGATGGTATCGCGCGGGAGGTTCTGCTTGCGGGCTTTGTCGAGCGCGTAGCGGAGCGCGAGGTTGGCATCAGGATTACCGCCGCCACGCTTGGCCGCGACGATGATCGCCTTGTTCAACTTGGAATAGACGGCGGCACGCTTTTTGTCCGCGCGACCTTTCTTGTGGGCGATGTTGGCCCAGTGGGAATGCCCTGCCATAGACGGGAGACTGCTCCAGAATGGAATTGAACGAGGAGTTTGTGGACGGGAGTATCTTAGCAGATTGGTGAGAAGATGGCCAAGGTTTCGGGAAGGAGGTTCATGCGACTCGGGAACGATCTGAGGGGAGTTGATTTTGGGCGTCAATAAGCGAATGAAAACGCACGAGTGCCTATGCCCCACCCTCATCCGCCCTGCGGGCACCTTCTCCCCTCAAGGGAGAAGGGACAGTTTGTGGGGGTTTCTCGTTATTCGGTGGTGTCTATAATGGGTGGGTAGAAATCACTTATTGAAAGATGACATGACCAGACTGCAGCAAACTTCGAGTCGACGGCGGTTTATTGATTATCAGCAGAAGCTGACGGAGAAGCTGAAGAAGAAGCCAGATCCCAAAGAGCAGGACACGGGCGAGGCGAAGGATCTTCGCAAGCGGGTGCGGACGCGGTCGGCGTGGGAGTTGATTAAGGCGTATCTGGGGATCATCGCGCCGTTCAAGTGGGCGGTGGTCGTCGCGCTGGCGGCGGTGACGGTCTCGACGCTGATCAAGTTGATCCCGCCCGCCGGGACGAAGATTATTGTGGACTATGTGCTGGGCGAGAAGTCGCTGGAGGGGGTCTGGCCTGCGTCGTTGCCGATGCCGAGTGATCGGTGGCATTTGTTGATCTGGGTGACGACGGGAATGCTGGTCATTTCGCTGTTGGACATCCTACTGGCGCTGACGGGCAGGTGGTTTGCGACGTGGACGTCGTTGCGAGTCCGGCTGGGGATTCGTAAGGAAGCCTTTGAGCAGGCGATTCGTCTGCCGTTATCTCGCGTTCAGGATCTCAGGTCGGGGGGTGTGGCGAGCCTGTTGCGAGAGGATGGGGGGAGTGTCGGGGAGTTGCTGTTTACGATGCTCTACAACCCGTGGCGGGCGGTTGTACAGCTGATGGGGTCGGTGGTGATTCTGGCGTGGGTTGATTATCGACTGCTGATCGGGGCGACGGTGATGGTGCCGGCGGTCTATCTGACGCATCGGACTTGGGATCATCACATACGCCCACGGTATAAAGATATCCGCAAGCGGCGCGAGGAGATTGATGCGCAGAGTACGGAGTCGTTTGGCGGGATGCGGGTCTTGCGGGCGTTTCATCGGGAGCGGAGTGAATCGTATCGGTTTGTGAACAGCAACAACCTTTTGGGACGGCAGGAGGTTTCGATCTGGTGGTGGGCGCGGATTCTGGAGGGGATCTGGGAATTGCTGATCCCAGCGGCGACTTGTGGGCTGATGTTGTACGGTGGGTGGCAGGTGTTGCAGGGGACGCTGACGATTGGGGATTTGATGATGTTCCTGGTCTATGTGCTGATGTTGCTGCAGCCGTTGGCGGTGCTGGCGGAGAGTGCGGGGAATTTTCAGAATTCGCTGTCGGCGCTCGATCGGGTTTTGGATTTGTTGCAGGAGCCGCGGGAGTTTGAGGAGGCGGGAACGCGGAGTAGTGCCCTCAAAGGTGTTTCGCGCGCTCGTGAGAGTACTGGCGCGTTGCCCTCATCCGCCCTGTCGGGCACCTTCTCCCGGGGGGAGAAGGGAGCTAAGTTGTCCCCTGCTCTGACTCAGGGGGCGTTGTCGTTTGAAGGGGTTTCTTTTCGTTATTCGGACCAGCATCCGTGGGCGATACGGGAGATTGACCTGGCGATACCGGCTGGGTCGTCGGTGGCGCTGGTGGGGCATTCGGGGGCGGGGAAGACGACGCTGTGTAATCTCGTGGCGCGGTTTTATGATCCGACGCTCGGAGCGGTGAAGTTGGGGGGTGTCGACCTTCGAGAGATCGATCTCGATGACTATCGAAGCCTGTTGGGGGTCGTCGAGCAGGATGTCTTTTTGTTTGACGGGACGATCGCGGAGAACATTGCGTATGCCCGTCGCAATGTCTCGCTGGATGAGATTCGAGTCGCAGCGAAGGCAGCGTATGCGGATGAATTTATTTTGTCGCTGCCGAATGGGTATGACACGGTCATCGGCGAGCGGGGTGTGAAGCTGTCGGGTGGACAGCGACAGAGGTTGGCGATCGCGCGGGCGGTGCTGGCGGATCCGAGGATTCTGATTCTGGATGAAGCAACGAGCAATCTGGACACAATGAGCGAGCAGTATATCCAGGCGTCGCTGAAGGAATTACTCAAGGGGCGGACGTCGTTCATAATTGCGCATCGACTCAGTACGATTCGTCATGCGGATCTGATTGTCGTGCTCGAGCATGGGCGAATTCTCGAAACAGGGACGCATGAGGAGCTGATTTCGCAAGGAGGTAAATACCTGGATATGATCCAGCGTCAAACTGCGACTTCCGAGTTGGCAGAGGCGGATGTTGATGGATAGGATAAGAGGAGAGAACATCCTCATCGCGAAATCTGACAAGACACTTGTTGTCTGTCGTCACTTGCGATGTTGAGTGACAACTGTTGCCTATCGCTCACCCTCATCCGCCCTTCGGGCACCTTCTCCCCTCAAGGGAGAAGGGACAAAATTCGGCTCCCCTACCCTCTCCACGAAAGAGTCACACCATGAGAGCTTTGTTTGTTGCAGCGTTATTGGCTGTCTCGTCGACGAGTATTTTTGCGCAGGAGACTGCTGAGTCTGGTTTTCAGCCTTACTTCAACGGCAAGGATTTCACCGGGTTGACGCAGCGTGGTGGAAAGGCTGTTTTTGAAGTCGAAGACAAGGACACCATTCTTGGGAAGACTGTCAAAGGGCAGCCCAACAGCTTTCTGGCGACGGACAAGATGTATCACAACTTCGTCATGGAGCTCGACGTTAAGACGAACGAGATGAATGCCGGGATTCAGGTTCGCAGCAACGCCTATGAAGAAGAAGGCGAAGTCGAAATGAAGCAAGGGGACAAGATCGTCAAGAAGAAGATCAAGCCCGGCATTGTGCATGGCTATCAGGTGGAAATTGATCCTTCTCCCCGGGCGTTCAGCGGGGGTGTTTACGATGAGTCACGTCGTGGCTGGTTGTATGAGCTCAAAGGGGACGAGCACGCCGATGCGCGCAAGGCATTCAAGGTTGGCGAGTGGAATCATTACAAGATTCAGTTCGTTGGTGACCATCTGCAGACCTGGGTCAATGGTGTCCCTTGTGCGGATCTGCAAGACGACATGACGTCTGAGGGGTTCATCGCGCTGCAGGTCCACTCGAATCCGAACTCGGATATTGAAGTGCGCTATCGCAATATTAAAATTAAAGAGTTGCCGGACGAGCGGAAGTCGAATTGATTTGCATTTGACATCTTCCAAGAATAAAGACCTGCGTTACGCTTAGCTGAACGCAGGTTTTTTATTTGGACACGCAGGAGTGATTCGAGAGATCCATGAGTCAAGCACGAGAACAGGGTACGCCGCCGGAGTGGGAGATGTTGGGGCCGGAGGTGCGTCAGTTGGTGGAGGTGATCGCGAAGCTGCGGAGCCCTGAGGGATGTCCCTGGGATCGCGTGCAGACGATGGAGACGATCAAGCCTTATACGCTGGAAGAGACTTACGAGCTGCTCGAAGCGATCGACTCGAATGACAATGTCGAGATCTGCGAAGAGCTGGGAGATGTGCTGCTGCAGGTGGTTCTCGATGCTCAGATTGCGACGGATGAAGGGCGGTTCTCGCTGACGGATGTCGTCCGAGTGATCAAGGAGAAAATGATCCGTCGTCACCCGCACGTGTTTGGAGACGTCACCGCGACGACGGCTGGGGAAGTCTCTGCGAATTGGCAGAAAATCAAGAAGGCGGAGAAGCCGAAGCGGACTTCGTTACTGGATGGACTGCCGAAGGATCTGCCGGCGCTGGCGAAGGCGGCTCGGATTCAAAAGAAGGCGGCGGATGTCGGGTATGATTTTCCACATCGGGATATGCTGTTTGACAAGCTGAAGGAAGAGCTGGGAGAGTTGTGCGAAGAGCTTTATGGGTCGTCGGAGCCGCCGGTGCATGCGGTCGATGTCAATGAGGCTCACACGAAGGATGTCCATATTAGCGATGATGAATTGAAGCATCGTGTGGAGAGTGAACTGGGGGATGTCCTGTTTGTCCTGGCGAATATCGCCCGTCGGTTTGGTGTGAATCCCGAAGAAGCCTTGCGGAAGACGAATGCGAAGTTTACACGCCGTTTTCAGGCGATCGAACGTGGACTGGCTGCGGCAGGGATTGAAATGAGTCAGGCATCGCTTGTCGAGATGGAGGAGCATTATCAGCTGGAAAAAGCTCGTGAGAAAAGCTCAGTGAAGTCCGTGTGAAATAGACAATCCGTTCGAGGATGAAACATGAGACGTTTATTTCTAGTGAGTGTAGCGATCAGCTGTTTCATGCAACTCGTTGAACATGCATACGCGGTTCAAACAGCAAACTGGAAGGACTTCGCGGCAAAGAGTTGGGAGTGGTATCGATCAGACGAGCGCAACCAGGTGGTCGAGAACATCCTTGCCTGGCAGACGCAGGCGGGCGGGTGGCCTAAGAATGTCGACACAACAAAGACGCCCCCGAATGAGCGGGGTCAGGAATTACTCGACGAGACGTTCGATAACGGAGCAACAACATTTGAACTGCGCTTTCTGGCCCGGTGCCAGCGAGTGAAGCCAGACGAACGAATTGCGACGGCATTCAATCACGGGCTGGATCTCGTTCTCAAAGCACAGTACGAGAACGGGGGTTGGCCGCAGTACTATCCGCCACGAAAGAATTATACAGGGCAGATAACGCTGAATGACCAACTGATGGTCAATCTGCTAGGGCTTCTTCGAGATGTGAGCCTGCCCGCCAAAGACTTTGCCTGGGTCGACCAGGCCCGTCGCCAATTAGCGGGAGAGAAACTGGCGAAAGGCATTGAATTGCTGTTGAAACTGCAGATTGTCATCAACGACCAGAAAACAATCTGGGCAGCTCAGTATGATCGGGACTCCCTCAAACCAGTGGCCGCACGGAAGTTCGAGCCGGTTTCACTGGCGACTGCGGAGAGTGCAGGAGTGGTTCGCTTCCTGGTGACAGTGGACGGACGAAAAGACGAGATTGATCCTGCTGTGACGTCAGCTGTCGCGTGGTTTGAAGCCAATGCGATCTCCGGTTACCGATACGGCAACAAAGGGAAGCCAATACTGCTTTACCCAGACCCGAATGGACCGTTGCTATGGGCGAGGTTTTATGACATCCAGACGGGTCAGGCTGTGTTTGGTCGTCGAGATGGCGTGATCGTCGGGACGCTGGAAGAGCTCGACGAAGAGCGACGAGAAGGATATGCGTGGTATGGAGACTGGGGAGTGGGGTTAAGGGCGAAGGTTCAGGAGTGGCAAGCGAAGCCGCAGGTTTCTAATTCACCGTAGGGTGCTGGTGAGGCTTTGCGATCGATCCGCACCAATTGTGCGAATGAATGTCGTTTTGGTGCGGTTCGAAGACTCACCATCACCCTACTCTTCTGGCATAGCTTAAGCAAGAAGATGGCTCTCAGCAAAAACGTCGGGCATAAAAAAAAGACCAGCGATTATCGCTGGTCTTTTTCTGTAACGAGAGCAGCTGATTACTGCTTGATCTTTTCGAGTTTCGTTTTGAGCGACTCGAGGAGTTTCTGGTCTGCTTTGTCACCCGCTTTTTCAGAAGACTCGAGTGCTTTCGACCAGACGCGGATGGCGTCGTCCTTGCGTCCGACTTTTTCGTAGACATCGCCCAGGTGGTCGAGGATGACTTCATCGCCGCCATCGCGTTTTTCGACAGCCTTCTCGAGTTGCTTGATCGCTTCGTCGTATTCCCCCAGGCGGAAGAGGACCCAGCCCATGCTGTCTAGATACGAGCCGTTGTCTGGCTCGTCGTTGAGGGCTTTCTGGATCATCTCCTTGGCTTTGTCGAGGTTCTTGTTGCGGTCAGCGTAGAGATAGCCGAGGTCGTTGTTGAGGGTCGTGTCGTCGGGATTCTTGAGATAAATCTCTTCGAGGACTTTCTCTGATTCATCGAAACGCCCCATCATCATGTACACATTGGAAAGCGTCAGCGTGATGCGGGTTTCCGTCTCAACGTCGTTACTGCCTTCAACGTCGGCGAGCAGGTTGTTGAAAATCGTGATGGCTTCATCGAACTGTCGCGCGTGGTAGTGAATCCAGCCTTCGAAGAAGAGAAACTCGAAGTTATCCGGATCGATCTGTTGAGCTTCCTTGATCGTCTCGAGAGCCCGTGACGTTTCGTGATTGAGTTCGAGGGCATTGGCGGCTAGATAAAACAACGCTGCTTTCTGCTGAGCAAATTCGGGACGGTTGGCAGCATCCAGGAGGAGTTTCGTTCCTTCTGCGTACTGCTCCTTTTCGATCAGGTAGCTGGCCAATTCCTGGTAAAGACGGATATTCGGTTGTGGCTGAACAGCGATGGCAAACAGGAAGAATTTCTTGACGGCATCGATGTCGTCAGCTTCTTTGGCGAGCTTCCCGACGAGATACGCCTGGGCGAAGTTCATCTTCGGAGGAGAGGCTGCGACGCGCTCCGAAGCGACCTTGATGACGCTTTCCACAAACGGCTTTTCTTGCGCGGCGACCTCAAGCTCTGCTTCCAGCGGATCAGTGTTTTCGCCGGAGGTGAGTGCATCGCCGATATAGTCGACGTACTTGGCCGGTTCGTTCTGAAGACGGGCGATCGTCAGCAGTCCCTGATAGGCGGGCTGGTTATCACGTCGCTTGAGCTGAGTTTCAAGAATCTTGCGGGCATCGTCATAACGCTTCGCTTCAATGTACTGCTCTGCGACGAAGTAGTTGAGCGGGCGATTGCGGCTGTCGTCGTTCAGGAGTGCTTCGACGCGCGGCAGGAGTTCTGCTTCTTTTCCAAGACTGGTATAAATGCGTTTGAGAAGGTTGTAAGGTGCTTCCCCGGACAGGTTCAAGTGAGCGTCGAGGTACTTGTTGACTTCCGTCAAAGCCGTTTCGAAATCGCCTTGCTCGGCATTAACCATCGCCATGTAGTAGCCAAGCAGCGCGGGATTCTTGCGACTGGTCGAGACCGCCAGTTTGAAGGCCTGAGTCGCAAGATCGAAGTTCTTGGCAAGGACAAATGTCTGGCCGAGACGCTCGTAGGTCTGAGCCTGATTAACAAGCAAAGCCGCTCGGGCGTTGAGATTCAGGTTGTAACGATCCGGGTTCTGCATGGCGTCGAAGAGAACTTCAAATGCCTTGGATGCTTCTGCGTGATTGCCCAGGATCGTATGGAACTCGCCAAGTTCGCGTTGCAGCGTGACAAAGACGATCGAATTCTTATCAAGATTCTTGGCTTCGAGTGCCTGATTGTAATAGGTGATTGCCTGCTGAATTCGACCCTGACTGGCTTCCAGCATCGCGATGCGACGCAGGACCTGAATGTTCTCAGGATTCAACTCAACGAGTTGTTTGGCGTAATTCAGACCTTCGTCATTCTTTTGAAGAGCGAAGGCAAGTGGCACGAGGACTTCGAGAATCTCAAGTGACTCGGGCTCTTCCGCGATCGCCATTTTGTATTCGTCGTAAGCTGCGGCGTTGTCGCCTTTGAGCTGCAGCGAACGACCGGCGAGGTAGTGAGCCAGCGCCTGCGAGTGTTTGATGTCTTTGGGTTCGTCTGGCTTTTCCTGATCGATCGGCTCGAAAACATCGTCCGCAATTTGGCGCGGAACAGCTTCTGCGACAGGAGGTTGCTGGGCCAGAACTGGCGAGACGATTGTCGTCGTTGAGGCAGCCAGCATGATCGCCAGGCTGAGAGATTTCAGTGACATCTTCCACTTGAGCATTGGAGTTTCCTTCCGTCGAGTCGGCAAGCCAGCCGTATGTTGATGCGCATGAGGACATCGCGCTGTGAAGTCGTGTGACACGATGATGATAGTTTACCGGGCGCGTCGAATGCTACAGGAGATCGCGAGGAAGCAGAGGGGGCGTCGACAGCAAATGTTTGAGAGCGCAAGGGACGGGAATGGAGGCTCTATTCAATTCGCAGAGTTCCCTCATCCGTCGGCGAAGCGCCGCCACCTTCTCCCCGGGGGAGAAGGAAAGAATATCGCTCCCCGAGAGAGTAGAAACGGACTGGGGTGCAGAAGCGATGAGAATTACTTCTTGGCTTTTTTGACCGGCTTTTTGGCAGCGGCGGCTGGTGGCGTCGCGGGCTTCTTGGGGGCAGCGACTTTTTTATCGACAGGAGCCGCAGTCGCTGCTGGCTTTTTTGCAGCTGATTTGGCGACAGGCTTTTCTTCCTCGACGACTTTCTTGGCAGCTGCTGCTTTGGGCTTCTTGCGACGGAACGAGGCAGGATCAGAAAAGAGTTCGGCAAGACGCTTGTGAGCCGAGAAGAGATCGGCTTCTTCGGCACCTTCGTCTCGGACCTGGGCAAAGATTTCTGAGTACAGAGCGTCAGTCGACAGTTCGTGGAGAAGGTGGAAGATCTGTGCGGTTTCCGACTTGCGGACAGCGGCTTTGATCTGCCCTTCTGCATCGGCAAGGTTGGAACCCATTTCGACCAGGCCGAGCCACTGCAGAGCGTTGTGGAGAGAATCATCAAGCGGGAACAGGTGGGCGCCGAAGCTGTACATCAAGCCGTAGTGCTTGACGAATGGCGACAAAGAGGAAACCTGCTGGAGAATCTTCTCTGACTGCTCAAGAGTCTTCTTGAGCATAAAGTCCATGTCGAAGGTGTACTGCTTCTCGAAAATGTAATGCAGCAGTTCACGCACACGGACGGCACGCCATTCGGGCTGTTCAATGCCTTCGAAGACAGCCTGAATTTCGGAAATCGAGCTGACACGGATCTCGTTCAGATCGTGAAATGACTGATGCAGCGATTCGTAGACTTCAACGGCGCGTTCCTGAGAATTGTTTTCCAGGCAGATGGAGAACAGGAGAGCTTCGAGCACGCCGAGATCGTCTTTGGGCTGCGTACTGCCGTATTTTTTCTTCAGGGGTGGAATCAGCTTCGTGATGATGCCTTGACGATCTGCTGCTTTCACCTTTTGGACAACCATAGTCGTTGCTCGTACCTTAGTTTCTGAAGATCATCCTGTTCGGGCCGGGCGAGAGGCGGATCCGAAATGCTATCGTCAGGTCGCGGGGGGAATCGTATCAAAACGTGGGGAAGATAACCTAGGGAAGACCTCGGTCAGCGGGCTTTCCCGAACATCGAGGATTTTACGTAAGGTTATATGGGTCAAGTGGAATTGTCATCCTCAACACGATGATTTTCATGCTCATCGGTCAGATCAGATGAGTCTTCGGAATCGACTTCTTCGTCGTCGCCTTCCGAATAATCAGTGATCTTTCCTTCAGCAGTCATTTGTCGCAGAATTCGAGAGGCTTCTGCACTCATCCGAATCGAGTCATCGAGTTCGAAGCTGAGAATGGGGGTGTTTTTGGTCTGAATCCGGTCGGCGACCTTCTTTTGAAGGAAACCACGAGCCGAGCGCAGGCCGTGCAGGCAAAGACTCTGTTTCTTCTCGTCTCCCATAATGGAGACGTAGACTTTGGCCACGAGCAGATCCGGAGCGACAGTAATTCGAAGAATCGTCACGCCGGAGACGCGAGGATCGCGCAGTTCGAAGAGAACAGCAGTGCTGATCGCTTCGCGGATGGCGCGTTCGACTTTGGCGAGGCGACGGGTTGTCATGGGGATTGGGGCTTAGGTACTGGGGCTTAGGGCTTAGCCGGAGGAGAAGGGAGCAGTTGAGAGAAAGGATGAGGCTTGGGGAAAGCTTAGTTTTGCTAAGCCCTTATCCCCAAGCCCTAAGCCCTCGTCCTACAACGTGCGTTTGATTTCGTCGATACGGAAGGCTTCAAGCAGGTCGCCTTCCTTGATGTCGTTGAAACCATCCAGGCGAATACCGCATTCGAAACCTTCTCGAACTTCCTTGGCGTCGTCTTTCTCGCGTTTCAGCGAGGCGATGCCATAGTTGTTGAGAATCTTCTGATCCCGAATGACGTGAATACGGCTGTTACGTTCAATCGTTCCCGAGAGAACACGACAACCGGCAATCCGTCCGATGCGGCTGATGTCGAAGGTACGCAGGATGATCGCACGGCCGGTCGAAACTTCGACGCGATCCGGAGTCAACATGCCTTCGAGGGCCTGACGGATGTGATCAGTGACTTCGTAAATGATGTCGTAACGTCGGATCTCGACTTCTTCGTGATCAGCCAGTCCCATCGTGCGATCGTCCGCAATGACGTGGAAGGCAATGATGATCGCAGAAGACGCTGAAGCGAGATAAATATCGGACTCGTTGACTCCGCCGACCCCTTCGTGAAGGATCTTCACGCGGACTTCGGCATGATCGATCTTGCCGATTTCGTACTTGAGAGCCTCGAGTGATCCAGGAGCATCTGCCTTCAGGATCAAAGGCAGGTCTTTGACACCCTGATGGCTGCTGAGAATATCTTCCAGCTTCCGAGGCCCGCCGAATCGAGCCAGTTTCTGAGAACGGCCTCGCTGCTGTCGGGCTTCGGCGATCTGGCGTGCCTGATCGATATCGTCCATGACGTAGAAGTGGTCACCCGCATTGGGGACCGCATTCAAACCAGCGATACGAATCGGAGTCGAAGGCGTCGCGACGGAGATTTCCTGGCCCTTGGTGTCAAACATCGAACGAATACGACCATAGGTCGAACCGCAGAGGACAACATCGCCGACTTCGAGGGCACCCTGACGAACGATCGACCAGGCAATTGGTCCCAGACCTTCATCGCGGAAGGCTTCGAGGCTGACGCCGTCGGAAGGACCTTCGGAAAGGGCTTTGTAATCGTGGAGTTCTGCCGTGAGGAGAATCGTTTCGAGCAGGTTCTCGATCCCGATTTTCGCCAGACCAGAGGTCCGCACAACTTCGACATCTCCCCCCCACTCGGCTGGGAGGATATTGTGAGAAGCCAGCTGCTGGAGGACTTTCTGCTCGTTGATACCGGGCAGATCGACTTTGTTCAGCGCGACGATGATCGGAACACCGGCCGCCTTGGCGTGACTGATACATTCCTCAGTCTGAGGCATGACCCCATCATTAGCAGCGACAACCAGAACGACGATGTCGGTCAGGTTCGCACCGCGGGCACGCATCTCGCCAAACGCCGCGTGACCGGGCGTATCGACGAAGGTGATTCTCTTGCCGTGGTGATCAACCTGGTAAGCAGCGATGTGCTGGGTAATTCCCCCGGCTTCGCCACCGGCCACGTTGGCAGAACGGATGGTATCGACAAGGGTCGTCTTTCCGTGGTCGACGTGACCAAGAATCGTCACGATCGGCGGACGAGGAATCTTGAAGTGATCCTCAATGACCAGATTGATACGCTCTTCGAGCTCGTCTTCAGCGTTGTATGGCTGCTTGATCTTCAGATCGACGCCGAGTTCCATGGCGATTTCGATGGCTTCCTCTTCTTCGAGGGAGTCATTCATCGTCGCCATCTGTCCCCTGCTCATCAGAGCGCGGATGATGTCTTTCGCTGGTCGACCAAGCGCTTCCGAGAAAGCACGGATCGAAACTGGAACTTCAACTTCTGCAGTCGACTTGAGTTCGACCTGGACACTCCCCCGACGCTGTTTCGGGCGTCGGTAATTGCGAGAGATACGCTCTTCATCATCATCGCTGCGACCTGTACCGACTCGTCTCGTGCGAGACAGTTTACGGGCCTCGCGTGGATCGGAGACCGCATGACCTCGCTTGATCGGCGAATCGGAAGTATCGATATCGCCATCGCGAGTGATCTTGATCTTCTTCTGCTCGGAACTCTTCTTCAGGTGAGCAGCCAGAGGGCTCTTCGACTCAAGAACTTCCGCACTCAACTTGATTTCTGGACGCTGAGCAGGAGCTGTCATGTCCTTCTTGGGAACGCCTGGCTTATACTTCGGCGGAAGTGCCAGCGTTGGCAGTGACGGCTTCGGCTTTTGCTTGGGAGGTTTACGATCAGCGATATCGGTGATCGCACCGCGGGGACGCATTTCCCGAATCCGTGACAATGCCGATGCCGCTGCCGCTTCACGACTCATCAGACCAGGAGACTTGGCAGGGGCACCCTTTGGTTGATCATGGACCTGAGTTGCAGCAGCTTCTGCTTCAGGAGCATCCCCTTCTCCTTCGTCTTCTGGCTCTTCTTCGGCTTCTTCAGCAACTTCAACGTCTGCTGGAGCCTGAGGAGCAGCGACAACAGGAGCCTCCTTGCGAGCCACCGGTTCAGGAACAGCCTCGACTGGTTCCTCAATCTCTTCTTCTTCAGCAACGATTTCTTCTTCGATGAAATCGTCAGCTGGTTCCTCTTCCTCGATCGCGACGGGTTCGTCTTCGAGTTCTGGCTCTTCTGTGATCGTGCCACCACGGTCGTCGTCTTCATCATCAAATGATTCGGCACGTTGCGGCTTACCGCGTCCCTGAGCGCTGATCGCGCGGACCTTACCAATCTGCTGCTCAGTGACTGATTCACGCACTGGAGCCAGAGTCGCCTTTGATGGCGCGGCGGATGACTGATTGACACCTAGCTTGTTGATGTAATCCAAGACCAGGTCTCGCTCTTCTGGCGAAATGCTGGACAGCGGCGACGACTTGACCGGAACACCTGCATCGTTGCAGTGCTTGATCAAATCCTTGCTGTCCAGATTCCATTCTTTCGCCAGGGCGAAGATTCGAATTTTCAAGGGAACACGGTCCTTTCGCGGGTCGTTGTGTCGGTCAGGCATCAGGAGGATGTCTGGCCATTTTGTTCTCTACTAACGGAAGATTGCCAGAGCCCCAGAGACGTCTTGGAAGAGACGACAGGGATCTGGCTGAATCTTTTCAGGAACACCAACTTTCTCGCCCACCCGGATACCGACCAGGTAAGAAGAAAGGAAACCCGCAGGACTGTTACATCATGGGCGTTTCATCCTGTTGACCAGCCGTTGAGGCGCTAGTTGACTCGGAGGGGGTTCCTGCTTCCGATGCGACCGCCTGATCCGGGCTGGTGACATCGGCGGGAGCTTCACCGTTATCCTTCGACGGCATTCGAGGTGAAGCTGTCGAGCTCCCGGAAGCTGAGGCAGATCGGGTTGCTGTCGCGGAAGATCCTCCACGATGCCCTTCCCGAATACCTTCGGCACGCTGTTGTTGTCGTTGCTGTTCTTCGATGGCACATTGATCGTCGGCGTAGGCGATGATTTCATCGACCTGCTCCTCTGTCAACCCTCCCAGTTCGGCAAGCTGATCCGGCTCGATGACGGAAAGGTCATCGAAGGTGAAAAAGCCTTGAGAAACGAGAGTTTCAGCCAATTCGTCTGCCAGGTGAGGGACACCGGCAAACGCCTGAATCGAGCGATCGAGCTGATTGTCCAGTTCGTCGCGAGTCATGACTTCAATGTCCCAACCAACCAGCTTCGAGCCCAGACGAACGTTCTGACCACGCTTGCCGATGGCCAGCGACAGTTGATCGTCGCGGACAAGGACAATGACGCGTCCGAGCATCGGGCACAAAATGACGTCTTCGATCTCCGCTGGCTGCAGGGCGTTTGGAATCAGCACCTGCAGAGAGTCGTTCCAGCGAACGATATCAATCCGCTCGCCGTGAAGTTCGTCGATGATGTTTTTGATCCGTGCACCGCGCACACCAACACAGGCCCCGACTGCATCAATATTATTATCAATGCAGGAAACGGCGACCTTGGAACGGTGACCAGGCTCGCGAGCCAGAGAACGAACTTCAATGATCCGTTCTGAGACTTCGGGAATTTCGACCTCGAAGAGGCGTCGGACGAATTCTGGGTGGGCGCGAGAAAGAACCAGCTTCAGACGACTGCCTGACTTACGGACATCCAGAATCACCGCACGGATACGTTCGTTGACACGGTGAGATTCGCCGGGGATTTGTTCACTGCGTGGGAGCAGGCACTCGATTTTACCCAGATTGACAATGGCGACTCCGCCTTCGAAGCGGGTAATCGTGCCAGAAACGAGTTGTCCACGTTGATCGGTGTATTCGTCGTACAAGGCATCGCGTTCGGCTTCGCGAATCTTCTGAATCATGACCTGCTTGGCAGTCTGAGCAGCGATACGGCCCAGATCATCCGGCGACATGACTTCGCCGTTGTGAGTGACGTGAGGAAGTCCAGTCGTGCGATCAATATGAACGGTAATATCTTCTTCGTCGCCGTAATATTTGCGCAGCGCCGATAGAATCGCCTGTTCGACGCCACCAATGACAATTTCTTTGTCGATGGCTTTATCGCGGTGGATTGAGTCGACGATTCTCAGAATTTCGTTTGCGTTCATGCACGTCCTCAATTCATGACTCCGACCGAAAATGATGGGATCAACAGAATGTGATATGACTCACCCTTCTGTTGCTTCACCGGTCGCGCCTGAATCTGACTCCTCATTATTAACAAAAAAAGCGGGTTCAAGACCCACTTTGACAAGACGCCCGAAAGCGTCAATCAGTGCCACCCGCGTGATCCGCCGGACAGTTCGTCCGAGCTTCTGATCTGACGCCAAGGCCTGATCTACCAGCTAACTGCTTCTTACGAAACAGTAGCGGCTGATTCAGGCGGGAAGCCTAATCGATCCGTTCAACATTCACATCGTAAACACTCCGTGATGCCAACAGGAGAATCTCCTGGAAACAGGCGAACGAGCCATCTCTCATTTCTTGAGTCGCGGTTGGTAACTCAGCGAAAATAGAAATGCTCTTTCGGTATTTTCCTTATCCCTAAGGATAAATGCGTGGAAATTGACTGTCAAGGACTGGATCGTTAGATCATTGTGAATCTATCACCTTCGAGGGTCCTGACATGGGTTCGACCGGAAGATGGGTTGGACAATTGGGAAAATGCTCTAGTCTCAATGATTCTCACGCGTTAGATTTTCTTTTGTCAAAAGGATAAAGCAGCCCTGATCGAATTGCTCGGCTGCTTTGTTTTGCTTCATACACCAGAAGGAGCGTTTCGGTGTCCGATCGTTTTTCAAGTAAGAATGCCTGCCTGCTGTTAACCTGCCTGATTTTTGTCAGCAACCTCAACTCGACCACCTTCGCACAAGGTGAAAATCCTTACGCCAACATCGAGAAAGCCTATCAACAAGGTGATTTCGATCAGGTGATCAAACTGTCCGATGGCTATCTGGCCAAGGACCCCGCTCTCGAAACGCCCCTGTACTTTCGAGCCAGTGCAAAAATCGAGAAAGGGATCCGAGCCGCCGACGTCGAACTCGTCCGTGCCGGCATTGCCGATGCCCGCGGTGCCATCGAAAAGATGAAGACGCCACAGCCGAACTACTATTTGCCGTATCTGTATGGCATGAATCACCTTACCTTGTTGGAAAACTCTCCTGAACACGCGACGACGTCAGTGACTGTCATCGACTCTCTGTTCAAACAATTGACGCTGACTCCTGATCAGAAAGCAAACTTTCTGTTCCAACGCGGGCAGGCTCACCTGTACCTGGACAAGCTGCCAGACGCCGAGCAGGATTTCCGCAATGCCCTGACTCAAGTCCCGACTCACCTGGGAGCCATGATGTCGCTGGCAGATGCACTCGCTGCTCAGCAGAAGTACCAGGACGCCGACAATTTGTATTCCGACGCCATCCGCGCAACACCCAACAGCCCGTTGGGTTACAACAACCGCGGCATGTTCCGCCAGTCCATCGATCGCCACGACGAAGCCATCAAAGACTTCGAAAAAGCTGTCAGCCTCGACAAGAACTACTTCGTTGCCGTCACCAACGCCGGCTTCTCGAAGCTGGAACAAAGCAAGCTGGCAGACGCAGAAAAAGACTTCACTTCATCACTGAAGATCCAGGCTCAACAGCCCGGCGTCTATAGCCTGCGTGGCACGACTCGCCTGCGCATGGGCAAGTTTGACGACGCGATCAAAGACTACGAAGAAGTCATCAAGTACACCCCAGACAGCGGCGTCGCCAAAACCGACCTCGCGTTTGCTTACTACTTCAAGGCGGCCACCGATCGAAACAATGCCGCGCAGATTTATACGCAAGCTGCAGTTGTTTTCGACGAAGCCCTGAAACTCGAACCACAACTGACTCACCTGCTCCCTTGGCGATACGCTGCCAAGATCCTATCCAACAAAGCACAGCAGGCAGAAGCTGATATCGCAAGTGTCGTCGCTAAGCCAGAAGCCGATCGCAAATGGGTCGACTACCTGACTTTGTACCTCAGCGGCCGGGTCCCCGAAGACGTCCTGCTGGCTCAAGTCCAGAAGGAACAACAGGAATTCCGCCAGTCCCTGCTATGTGACGCCAACTACTTCATCGGCCTGCGCAAGAGCAACAAAGGCGACACCGCCGGTGCCCAGAAGGCCTTCAACAACGCCCTGGCAACTGGCGAAGTTCGACTCTCAAGCTATCGCGGGTCTGAACTGGCGCTGGGTAAGTAACGTCTTCCAATGCGAGAATCCGGCTCTGATTACCAGAGCCGGACATCTCCATACAAGTCAAATTTCTCATCGGCACTGATGATGGGATGATCGTTTACAATCGCCTGAGCGATCATCATGCGATCAAACGGATCGCGATGATAGGATGGTAACTGTCGCTGTTTTTCAGTTGCCGCGAGTGTCACAGGAAGTATTGATGCCGGTAGTATCTCCAACGCAAGACTTGCCCATGGATAATATTCCGTGGACAGTTTCAGCTTCTGCTGTCCGACTTTAATACTGATTTCCCAGAACGACACGATGCTGATCAGCAGCTGATTTCCAGAATCTTCAATGACACTTCTGGCATCAACAGTCAGCTTATCGGGTGACTCAATGGCCCAAATTAGCACATGAGTATCGAGCAGGCATCTCATTGCTCATACTCTTTCATCTCCTCCAGCGGAGCATCAAAGTCCGGTGCCATATAAAGGACAGATCCGCGCATCGTTCCAAGCTCACGCTTTGGCTTATCGCTTTGTAATGGCTCAAGCACCAACCGGGCGACGGGGACATCATCTTTCATAATCACGACAGCTTTTCGTCCGGAAAGCTGCTTAAGCATTTCAGGCAACAGAGCTGCGGCTTCGCTCACTGAGATTTTCTGCATCGCCATTTATCGACTCCTACTATTGCAAAAGTATCGCAGGCAACACCATTTCTCAGCAAGATCAAACCTTCACCTGCTGCATCGTGATGCAGTGAAACGCTCCCAGCCCCCACACCAGATCGACCGAGTGGATGCCGATGATTTCGCGGGTCGGGAAGTGTTCCTTGAGGATACCGAGCGCGATCTGATCCGCTGGGTCACCAAAAGTCGGGACCACGACTGCGTTGTTGCCGATGTAGAAATTCGCATAGCTCATCGGAAGACGCTGGTCGTCATAAAACTGCGGGTCCGGCATCGGGAATTTGACAACATCAAGTGGCCGCCCGTCGGGCAGACGGAATGACTTGAGCTGCTCATAGTTCTTGTTGAGCAGCCAGTAGGCTTCGTCGTCGGTGTCTTCGGTGTAGGCAGCCAGGACCGTCGTCTCGGAAACAAAACGCGCGAGCTGGTCGATATGGGCATCCGTATCATCACCCGGAATACTTCCATCGTCCGGTTCGCCCAGCCAGAGAACCTGGTCGATGCAGGCGTATTCCCGCAGCTTCTGTTCAATCTGCTCTTTGGTCATCTCCGGGTTGCGGTTCCGGTTCAATAGGCACTGCGAGGTCGTCAGCAGTGTCCCCTTTCCATTTGGCTCAATCGATCCCCCTTCGAGAATCATGCCCGGATCAAACCGCTTCATGCCATAAAGATCCGCGACATTCGCAGGCATCTTGTTGTCATCTTCGAAGGGAGGATACTTCCCACCCCAGGCATTGTAACCCCAATCGACAACAGCAGGCGCGAGCCCTTCACCCGCCAGAAACATCGGACCATGATCCCGCATCCACGCATCGTTGGTCTTGAACGGGTGAATGGTGACATTCTTAAGACCACCCACCATCGCGCTGGCCTGCTCAAACACCGACCCCGGACCAGCGGCAATATGCACCTCTTCACCATCCGCAAGAACGCGCGTCAGCTCAGCCCAGATCGGCGGAACAGGCTCAAACTTCCCCGGCCAGGAATTGAGATTATGCGGCCAAGAAAGCCACGTCGCAACGTGCGGCTCCCATTCGACAGGCAGGCGGTAACCAAGGGAACGGGGGGTTGCTAGTTTCATTTCTCATCCAAAAGGCTTTTTATAGCACCATTAATCGTTGTCTTGAATTTCTTGGAATTCTCGAACTGGCGCGGGTCAGATAACATTTTCAATGCAGCAAACTCTTGATCCAGTGGGCTGCGGACCACATCGTGAGACAGCCAAGGGTATTCACAGTTGTCCGCTCGCCCTTGTTCGTTCCCATGAGACGGATGGGACGTATAAATGTGATTGGAAATACTACTCACAAATTCATGGAAGCTTCTGTTGTAATAAATCCTCTGAACACCTGATCGCTTTTTGATAAGTTCAGGCAAAAGCTCGACATACTTATGGCTTTTTGTGAGCTCAGAAAGTTCATGATTGCTGCTGGCATCAGAAATCTTATGTGCCTTGCAAATCTTCTCGCAGGCCATGAAAAGAAGCAACATTCGATGGCAGTCACTAATTTCTTCGGAACGATTCGTTGTTAAGAAGTTCCAAGCCTGCCAATCAGCCATCGCTTGACGTGCGAACGCTCGCCGCAAATCTATTTGATGCGACAAACGGTACACTCAATTCGTCTCCTGCACTTCCAAGTTGAATTTGATCTCAGATCCTAGCTTCCAACCTTCGGGGAGTGACAATTGATCGGATTGCAGTTGATCAAACTCGACCGGAGTCAGGGAGATAATCTCTGACGGGTAAAAGATACCTGAAGACGGATGCGGACCAAAGTGAAGCGGAACGCAACCACTGGGCGGCGTCATGCTATCGACGTACAAAAGCCGGATCACGTTTCGATTCGAATCAGGAGCATTGAGTCGATACGCATGGCTGATCCCTTCAGAATATTGGTGATGAAGGTCCGCCAACCGCTGGATCTGCTCATCCATATCGTAAGTCTGATTCGAGTTATTTGTCATCAGTCAGATCCCTTCGTAAGTCATCACTGCAATCTACACGAGAATCCATCTCTCAGTCCAGATAACGCTTCATCAACCCCTCATACGCATCAATCCGTCGATCCCTCAAAAACGGCCAGTGTGTGCGGGCTTCATTCACAGTCTCGAAGCTGCCTTCGTAATGCAGGATCGCTTCGGAGTCGTGCGGTGCTTTCGCGACGACGTTGCCATACGGATCGCTGATGAACGACCCGCCCCAAAACTGAATGCCACCTTCCAGGCCGACACGGTTGGGTGCTACGACGTAAACGCCGTTGGCGATCGCGTGGCTGCGCATCATGGTCTGCCAGGCGTTGTACTGGGCCTCGCCCCACTTCTCTTTTTCAGATGGATGCCAGCCGATCGCGGTTGGATAGAAGAGCATCTTTGCGCCATGCAACGCCGTCAAACGGGCTGCTTCCGGGAACCATTGATCCCAGCAGACGCAGACGCCGATTTTACCAACGGCCGTTTCAAAGGCCTTGAATCCCGTATCGCCGGGCGTGAAGTAGAACTTCTCGTAATACAGCGGATCGTCGGGAATGTGCATCTTGCGATACATTCCCAGGTACTTGCCATCGGCGTCGATCACAACGGCCGTGTTGTGATAAAGACCCGCGTCACGCTTCTCAAACAGCGAACCAACGATCACGATCTTGTGTTCGCGAGCCACCGCCTGCAGACGCTCGGTCGTCGGACCCGGAATCGGCTCAGCCAGGTTGAACTGCTCATGATCTTCCGTCTGGCAGAAGTAAAGCGACGGGAACAACTCTTGCGTCGAGACAATCGTCGCCCCCTGCTTGGCGGCTTCGATGATCTTGTTGATCGTCTTGTCGACATTGGAACCGACATCCCCAGAACAAGAGTTCTGAATCGCGGCGACTTTGAAGGTTTTTTGAGGCATCAATTTGCTCTTCATAGGGTGCTGGTGAGGCTTTGCGAACCGCACCAAATGTGGGTGAGTGAAAAATGACGCTGGGCGTTTTTGCTCGGTAACGTTGGCTTAGAAAATTTGTAGACACAATTGGTGCGGTTCGAAGACTCACCAGCACCCTACGCCTTGAGATCACCCGGTTCTAAAACATGAATTTCCGGGAGGTTTCGATAGTTGTCATTGTAGTCGAGGCCGTAACCAACCACAAAGTGATCGTCGATGTGGAAGCCACAGTAATCGGGAACCAACGGAACTTTCGTGCGGGCTTGTTTCCACAACAGCACGGCTGTTTTGACGGGTTGCTGCAAGCGGGTTTCGAAGGCAGTTTTCAGCGTCTGAAGTGTCTGCCCGGTATCGAGGATGTCATCAACCAGAAGAACCGCCCGTCCCTCCAGATTCGGGAGGATCTCGAATTGAAGTTGCAGTTCACCCGGCGTCGTCACTGCCCCCTTGTAACTGCTCGCTTGGATGACTCCCAGCTGACAGGGAATCGTGACCCGTCTCATGAGGTCAGACAGGAAAATCAGACTGCCCGTGAGGACGGCGATCATCGTTAAAGGCTGGTGCGCGTAATCCCGATTGATCTCGGCTGCAATCGCATCGAGACGAGTATCAATCTCTGCTTGGGAAATAAGTCGTTTCAAGGGGCGATGAATTTCGTCTTGTGCAACTGGTACAGGACGAAAACTCGCCCGCACCGACTCCAGAATCTTGTCATGAGGAGTAATGATACGACGACGTGAGCAGGGGGCAACGGTCGCGGGAGCAAAATTTACCGGGAGATCATATTCCCGCCCCGGAAGGCATCGACTTCAAAAATCTTGCGATCCGGTGAGATTCTCAGACCACTGAATTGCTGCTTCGACCAGGGTGCCCCCGGTTTCTCGCGCTCCCAGAAACGCATGTAGTTCTCGCCCCGAGCCTTCATACTAAAGAGTCCTTTTTGACTATCGTATGTCAGCTGATCTGACTGAGCCTTGAAAAGATTATTGGTCAGTTCAACATTGCCTTCAGCCGTTACTTCGTAAGGACCATTCCATTCATCAGTTGTGAGACGCCCTGAAATCAGGCTGCTGTTCAGAGAACCGGCGTCGTCGGGGAGGTTGTAAGGATCGAGAGCCTCACGATTATCTTTGACTGGACCATACAGACAACGGACACGCTGATTAACTGTCCCCATTTTCTTGTTGATGTTGCCTTCAAACTTGCCGTCGAAGTCCAACTTGAGATAAGTCCATTGCTTGGAAGGATCGCGTCTCGGAGCCAATGATGCAGTTCCATTCCCCGGCTGTTGAGGCTGCTCTTCCTTTGGCGGGCTGAAACTCCAGGCGTTGATGCGCCCCCGGCCGTGGCCGATCAGGTCACCTGTGGTGTAGTTCAACCCGATTTCAGAAAGCTCACCATTGATGACACTGATTAGCTGGCTCTTCTCATATTGATGCAGGTCGATGGAGACATTTTCTTTACAAAAGACCTGATGCAGCTTAATTTTCTTGCCTTCGGGCAGTCGCTCGGAAAAATTGATCTTCTGGTCGAAATGGACCTGCAGTTCGCCACATTGCAGCAATCCATCGGCGAGGAAGGCTCGCACTTTTCCCTGGAAGCGTCCGACCTGACCATCGAAGACAAGTTGCTCGTAACAGTTGACCGTCATCATCTGCTCCTGAGGCAGTTCTTCCCCACTGAGGTTCATTTTGACTGGCATGCGAACAACAGCCTGTCCTTTGACGGTCGCGCGGTTCAGATCGCGTTCAAAAATGATCTCCGGGCCTTCCAGATGGACAGCATCGTGTTTGATAATCGCAGGTTGCCCATAAAGAGTAATCTTCTGCTCATTGGCACCGTCGTTAACAACATGCAAGCGGTCGCCACCGATGCTCCAGGCAGCTGATTCCAGGCTTTGATCCTGTTTAATAACAACATGGCCGATCCCGTACGCTTCAGACAGATCGACCAGCTCTTGCTGGGGAATCTGTGGACGTTGATCGCCGGTCGCATAAAGCAGCGGATTGACACGAACTTTGCCAACCAGATGCTGAGTCTCCACCGAAATTGGCTTACGAACAAGCGGTCCGCTCAGCTTGTCATCCTCTTTGGGAATCGCCCCCGGTTCCTGATAGCCGACGGGTTGAACCCGGTTTCTGGCTCGCGCCTGAGCTACCGAAACCGGTATGAAATTCTCCTCCACGAAATCGAGTTCCAGCAACTCCATTTCCCCTCCGACTTGTGCCGAGAGAAGCTTGACAGCCTTATCAGCCTGCAATCGTTTCAAGCGAATCTGAGAGACCGCTGCAGAAGGATTTCGATTCGTCTGACCGGCTGGTGAGGCCGGAGCAGGTTGACGATCAATCCAGAACCGAATCGTCTCAGCGATCAGCCCGGCCTGCTGAGCAGTATGCTGCAGTGATGCTCTGCCTGTCATTTCAATCCGATCCCATGGTCGTCCTATTTGACGATCAAACATCGTCGGATCGACTTCCAGATGCATCTGCTGCCCCCAACTGGCCTTCGCGACTTCGACATTCTTATCGAAGTGACGAATCCACCCTGCCCCGTCAGCCAGCGCCTCCGTCAGGTCATGCTTTTCATTCGTCCAAAGTTGAATCGAAGGACACAGCACTTCCGTACCATCCATCACGACTCGAACCAGCTGAGCCGATGTCAGCGACAAATGATGCTCAGCTGCGACATACTCGACTTCCTGCATCTCCGCTCGCATCTTTTGATGATCGCTGGTCAGGACAACATTGTTCCCCTCCGCAAAAAACCGCTTGAGCGGCATGGCTCGACGCTCTTTTTCTTCGGCTGTCAGTTTGCGAGTGGTGTCCTTGGGTGTTTCGCTCAGATCGAGGGCCATCCGGTCGCATGTCATCGTGTCAAATTCGCCAGGATAAGGCTGGCTGCGTAACTGAACCGTATCGGAGAGAATGGCACGCTTCTGGGCAAAGTCGTAAGACAGGCGACCAAGACATTTCACAATCGCATGAGGCTGCTTCTCATCGATATTGAGACTCAGCTCAACATCATTCATCAGGCTGACATCTTTGACACCTTTGAATGCCAGCTGCGGATTGGGATTGAATTCGTCTTTGGGTATCAGAGTCAATTCAATGTTCTTGGCTCGCCCAAAATGCTCTTCGTAACGGAATTCGACCGGAAAGTCGCTTCGAACGTGCTGAGCATTTTTCTCGAACTCAAAGGTCTCCCCGATCACTTCCAGATTGTCTGGCCCCTTGATGTGGACCTTTCCATTGAGAACCGCGCGAGAAAGAAGTTCCGGATTGAAGTTCGTCAAATCAACATTGCCATCGAACCGCAGGACGGCCTCATCAGCTTCGAGAGAGTAATACCGTTCGCCATCATCTGTCGTTTCGTTCTTGAAGATGACCGCAAACGGAGCGAACGACATCGAGCCGCTTTCCGACTGCTTCCACTGGCCGCAGAAGAAATACATGTTCTCGTGTCGAAATTTGATCTTCGCTGACTGAGCCCAGGGCGACTCAGGCAAATAACGGGTCGCCATCTCCGCATGCTCACGCGGGCCCTGTCGCACGGCTGGTTCAGCCATGAGAACTTCGGGCGAAACCGGATGATGCTGAGGCTGTACCAATGGCGTCACGATCTCGCTGTAAAGCTTATAGGCTAAGCTCAACGAGAGGGCGACAATCAGAGTCAGGGTCAGTCGTGGGAGCACGGGTCTCGTGATTCGTAAATCGGAATTCGACGGGAAGAAAAGTGACTTAAGGCGAGCGGGGGTGTCAACCCCCTGTCTTCTGCAGGTGCATTCTCAATGATCCGCCGACGGTAACAAGGCGATGATGTCAGTGATATCAACCATCCCGACAGGATGGCCGGCTTCGTCAATGACGGGCAGCTCGGAGAATTTTCGCTTCGTGAAAATGTGAACGATCTCTTCGAGAAGTGCTTCCGGACGGACTGTCGTCGGGTTCTTGGTCATGACTTCATGAATCGGACGATCGAGCTGATGCTCGCGGTGGCTTTCAAGAAGTCTCGCCAGATCGCTGTCTGTGAACAGGCCGGTGAGTTGACCATCTTCATCGACAAGGACGATCGCCCCCGTCCGTCGTCCCGGTGAATGATGCTGACTGAAGACTTCTCGCACTGTTTCAGACTGGGAAGCAACCCGAAGTGCATCCCCCTTTCGCATGACATCATTGACGGGCGTTAAACGCTTGCCGAGAGATCCCGCAGGATGAAACCGGGCGAATTGTTCTGCAGAAACTCCCTTGCGATTCGCTGTCACGATTCCCAGCGCATCGCCGAGAGCCAGCATGATGGTCGTCGTCGTCGTGGGAGCCAGGCCATGAAAGCCTGCCTCCTGATGTCGTCCGTACGGAATGACGATCTTGGCCGCTCGTCCCAGACAAGACTGTGCACTCGCGGTGATGGCGATGACAGGCACATTCATGCGTTCCAGAATCGGCAACATCCGACAAAGCTCTTCCGTCTCCCCGCTGTTGGAGAGCGCCAGCACGATGTCACTGGGCTGAATGATTCCCAGATCGCCGTGGACGGCTTCCGCAGGATGCAGGAACTGAGACGGCGTCGCCATCGAGGCAAACGTCGCGGCGATCTTCTGCCCGATCAGCCCCGCTTTGCCGATCCCCGTCACAATGACCCGCCCCTGACAGGCAACAATCAGATCCACTGCAGTACAAAACCGGTTATCGAGTTGCTCGGCGATCACCTTGATCGCGTCTGACTCGCGCTGCAGAATCTCCTTCGCCGAACGGAGTTGGGAGAACTCCTCGAAGGGAACGTAGTCACGAGAAGTGAGGGCACTCATAATGGAATCCGCAACGTCGATGACTGTTAGAAAACATGAATAACGGAAGCAGTCCCTCTTCCGCCTTCGAAGACTCAGGCACCTTCTCCCCGAGGGAGAAGGACGAACATCGCTTCCTGAGGGAGAAGGATCACAGAGAAGAACCACGATTGCAGGGGAGTTTTACCAGATTCGGACGATTCGACCTATGGCAGTTTTACAATCTCGGCGCGTTTGAAATGTTTGATAATGTCGACTTAACTGGCTACGGCAAAAGAGCTTAACGCAACCGTTTTCAGACAGGGTTCTCCCTCACGACAGACGGAGTTGCTCTTGACCATCGATGGCAATGGAAGTATCTGGCGTTCCTCTTTTTTGCAGATTCTCTCGATCGACCTCCCCTGCCCGACTGCCTGCGAATTCGCCAGTCCCGCCTATCAGCCCACCTCCGACTTACGGATCTTATCTATGTTGACACGACTGTCGCTGCTGTGCGCCTTTTCGGTCGCGCTGTTCCTGCTGATCGGCTGTGGCAATTCCAAGCCACAGAAGGTCACGATGGTGCCAGCCTCAGGATGGGATCTCTCGAATCCTCCTGTCCTCTCAGAAGACGAACTGGCCGTTTTCGTCACGCTGATGAAAGCCAAACCGGAGAAGCTCCAGCCGCAGTTTCTGCCAATCGAAACGCCGACCATTCCCGACTACGTCACTCCTCAACAGCTCCTCTCGGCCCAACGACGACACCTTCGTGCGCGGTTTGATATCGGCCAGCAGGCGATTCTGTTTTCATCGCATCCTTCATGGAAGAAGCTTCTGGCAGAACAACAGGTCGAGCCGGAAGTCTTCGCCTCCTTGCTGTTGCGCGTCAGTTGTGCCGTGATGTCCGAGCAGTTCTCGACGAACATCGATTTCAGTAAACAACTGCTGCGGATTCATGAACGCATCGATGTCGTTGTCTCGGAACTGGCTACCCTGGAAGCTTCACTCAAACAACTGCCTCACGAAAGTGGTCGACAGGAGCGCCTGCGCCTGCAGCGCCAATTGACTTCGCTGGCTGCCCTCGAACTCTATGCCGCCATGCTCAACGGCGTTCCTGCCGAGAGTCGACAGCTGATTCGCGAACACTCGAAAGAACTCGTCCCGCTCCTGAAGGACTGGAAGAAGACCTTCGAATCCGTCCTCGCAGCCGGTGTGGAAGACGGCGTCGTCCCAGTTGTCGGCGAACGAGACTCCGTCATCCGCTAGGAGAGAACACTCGCTCGTGTGGTACGGCTGTCCCAGCCGTGCTTCCATTCATGCCGATCCGGCGGGTGGTCCAGCCGTTCATGGCTGGATCGACAAAGTCGACAAGAAGCGAGCGCCATACGCTTTCACTTTTGATTGATGCCGTGAGTGTAGATTGGCTGCGTATGGAGGTGCTTCTTGTGAGCTGCGCTCACCCAGCCATAAACGGCTGGGCCACCCGTGGCTAGAAACACGGTCAGTCGCGCGTTGGACGCCCATTCTGTGTTTCTAATCGTGCCGAAACGGCACGACCCGGGTTGGGACAACCCGGGCTACCCATGCGATCACGCTTTATCGCGATTCACCCTGCTTCAAAACCTCTCGCGCGTGCTGATGAATACGCTCTCGTAACTCCGCTGGTTCAATCACGTGAGCCTGGCTGCCGTAGCCGAGGATCCACCAGGTGATCTCATCAATCCCATCGACGTTCACTTCATAGCGAATGCGCCCATTGTCGAGTCGCGTGACCTTCTGCGTTTTGTGCCACTGCACCTCCGCCACGTTCTGCGCGACCTTCGGTTCAAATTCAATGACGACGTGATAACGGGTCTCACCTTTGATCATCGACCAGGCGTTGCCGAAATACTTTTCCAGTGAAAAACGCGGCGGGATCGTATATCGCGTCTTGGTCGGCGTCAGCGAATGAAAGCGCGCGAGGTTGAACGTGCGAACCTCTTTGTGCAGTGATGAATTCCCCACGATGTACCAGCTGCGAGCTGCGAAAAAGACCCGATAGGGCGAAAGCTTCGTCTTGATCGCTTTGCCTTCAAACAGGCTGCCATAAACAATGCTCAACTGAAGCCCGTCTTTAATGCTCTGCTGAATGATCTGGAACGTCTCAGCAGCATTGTCGAGCGGGTTGATGGCACCGATGTGTATTTCGTGCGCGGTGACCAGAGGCGTCAGTTCCGTGCGAAGTTTATGCGGCAGCTGATTCAGGATCTTGAACGCCGCTGACTGGGCATCATCAAGAAACGGAATGCCCGTCTGGTCAGACTGCGTGCGTCCGACGGTGCCGATCAGGATCAAGGAGAGGGCTTCACTCAGCGAGAAGTTGGCTGGCAGAACGAAACGCGAGGTCAGCAGTCGATACCCCTGGCTGACGTCATCGTACTGGATCTCCAGACCCGATTGCTGGAGCAGTTCCAGATCGCGGTACACAGTTCGAACCGAGACATCGCAGGTTCGGGCGAGGTCTTCAGCATTGATTGTCTGGCCGGTACGAAGTTGCTCAATGATCTTCAGCAGGCGCTGGAGCTTGACGTTGGGGCTCATTCGCAAATGTTCGCCAGTTGGTGATCAGGAAACCACGAAGAGGAAGTGCGCAATTCCCTCTCCGCGTCAAATGGATCACGGGTTTGTCGTTTGCAGAAACACATGGTCGATTCAGGAGGCTATGATCATCAGCCTCCTGGATCGATCCCCACGGATCCCTATCCATTCAAGGCAGACTTGAGTGCATCCCCAATCTGACGGGCTCCATTGCCAAAGACAGGCGTCGCAGGTGGGATCGCTACCGGCTGCGGTGATTGAACTGGCGTAGGTGATGGAGACCGAGCTGGTTGTTCGTAGCTGATCTGATTGACCTTCTTCTCCAGGTAAGAATCCTGATCTTCGTACCATTCTGCCAGGGTCGTGATGCGATTCTCACGCAGATCGGAGGCATCTTCCGGGCGTATCGATTTCTGGCTGACATCATTCGATGAATCGAAGGCTGGTTCATCAATGGCTTGACTCGATCCGAACGGGGAAGCAGAGGCTTCACTCTTCGTAGGCGAAACAGCAGGATCAGGCTGGGCAGCAGGAATGTCAGGTGTTTCAAAGACCTTCGACCCCTGACCATTTTCGATTGGCATCACTTCGTTGATGAAGGTCACGCCATTCGTGACGGGCTGCGAAGAGGCGAATGGAGCGGGCGAAGCATCGGTACTCTCCAGATCAATCGCGTGGCTGCGAGCCCAGGCACGAGCGAGGGCCTGCTGATAGGCTTCGGGCACCCACTGGCCTTCGAGCAGTTCGACGCTGTCGTGCTGCAGCAGCGTGCCTTTACGGAACTGGAAGTCAACCAGCGCGATGTTGTAATCCACCAGCGATGAGAAGTACGAGATTTCGGCATTCGCCAACGACTCCTGAGCACGCAGGTAACGGTCGATGACCCCTTCCCCCTGTCCCAGGTTGGCACCCGCGGCATACTCTTCACCCAGCAGTTGAGCACGTTCCATCGCCGCATGTCGACGAGAGAAGTTCGACTTCGCCGTCGCATAAGCGCGGGAAAGTTCCTGGAACGCCACCGCCAGTTCGTGGCTGATTTCGAGTTCCTGAGCCGCCAGGACTTTGCGTGATTTGACCAGCCGGAGTTCGAGGTTACGCACCTGCGTCTTGGCAGAACGAAGCCCCAGCGTGTGAGTGTATTCGAGTCCTGCCGTAAAGCCGGTCGCATCACCGCGGGTCAGCGTGCCGTATGCACTATTAAGATTCTGGGCAGTCCCGGCGACGTCGGCACCATCCCCTGCAAACAGTTGATCTCCGAAGCCGTTGTAGTTGTAACCAGCGACCATATCCAGACGTGGTCGAGCAATGTTTCGTGCCGCAGCCAGCTGGAGCTCACTGCTCTTGATATTCCATTTCTGACGACGCAGTTCGACCCGTTCTGTGAGCGCTTCCGCCAACGACAGATACCAGTCCGGCTTGAGGTTGACAGTCACAGGCTCATCAACCGGTCGGATGATCTTCCCATCGTTGACCGCCAGTTGCAGCAGGTTACGCAGGCTTTGCTCGCCTTGATAAATCTGCGATAGCGACGACTCAGCCTGGGCCTTCGTTTCGAAGTAACGGTCACGAGCCTGGGCTTCCTGCCAGTTGGAGAAGCCTTGAAGTCCCCCGGCATCACGTTTTGATTTCGCGATCCGCCAGGTCTGCAGCGAGGTATTTCGTGCACGGACGGCCGTGTCGAAGTTGCGGTAGGCCAGATACAGGTTCCAGTAGCTCGTTTCTACATCTCGCAGCAGATCGCGGACGTTGGTTTCGAAATCCGCCAGGCTGATGTCCTGGTTGATGCGGGCAATCAAGACCCCCTGCCCGACCCCGGTAATCGCTCCCAGACCGGAAGCCTGGTTCGCAGGACCAGCCACGCGGACATAGTCAGCCCCCGAGCCGGCGAGGAGTTGTTGACGGTAAGTCACGCCAGCGGTTGTCGTATAGTTGGTTCCGAAGAGAACGCCTGGGCTGTTGGTATCGAGATAGTCAACACCATGGTTGACCGAGATCGAGGCCCCATACGCGAGTGGTTTCGTCAGAGAGGTATCAAAACTGCCGGTCTGGTTATCGAGAATACGATTCGGCGGTGCGTTGAACAATTGGTTCTGATAAGTCTCGTTGCGTCCATAAAACGTACTGACAGCCCACGTCGCATCGAAGTCAGACAGGGCAGCTTCCACGCCCCGGCTGCCGAACAGGATGTTGGTTTCCTGAATCGCCGGATCGAACACCGAAGGCGTGTTGACCGGGTTGGCATAAAGGCTATTGCCAGCGTTCAAGAACTGGCCGGAGCTCTTGATGATCTCGCTGTTTTTCAACGCCAGCTGAATCGTTTCCTGCAGCGTCAGGTCCCAGACCTCGTCTTTTTGACGAGCTTCCAGAGTTCGCGGAGGCTGCGTCACCTGAATCTGCGGCGGCGTTTCCTGGCAGACAGTCGGGTAAGCGATTTGCGTCGCCGAATTGCGATAGTAATTCAGATCAGCATCGCCAATGTAGGTAGCATCTTTGCTGCCGTGCTTACAGCCGCTGGTGAAAATGCTCAGGCAGAGCGTGACCACCATGGCTGATCGGAATGTTCGGCTCGTCATGATTAAAAATCCTCGGGAGGCGCGGGGCTGAGAGGCCACACCTGTAAGTCCGACGGTTTGAGTGGTGCGTCACAAGTTCGTCGTGGTGGACTGAGAGTGAACATCAAGTCGTCGTCACGTGCGCTACGATGCGGGCAACTGCTACAAACAGGCACACCGCGACGATCAGCACGATCCGTGTCATTAGGATCGGACGGCATGGGAGGAGGAATCAGAAATGACGTCAGAGCAGTCACAACAGGTCTAACCGTCAAACTTCGTTCCAGACGCCCCAGCTTGCCAGTAAGCGGACAATTTCGCCGTCAAAGTCTGCATAATTTACCCCAAATAAGAGGGAGAGACTGGAACGCAGAGCTCGCAGAGGGGAGCAGAGGTCGCTGAGACAGCAAAGAGGTGAATGAGTGTGAATTGACCAGATCGGCGATCACAGCAAGATTTGATTCAAGTCAGTCCTTGCTTCCTTAATCCCCGTTGCGCCTTCGCGACATGGCGTTGAATCTGGATCGCATTCTTCTCCGCGTCCTCTGCTCCACTCAGCGATCTCCGCGTTCCAGTCTCCCCCCGGTTTCGCTCGGGCCAGAGGAAGTTACTTGAGTTTGTGGATACGATCCATTACGGTTAGGAATCGATTTTCAGGACGGCGGATCTGCCCCTTGATATAAGGTCCGGAACGCTCCTAAAGATGTGCTTTTTTGAACGACAGTCAGACTCTGACACTGCTTGAGGAACACTTATGTATCATGTCACTTTGATTCCCGGAGATGGAACAGGTCCAGAGCTCGCTGATGTCACCCGCATGTGTCTGGATGCAACCGGAGTCAAGATCGACTGGGATGTTCAGGACTGCGGGATTCACACCATCGAAAAAGAAGGCAGCGTTCCCCCACGCGTTCTCGATTCGATCCGCAAAAACAAGCTCGCCCTCAAAGCACCGATCACAACCCCCATCGGCAAAGGGTTTCGCAGCGTCAACGTCTACCTGCGACAGGAACTCGGCCTCTACGCCTGCGTTCGTCCCTGCAAAACCTATAAAGGGGTCCGCACTTACTACTCCGAATCAAACGTCGACCTGGTTCTGATCCGCGAAAACACCGAAGACCTGTACGCCGGCATCGAATTCCAGGCCGGTTCGGACAAGACCTCGGAACTGATCACCCTGATCAATAAGTTCGCTGACGGCAAGAAAATCAAGACCGGCTTGACCACCACGGGTGTCAGCATCAAGCCGATGTCTTACGAAGGCACCAGAGACATCGCCAACTATGCGTTCGACTACGCCGTCAAGTATGGCCGCAAGACCGTCACCTCGGTCTGTAAAGCCAACATCATGAAGTACACCGACGGCTTGTGGTACGACGAAACCCGAGCAGTCGCATTGGCTTACGGTGCGAAGTTTGAATGGGATGACCTCGCCAAGGGCGTCAATCCAGACTCAGAACTCGTCGGCAAAGTCACCGATGGCTCGAAGCTGCAATACAACGAGCGTCTCATCGACAACATGTGTATGCAGCTCGTCCAGAAGCCAGAACTGTACGACGTCATTGTCACCTCGAACCTGTACGGCGACATCCTCAGCGACCTGTGCGCAGGTCTCGTCGGCGGTCTGGGCGTTGCACCTGGTGCCAACATCGGCCCTGACTCGGCCATCTTCGAAGCCACCCACGGGTCTGCTCCGAAATACGCTGGCAAGAACAAGGTCAACCCGACCGCCCTCATCCTCTCCGGCAAGCTCCTCCTCGAACACATCGGCGAAGCAGCCGCTGCCGAGAAACTGGAACGAGCCGTCGCCGCCGTCATCGAAGAAGGCAAGAACGTCACCTACGACATGAAAGACGACCGCAACGATCCGACCGCCGTCGGAACCCGCGAAATGGGCGAAGCGATCTGCAAGAAGATGGCCGAACTCGGCTGATAGGCAGGGCTTAGGTATTGGGGCTTAGGGCTTAGCCCAGAGGCTTCGCAATCTCGGTCTGCCATTGAGAAAATTGAAGTAGCACAGGCACCACGCCTGTGCTTCTTTTTTGTCAATTGTACTTCCGTGTGCCACGGCTGTGTCAGCCGTGCGATCGCGCAGAACCCCCCTATTTTTCACCGCGCCCAGAACATGCTTGCTCAAAGCCGCAAGCATGGCACACTCTGACTTCACCCCGCTGGGACCGAGACTGATGTTGTCGCAGGAACGTCATCGGGAGATTGTGACCGGAACAGGACTGGCGTCGGGTGACGGACTGTTGCGCGTGCTGCTGGGGATGGCTGCGATCCCCTTCTGGATGGGAACATCGGCTCGAAATGCGATGTTCGATCTGGGACTGAGAACCGCCAAAAAAGTCAACGTCCCGGTCATCAGCATCGGCAACATCACAACCGGCGGGACCGGGAAGACGCCAGTCGTTGCGCTGGTGTGCGAACTCTGCCAGGAACTCGGGATCTCGCCCGGCATCATCAGTCGCGGCTACCGTTCCCTGGACGGGCAAGCCAACGACGAGAAGCTGCTACTGGAACTGCTGCTGCCCGACGTGCCGCATGTCCAGAACCGTCAACGCATCGTCGCTGCGGAGGAGATCCTCCGATCATCGGACCGCCCTGCTCCGGGAATGCTCGTGATGGACGATGGATTCCAGCATCGCCAGCTTCATCGCGATCTGGACATCGTTCTGATCGACGCGACAAACCCGTTTGGATATGAGCGATTGCTGCCGCGGGGGTTATTGCGAGAGCCACTCGAATCGCTCAAGCGGGCGGACGTTGTCTTGCTGACTCGGGCCAATCAGGTGACCCATGAAACACGGGCCACACTTCTTCAACAGTTACAATCACTGGTACGTCCCGCTGTTCCCGTCTTAACCGTCTCATTTGAACCAACGCAGCTGGTCGGAGTATCGGGGGAGATTCGAGACATCGCGATCAAAGAAAAGCAGATCGTCACCGCTTTTTGCGGGATCGGGGCCCCGGAGAATTTCTTCGCGACCATCCGCAAACTGGGCCTGAAACTCGATCCAGAACAAACAATCGCCTTTCCCGACCACCATCATTACACAGCCACCGATCTGGAGCGTGTCCGAAAACTGGCCCGCGCCGAACGAAGCGACGCCGTTCTCATGACACTGAAGGATCTGGTCAAAGTCCGCCCGCTCATGTCCAGCTGGCGGGAGGACGCAGGGTTCAAGTCCCAGCTGTGGGCCTTGGATATCGCAGCGGTCATGCCTGACCAGGATCGCGAGAGACTCAAGCAGCGGATAGAGGGCTTATCCCCGTAGGGTCCGCTGTGCGGACCATCAATTCGCAAAATTGCAGATCAAAGTTACGACATCCCAAAACACTTTGGACACGAACAAATTTATTGGACCTCGTTTATCGGTCCGCACAGCGGACCCTACATCAAGCCAGCCAGCCAAGCTGCGGTGAGTTGACGAGTGGGCTAGCCGTTGGTAAGCTGTCCGGTTCACTTTTCTCGAAAATCTGATTGCCTATTGGAATTTGGAAGATTATGGGTCGCCTCGAACGAACACGTGAAATCGCCCGACGTCGTAAACGCCGCGTTCAACTGACGAAAATCCGCGTCAAATTCGCTGCTGCGAAAACTCAGACTGAAAAAGACGCCCTGTTCGCCAAAGCTCGCAAGATGAGCCCATTCATCGAGCTCGAACCACAAGCCAGCTAAGGCTTTGTGAAGATATCGCGTAGCAGCGGATCATGTTTCGTTGCGCGCCGATTGAAGATTCAACCCTGAGCTTTTGCTCGGGGTTATTTTTTGTGCTGATCAAAAAGTTAAATAGCTTCAATGCGAAAGCCGACTTCGCAAGACTCTAACTTCTGAATGACTTGCCAGATTGGAGTCGTGCATTGATCGCAGTAGCGGTCCTTCACTCGCTTCCCCATATACCATCGCTCTGTATACTCCAATTCACTCTGGCAGATCGTGCAATGAGTGTTTTCAGCGGACGGGGGCTGAATCCCATCTGATTTGGAAACCAACTGTTGAAGCTCATATTCAAAACGATCAATCCAGATTTTCAGTTCATTCTGATCTGCAAAAGCGTGCTGCTGAATCCAACGAAGCGCAGCAATATTGGGGGTGAGCATTTCGAGAGTAAATTTCCGCGAGCTCCATTCTTCTACGCTCATTTGGCAAATCCGTAGCTTCATCATTCCGAGCTGGTGTGAAGCGGCGAAAGTATAAGGATCTTGAGGGTGTTCGAGACTGAGCATAGCATTAGTCCAGATCCAGTGGATTTACTTTCCAACTCACCAACACACTACTCTAACTACGGCAGAAACAACGCCCGTTCCTGTGGCTTGGGCATTCGGCAGGTTTCTTTCTTACCGAAGAGGAAATAGCGGAGGGCGGAGACGGAGTTGTAGCCGACGTCGCGGAGGGGGCGTGGAATGAGGCGCATCGGGACAGTCAGCAAGGGAGAATACCCTAACGCCTGGGCGATCCGGATGACGGCCGACGAGTGCGTCAGGATTTGGCCCTGGTCGAAGAAGACGACCGTTTTGAGACTGCTCGTCAGATTGTCCGGCAGCAGGGCTTTTGCGGTTTCGCCCTGGAGGGGGGCAAACTTGATCGTGTGAGCTTTGTCCTGGGACAGACACCAGTCGACAAAGCGGTTGCACAAGCCACACACGCCGTCGTAAAAGACGATGCGGTCGTTGGGGGAGATGGTGATGGGGTTGGACATGGGAGTGTTACCGGAATGGGTGGTGATTTTGGAGAGGTGGGGTGGTTTTTGTACTCGTCGAGGCGATTTTTGCTTGGGAGTACAGGGGACAGGGGGTTGACACCCCCCGCTCGCCTTTCGGAGAGAAATCTCGGAAATTCTTTTATGAGAACCGTGATATCTCGGGAAGAGTAACGCCTGAGGTCCTAAGTCGTCTTGTGGGAAACACGGATGTTCATCAGAATCCGCGCCAACCCCCGCAATTGACGCAAGTTGTTGTCACTCGTGTGGTTCGTAAACTGATACCCTAAGAAAATACACGGACCGAAAGTCTGTCACACCAAGGGCTTTGATGAATCCTTGGCATAAGTGGAAGGTTTAGTTATGTCGACGGCTGCCTCTCAAGAGATTTTACCGACGATTCCCGAAGAGTCGTTCGAGCCATTGAAAGCGGAACATGGCGATCATGGCCCTGCGGATGGCCGGTTATGGACGACCGGCTACATCGCTCTCATCCTGACGCAGTTCTTTACAGCGGTCAACGACAATATCAGTCGCTGGTTCGTGGTGAAGATTGGACAGGCTGTCCTGGGGGCATCGCTGGGGAATGTCGAGCGCGGCAATTCCATGGCGCTGGCACTCGGCGCGATCAGCTTCACCCTGCCCTGGCTGCTGCTGGCGCCGATGGCGGGATATTTCGCAGACCGCTATCCCAAACGTCAAGTCGTTGTGTGGGCGAAGTTCGCAGAAATCATCCTGATGTGTCTGCTAGCCGCCTGCGTCCCCCTCGGCAATATCTACATTCTCCTGGGTCTTGTTTTCCTGATGGGAGCCCAAAGCGCGCTCTTTGCACCCGCTAAGCTGGGAATCATTCCGGAGACAATGCCCTATCGACACATCTCACAAGCCAACGGGTATCTGATGATGCTCGGCATCGTCGGGTCTGCCATTGGAGTACCGCTCGGATACATCCTGTTTGACTGGTGCTACGCTGATGCAGGTCAGTTGCTGACAATCTGGCCCGCCTTTGCCGTCCTGGTCGGAGTCGCGGTCATCGGATGGCTCTGCAGCCTGATGGTGAAAAGCTTGTCCGCTGCTGACGTGAACCGCCCGTTCAGCGTCAACCCGATTACCGAACTCAAGCCTGCCATGACCGTGCTGTTCAGTCGACCGATGCTGCTGAAATCAGCATTGGGAGTTGCGTTCTTCTACTTCGTCGCCCTGCTCTTCCAGGTAAACGTCGACGCGTTCGGCGAGTTCGTTTTGAAGGTTGATAAAAAGACGATCGGAATGTTAATGCCCGTCCTCGTCGTGGGACTGGGACTGGGAAGCGTGATCGCAGGTGTGTGGTCAGTCGGTCGGATTCAGTTAGGCATGGTTCCGGTCGGGGCGCTCGGCATTGCCATCGTTTCGATGATCATCGCATGGGTCGGCTTCGGTGCAGAAGCAACCGGTGCAGCTGGCACGATGACTGCGTTTTATAAAACAGGGTTCTGGCTGTTGATCCTCGGCTCCGTCACAGGTTTCTTCTACATCCCGCTGGAAAGCTATCTTCAACACAAAAGCCCGACTGCGATCCGCGGTTCGGTCCTGGCCGCTGGAAATGCACTGACGAATGCCTTCATGCTCGTCTCGATGGTGCTCTTCTTTGTCATGCGGGATGTGATCAAACTGAGCCCGTCGGGAGTCTTCCTCGCATCAGGTCTGCTCACGCTGCCGGTGGCGATTTATGCTTCGTATACCCTGTTCATTCCCCTGCTGCGATTCCTCGTCTGGGGCATTCTGCACTGTGTCTACCGCATCACATGGCATGACCGCGACAACATCCCTGAAGAAGGGGGCGTCATCTTTGTGCCCAACCACTCTTCTTGGATTGACGGCGTGATGCTGAACGTCTTCCTGCCTCGGCATACCCGGTTCATGGTCTTTTCGAACTTCACCAAGAAATGGTACATCAACTGGTTGTCTGAAATGACAGAAACGATACCGCTCAGTCCCAAAGATGGCCCGAAAGCCATCATGTTGGGTCTGAAGGAAGCAGAAGAAACGCTGCGACGTGGTGATGCGGTCTGCATCTTCCCCGAGGGAGGAATCACGAGAACCAGCCAGATTCTGCCGTTTCAGAAAGGTGTCATGCGACTGGCCGAAAAGACCGGCTGCCCGATCGTTCCGATTGGCATGGACGGCTTGTGGGGGAGCATTTTCAGTTATCGTAAGAAACTGATTAAACGCCTGCCCGATGGGTTCCGTCGTCGCATTCGACTAATCGCCGGCAAACCGATCGACACGACGGTGGTGACGGATACTGCCCTGCTGCGACGCGAAGTCTGTCGCACGTTGAACAAAGCGGTCGAGCTGAATCGGGATTCCTTCTGTCTGCCAATTCGTGGCTTCGTGAACCAGGCGCGCAAAAATCTGTTCAAGATGAAAGTCGCTGATTCCTCGGGCATGGAATTGACCGGCGGCAAACTGCTCACGGCGTGTCTGGCGTTTCGCAGCGTGCTGATGAAATATGTGTTCGCCAAAGACGAGAAGATCGTCGGCCTGCTGCTGCCTCCCTCCTGTGGCGGTGTGATTGCCAACATGGCCGTCGGGCTGTGTGGCAAGGTGACTGCGAATCTGAACTATACGCTCTCAGATGACGTCATCAATTACTGCATCAAAGAAGCAGGCATCAAGACGGTCATCACCAGCAAACTCTTCATGCTGAAAAGACCCGTCAACGTGCAGGGTGCCAATGTTGTCTTCCTGGAAGACCTGAAAGAGAAAGTCACCTCAGGAGTCCGCGGGACCGCTGCTGCGATGGCATTTGGACTGCCAAGCTTTCTGCTGTTCCGCATCCTGGGTCTCAACAAAATCAAACGCGATGATCTCGCGACCGTCATCTTCACCTCCGGTTCCACGGGCGAGCCGAAGGGGGTGATGCTGTCGCATCACAACATCGCGACGAACATCTACGCGATGGACCGTCTGTACCTGCTGAAGAAAGACGACACGCTGATCGGTGTGTTGCCGTTCTTCCACTCGTTTGGATACAGCGTTTCGATGTGGTCCGTCTTGAACTATCCACTGCGCGGGGCGTATCACTTCAATCCCCTGGATGCGCGGACCGTCGGCAAACTCGCTGAGCAGTACAAAGGCACGATCCTGCTGGCGACTCCAACGTTCCTGAAATCGTACCTGAAGCGTTGCACGAAAGAGCAATTCGCGCACATGAGACTGGTCGTGGGTGGCGCAGAAAAAATGTCGCCCGAACTCGTGAAGGAATATGAAGAGAAATTCGGAGTGACTCCCATCGAAGGGTACGGCTGCACGGAACTTTCTCCGTACACGCTCTCGAATATCCGCAATGTGATCAACGAAAAAATCACCCAGATCGGCAACAAGCTCGGAACGGTTGGCCAGCCGATTTATGGCGTGGAAGCAATGATTGTCGATCCAGAGACACGTGTTGATCGCGGCCTCAATAAGGAAGGCCTGCTCCTCATCAAAGGCCCCAACGTCATGATCGGGTATTTAAATCGTCCCGACAAAACAGCCGAAGCGATTGTCGACGGCTGGTACAACACGGGAGACTTCGCGATCATTGATGACGATGGCTTCGTGCAAATCACCGGCCGTCAAAGCCGCTTCTCGAAAATCGGCGGCGAGATGGTGCCACACATCCGCATCGAACAGGAGCTCACCAGAATCCTCGACGAGATGGCTCCGCAAACCGAAGCAGAACTCGAAGTCCCCGGCGGAGCCGTCCGACTGGCCGTCACCTCTGCTCCCGATGAAACCCGTGGCGAGCGGATCGTCGTGGTTCACAAACAGCTGCCAGTGCCGATCGATCAGCTGCTGAGAAAATTAAGCGACACAGGCCTCCCCAACCTCTGGCTGCCAGACCGCGAAAGCTTCGTCGAAGTCGATCAGGTGCCACTCCTGGGAACGGGGAAACTCGATCTCAAGGCAGTCAAAGATGTGGCGCTCGAGAAATTCGGGAAGAAGTAAGCAGCGGTACGAAAATGGCCGTTGGTCATTCCAACACAAACATCGACGACATCGGGAGGGCGAACCTCCGTGTGAGCCGCCTGCCATGCGCTCCGTCGCATGCCTACAACGCAGTGGGTTGCGAAACTCAAGCCGTGTACTGCGCAATGATGGCCTCGTATTCTTCGTCCTGAAGGGACGATTTCCACCAGCCCAGGGTGAAACCCTGGGTTCATGGCAAGAGAAGACGATTCCGTCCTGTAAGGACGGGTCAACGTGGAATGCAAGGTGAACCGTCCCTTACAGGACAGGAGAGCATCGCTAACCCAGGATTTCATCCTGGGTTGACTGATAAGGGCCCTTCAGGCCTGAGACGAAGATGTGAAAATCGACATCGAGTCGTCATCAATGTGTGCAACGCGGGACAGCGGCTCGGACGGAGCCTCGTCCTCCCGTGGGGAGGCATGACGCGAGGAGCGTTCCAATCATCTCTTCAGCTTCTCCGCCGCCTCGACGGCGAAGTACGTCAACACCCCATCCGCTCCCGCTCGTTTGAAGCACAGCAGGCTCTCCAGCATCGCGCTCTCACGGTCCAGCCAGCCGTTTTGAGCCGCCGCGGAGATCATCGCGTATTCGCCGCTGACCTGGTAAGCAAACGTCGGCACACCAAAGGTCGCTTTGACTTTCTGGACGATATCCAGATACGGCATCCCCGGCTTGACCATGACCATGTCTGCCCCTTCCGAGATATCCAGCGCGACTTCGCGGAGAGCTTCATTCGTGTTCGCAGGGTTCATCTGATAAGTCTTCTTATCCCCCTGCCCTAGATTCGAGGCCGACCCGACGGCCTCCCGAAACGGCCCATAGAAGGACGACGCATACTTCGCCGCGTACGACATGATCATGACGTCGGTGAATCCCATTTCATCAAGGGCAACCCGGATCTCGCCGATCCGTCCATCCATCATGTCCGAAGGAGCGATGATGTCGCAGCCCGCTTCCGCTTGCACGACCGCCTGCTGGCAGAGGATCTCCGTCGTTTCGTCGTTGGGAATCCTGCCATCAACAAGCAGCCCATCGTGGCCATGCGTCGTATAAGGATCGAGCGCGACATCGCAGACGACCCCCAGATTCAGCCCCAGTTCCTTCACTGCCCGCGTCGCCCGGCACATCAGGTTATCCGGGTTGGTCGCTTCTTTCCCGTCGACCGACTTCCGCTCGGGCGGAGTGACCGGGAAAATCGCGATCGCAGGAATCCCCAGATCAGCCGCTTTTTTGACCTCTTCACACAACAGATCAATCGACCAGCGAAACTGCCCCGTCAGCGAGCCGATGGGGGTCTTCGTGTTGGTCCCTTCCTGCACAAACACAGGCCAGATCAGATCTTGCGCCGAAACTCCCTGCTCGGCGACCATCCCTCGAACCCAGGCGGCCTGGCGCACACGACGCATCCGCGTCATAGGAAATGCTGCTGTAAACTCCATCTGTTGCTCCACTTATGCGTATAATACGACGTCGCCGAGGGGAATGTTTCAGCCAACGCCGAAACATGGACGTATTTCGATTTTTGGATTGTCGTTGAGTCGATACCGAGTTAGCATCACTATCTTGCCAGATTCCCGCCCTCTTTCCCACGCATCCCGGCATTTTCGACCCCACTCGCGTCGGAAATGCCCCCCTGAACCGCCTGCCGCCCCCGGCTCCCTCCAAGCAACCTCATGAAGCCGACTTACCTTTTATCACTGTCGATCCTCTTTTCATGCGCGATGCTACGCGCCGAGGATCCACCCACGTCTCTGTTCAAGCAGCTCGAGATCTCCTGCAAGGAGTGTCACGAAGGGGAAGGCTTCGACCTCAACCGCCTCCACGACTCGTCGCAGTCGTTCATTGATCATCACGACGAATGGGAAAAAATCCGTCAGCGGATCGCCGACCACAGCATGCCTCCCAAGGACGCGGATCCTCTAGATCCCGCCATGCGTCTCCAACTCGTCGAATGGATTGCCAACTCCTCGCGACAGGCCTTCCTGGAGCAGGGAGAAAAAGCCGGTCCGCCACTCTTCCGACGCCTGGCTCGTCACGAATACTCCAACACGATGCGTGACCTCCTCGGCGTCCATATGGATGTCGGGCATGCGCTTCCAGAAGATGCAGCCGGGGGGGAAGGCTTTAACAACGCCTCCGAGACCCTGATCATCTCGCCGGTGCACGCGGAGAAATACATCGAAGCTGCTGCCGTTGCTCTCGACTATGCTACCAAGGATGAAACCTCCCGCAAACGGATTCTGCATGCCTTCCCCAAAGAGGGCGTCAGTGAAACCGAAGCAGCTCGCAATAACCTGAAAAGCCTCGCCAATCGTGCTTACCGTCGCCCTGCGACCAAAGAGGAAGTCGATCTCCTCGTCAACATCTACGAGCAGGCCAAAGCCGATGGTCTCGATCACACACAGGCCACCTTCTACGCCATGCGGGCTGTCCTCGTTTCCGTCAACTTCCTCTTCATCGCAGAAGCAGTCCCCGAGCAGCCCGGCGTCGATGTCCCTTTAACAGATCACGAGATCGCGACCCGCCTGAGTTACTTCCTCTGGGCGACAATGCCCGACCGCGAACTCCGCGACGCCGCTGATAAGGGACTGCTGAAGAATCCCGACGAACTCAAGAAGCAGACGCTCCGCCTGATCAATGGTCGTGGCGAACATCTGAATAATTCGCTCACCTTCTTCATGGGTCAGTGGCTTGGCACGCAGGACTGGGGTCGCAGCAAGCAGCCCGACACCCAGCTTCACCCCTGGATTCAGGACCACCACGTCGCTCCGATGCGAGACCAGCCCGTCTATATCATGGAGCGGGTCATCAAGGAAAACCGCAGCCTCCTCGAACTGGTCGACTCCAACTGGACCTACCTCAACGGCGAACTCCTCGGCGTCTACAAGCTCAAAAAGTCGTCCCTCAAGCACGAAAAAGACATCAACCAACACCTCGTCCCGGTCGAACTCCCGGATGAATACCGCTATCGGGCCGGCTTGCTGGGAAGCGGCTCCGTCATGGGAATCACCTCGTACGCGCGTCGCACAAGCCCGGTCCTGCGAGGGGCCTGGGTCATGGACAAGATGTTCGGCATCGAACTCCCCCCCCCGCCGCCGAATGTCCCGACACTCGAAGCAGGTGGTCACGACATCAAGAAGATGACCGTCCGTCAGCAGTTGGAGATCCACCGCGAGAACCCGGCCTGCGCCACTTGTCACGACCGCATCGACCCCATTGGCTTCTCCATGGAAAACTTCGATACCCTGGGACGGTGGCGAGAAAAAGACGAAGGCGGCCCGATCGATGCAAAAGCCTCGATGGCGGATGGTCGTGATGTCGAAGGGATCGCCGGCCTGAAAGCCTACATTCTCGAAAACAAGCCACAATTCCTTCGACAAGTCACCTCCAAGATGCTTGGATATGGTCTGAACCGCGGCCTGCGTCCCTCCGACGTCTGCACGGTCGAAACCATTCTCGAACGTCTGAACAACAACGACAACAAAGCCCAGGAACTCATCCTGGGAATCGTCCTGAGCAAACCGTTCCTGTATAAGACCGTTGAGGAATGAGAGTCAACAGCCAGAAGACATTCGACACAGAGTTCACAGAGGGCACAGAGATCAAGAGAGAGAGAATTCATCATTCAAAATGATTCTCACTTCAATCCCTGAAATCTGAATCCTCTGTGATCTCTGTGCCCTCTGTGTCAAAGACTTCATTCCCGATCTCATCTGCGACCGAAGTATGAAAGTGGAATGACCATGATGCGTCTTGACCGAAGAACTGTCCTGCGTGGTGCTGGCGTTGCATTGGCGTTGCCGCTGCTCGAAGCGATGCGTCCTCTCTCGGCCTTCGCTGCGACCACAACGGTGAACCCGCAGACGCAGCCCGTCCGCATGGCGGCTCTCTTCTTCCCCAACGGCGTGCGTGCTGATAAGTGGACACCAGCAGAAACCGGCGAAGGTTGGACCGCTCCTGCCCAGCTCGAACCGATCGCCCACCTGAAGTCGGATGTCTCGGTCGTTTCAAACCTGTGGCACCAGGCGACCAACACCGGCGACGGGCACTACGTCAAAGACGCTGCCTGGCTGACCGGTCGCACGATCACCAAGACCACCGGCGTCGACCTCAACAGCGGCGGCGTCTCCATGGACCAGGTCGCCGCCCGCACCCTCGGCCAGTTCACCCCCCTCCCCTCCATGGAACTCGGCTGCGAACAAGTCACCTCGGGCGTCGATGGCAACGTCGGCTACACGCGAGTCTACGGCTGCCACATTGCCTGGAAGCAGCCGACGCAGCCCCTCGCCAAAGAGATCAACCCCCGACTCGCCTTCGACCGTATGGTCATGATCTCCAACGGCAAGCCGAGTGGCCGGTCGAATCGCCCGATCCTCGACCTCGTTAAAGACGATGCCGAGCGTCTCAGCCAGAAACTCGGCCACAACGACCGCCAGCGCCTCGACCAATATCTCGATTCGGTCGAGTCCCTGGAGAAGCGTCTGGCGTCCCTCGAAAACCCGACCAGCACTGGCTGGAAGTCACGCGTCGACTTCTCGACCCGCACCCCGCCCGCTGATCCGACCAACCACACCGAACGCACCCGACTCATGCTCGACATGATCGCCCTCGCCTTCGAAGCCGACATCACCCGCGTCGCGACCTTCATGTTCGGCAACTCCGTCAGCGGCCAGAACTTCTCCTTCCTCGAAGGGGTCGAAGGCTCGCACCATGAGATTTCCCACCACGCCGGCAACCCGGATAAACTGGCTCAATACGAACTGATCGCCAAGTGGCACGTCGCCCAGTACGCCTACCTGCTGGAAAAACTCAAGTCGATCCCCGAAGGCGAGTCAAACGTCCTGGCCAACTCCGCCATCCTCTTCGGCTCCGGCTTCCGAGACGGCAACGCCCACGACCCCCACGACCTCCCGCTCCTGCTCGCAGGCCAGGCCGGCGGCCGCCTCAAATCCGGCCTCCACATCGCGGGCACCAAAGACAACCCGATGTCCAACCTCCTGCTGACCATGCTGCAAGCCACAGGCGTGGAAGAAAAATCCTTCGCCGATTCCACCGGAGTGATTGAGCCATTAATGGCGTAACGCAGCAAATTCATGGGTCATGAGTCGGGAGTCATGAGGGGAAAAACCATCAAATCCCCCTACTCCCCATCTGAGTCCTGAAGGGACGTTTTCTACCAGCCCTGGGTGAAACCCAGGGTCCGCAGCACCTCCATCGCCTCCTGTCCTGTAGGGACGGCTCAACGTGAACCCCGCTCTGACTCCCCCCCACCCGGTACGGATGGATGGCCACCGGGTGGCCCAGCCGTTCATGGCTGGGTTCGCAACGCGAACAAGATACCAGCGCCATGCGGTAACAATTCCCAACGTCGCGGTGACTACACTCGGACGCGTACGGCGACGCTTCTTGTCGGCTGCGCCGATCCAGCCATGAACGGCTGGACCACCCCCGCAATAGCCCGCTCCCCCACTCATCTGCTATCCTCTCCTCTGCGTGCCTCCGTCCCCCTCCGTGTCCTCCGTGGTAAACCCTCCCCCCGCTTCATGTCCAAACTCCACCTCACCAACTGCCTGCTCCACGACCCCGCCAACCACATCCATGGCCAGCAGGCCGAGTTGTGGATCGCTGACGGCAAAATCGTCGCGACGCCGCCGCCAGCTGAGCAGCATCAGTACAAGATGTTCGATGCCCAGCGCCATCACGTCATGCCGGGCGGGATCGACATGCACTGTCACATCGCGGGTCCGCTGCTGCAGGCGGCTCGTCGGCTCAACATTGATCAAGCCAACCAGATCATCCCGCACTCGACCGCGACCGGCAGGCTGTTCGCCGGGATGGGTTACACGACCGCCATCGACGCTGCCATCCCCGGCCTCCAGGCCCGCATCGCTCACGACGAATTGTCTCGCACGCCGATTCTCGACAAAGGCTTCCTCCTGCTCCTGGGGAACAATCATTACATCCTCGAAAACCTCGCTGCGGGCAAAATTGATGCGGTCCGCGCCTATGTCGCCTGGGCCCTCTCGAGCGTCAAAGCCTTCGGCATGAAGATCGTCAATCCGGGGGGTGTCGAGAACTGGAAGCAGATCTCCCGCACGACGATTCATCACCTCGATACCCCGGTCGCAGGCTTCGGCGTCACGCCTCGTCAGATCGTGACCACTCTTTCGCAGATCGCGGACGAACTCGCCCTCCCCCACCCGCTCCACATTCACTGCAACAACCTCGGCATGCCCGGCAACTACAAGACAACGCTCGACACGATGAAGTGCCTGGAAGGTCGTCGCGCCCACTTCGCCCACATCCAGTTCCACAGCTACGACGGCAGCCCCGAAGATCCCGCATCGTTCTCCTCAGCGGCTCATCACCTGCTCGACTATGTTCACAACAACCGCAACATCACGATCGACGTCGGCCACATCGTCGCGGGGAACGTCATCACGGTCTCGGGGGATGCTCCCTTCAGCCAGCATCTTCATCACCTCACCAAGAAGAAATGGTTCTCCGCGGACATCGAACACGAATCGAGCTGCGGCACGATCCCGGGCGAGTTCAAGCCCTACTCCAACCTGATCCACGCCATCCAGTGGGCGATCGGCCTGGAGTGGTACCTGCTGATGCAGGATCCCTGGCGCATCGCCCTGACCAGCGATCACCCCAATGGCGGTGCGTTTCTGAAGTACCCCGAGATGGTCGCCTTGCTGATGAGTCACGCGATGCGACAGGAAATGCTGAGCCGCATGCCGCCTGCCGTCAAAGAGAAAACCAACCTCGCCAACATCACCCGCGAATACACGCTCGACGAAATCGCGATCATCACGCGCGCCGCCCCCGCCCGCATCCTCGGCCTCAAAGACAAAGGCCACCTCGCCCCCGGAGCCGACGCCGATATCACAATCTACGCGACGCACGACAACATCACCACGATGTTCCAACGCCCCCGTTACGTCTTCAAATCCGGAACCCTCATCGCCCAGGACGGCGAACTGACCCACGAAGCCGAGACCCTCTTCTCCCCGACCCTGCACGTCAGCAGAGACTACGACCAAACCGCGTTAACCGGCCTGCACGACTGGATGCGTTCGAACTATTCGATCCACCCAGGGAACTATGCGATTCAGGATGAAGAACTGCGGTCACCGCTGGTCAGGGTGTGAGGGATCCACCGGGAGGGCGAGGCTCCGTCCGAGCCGCTGTCCCGCGTTGCAACCTCTCACCAATGTATCGATGCCATTCCCTGTGTGCCACGGCTGTGTCAGCCGTGTCTTAGCGTAACGAGCGTCCATTTCCACGGCCGACACGGCCGTGCCACACGTCCAACTCACCGCTCATGATCGCAATGCACGCCGTTGCACCCATACGACGGAACGCATGACCGGCGGCTCGGACAGAGCCTCGCCCTCCCGGTTGGATCTCAAACTGTTCTCGTTTGAGGTCTCGCCTTCTGCCTGGGGAGACCACAAGACCATCGGTGTCAAGTCCCCTCTGTGTCGAGTCTCTTTTGCAAACGGGCTAACATTGCTTCTTTATCCAAAAGCTTACTTTCACCACGTCGACTTTGTTCCATGGCAATCTCATTCTTGCGATGAAACTCCGCCAGTTGGAAGTGATCCTTTGCATCGAGTGCATCCATAGCCGCGCGAAGAACGTCTATGTCGGTATCAAAAGCCCCCTCCACGACATAGGCCGCGATGCGAGACCGAATATCATCTGGCAAAACGGATGTGATCATTAAAAACTCCAGTTCAGAACGAGGTCACCCCAGTATATCCCGCAAACCTCCCCCCCTTCAACACCCTCTCGTCCCCTCCGCCCTGCTTCCTGCTTGACCCCGCTCGCTTTGGCGGGCACACTAAAAAGACACCTCTCCCGCCCATCACCTCGAAAGCAGACTCCATGCGTGCAGTTCTCCAGCCTCTGGGAAGCGGACCAGCCATCAAGTTCGACAAACCGATTCTCCTGGTTGGCCGTCATCCGGATTGCGATATCGTCCTGCTGCAGTCCCGCAAGATCTCGCGCAAGCACTGCATCCTCGCGCTCGTGCATGATCACATCGTCGTCCGTGACCTCGAGAGCATGAACGGCGTTCGCATCAACGAGAAAATCATCTCGCGTGAAGGCATCCTCAAAATCGGCGACTCCGTTCAATTCGGCGATATCGCCTTCAAACTGACCGTCGATGACGCCAGCAACATCAAGAACAAGAACCTGATGGAAGGCATTTCTACCGAACGCGTCACCACCGCAGCAGACGTCGACGAAGACGCTGGCGTCAAAGACGTTCCGACCCCCTCCGGCAGCCAGCACCCCGGATCAGTCATCGTTGATGACCCCGATGAAGACAGCCAGGAATTCCTCATCCCGCCCATGAATTAACAGGGGAACGCGAACAGATTCCTACGATAGCCTTTACGAAGAATCAAAAACAGAAAATCGTTCACCACAAAGCCTCGAAGGTCACGAAGACTCACAAAGTGCGCCTCACACGGCACCACGAATAGAGCGTGTGCCATCTCAAGTTCTGGAATTTCTTTGTGCACCTTGGTGCCCTTTGAGCCTTCGTGGTGAATCTCGATTGAACTTGATTTTTCGATCAGCGCCCGAGAAGAACACGCAGAAGATTTCGTCAATCACAATTCGCGTTACACTTCCAAGTTGTAACTTTGTCCCGAACACTGCTTTTCCTTCGGGATTGACCGTGCCCGTGCGTACGGAGTGTGATAGAGTCGTTTTCCTGTCTTGATCGACCACAGAAGAATTCCAATGCACCACAACGAGCTTCGTCGCGTCGGCATCGCTGTCGTCATTGCTCGCGGTCACTGTTTAATCGGTCCGCGAAATCTCCCCTCACGCCCCGACCCGATCTTCGAGTTTCCGGGCGGAAAATGCGAATACGGCGAGACTCACAAACAGGCAGCCTTGCGAGAATGCCTCGAAGAAACCGGACTTGATGTCGAACCAGTCGCCTTAATGATCGCCAAACAGCATCGTTATAACATTCGAACTCTCGATATCGAATTCTGGGAATGTCGACTCTCCCCCGAACCCTATGATGACCAGCCCCTTCCGCAGCCAACAGCCCCCTTCTTCTGGACACCTCTCTCTCAACTAGGTGACTATCCCGTCTTCCCAGCCAATGAAGAGATTGTCCAGGGACTCACAAATCGACACGATCGCCATGTCAGTGGAAACGCCTGATCGGGTCTTGAACCACGACAGACTGCTGCTTAGGATCAAAAGTTGAATCGTCGACAGACCTTTCATTCGTCTCACCGATTCCCCATCTGATAGTTCCTACCTCACATGCATCAACGAAGCGGAAATTTCTGGCGAGACTCAATCGCCCTGCGAGGCTCTGCGACGCCCCTTGTCGCCATTGATGTGTTCATCATTGGAATCTTGGCCTACCTCGTCTGTCTGCTCTCGACCTGGTATGAATCGATGTTCCAGACACGCCTGGGACTGGAAGTCGCGCCTCACGAATTGGCGGGAGCGATCCTCGGTCTGCTGCTGGTTTTGCGGACAAACGCCGGCTATGAACGCTGGTGGGAATCACGCAAGCTGTGGGGAGGGATCGTCAACCAGTCGCGCAATCTCGTGATCAACGCCGTCAACTTTGGCCCCGACGATCAACGCTGGCGTGATGACTTTACCTCCTGGGCCATCGCGTTTCCATTTGTCTGCCGAAACAGCCTGCGAGGCGAACGAGCCGGGAGTGACCTGGAAGCGATCGTCGGCAAAGACGGACTTGATGAACTTCGCAATGCCCAGCACATGCCCAGCTTCGTCGCCGGCAAGATGGCGGCCCTCCTTCAAGAGGCGCGCATTCGTCATAAAATGGATTCCTTCGCCTTCCTGCAGATCGACACTCAACGCGCTCAGCTGATCGATCACATCGGAGGCTGCGAGCGGATTCTGAAAACCCCTCTCCCCAGTGCTTACAGCATCAGCATCAGACGATTCATCATGTTCTTCCTGCTCACGCTGCCGTTTGCCCTGCTGCACCGTGTCGAGATCATCTGGATCATTCCCCTGGTCACGATGCTCGTGGCTTACCCTCTAATCTCCCTCGACCACATCGGCGAGACCCTGCAGGATCCGTTCAGCAAGCGCAGCCTCAACCACCTGCCTCTGGACGAAATCTCCAAGACGATCGATACCAACCTCCGCGCCATCAATCCCCCCGAGACGATCCCTGCCCTCGTCCGGGAATCTGCCTGACGACGTCCCATTTGCTATCCCTGTGATTCCATCATCACCATCCAGTGCACCCCGAACTGATCGGTCAACATCCCGAACAGCGGGCAAAAGAACGTCTGCGACAGCGGCATCATCACCTCACCCCCCTCGAGCAGCCCGTTGTAAAGCGATTCTGTCTCTTCCGTTGTCTTCGTCGTGATCGTCAACGCAAACCCATCGAACTTCGGCTTCTCCATCAGAGACTGCCCATCGGAGACAAACACCATCGTCTCTCCAATCCGAAACTCCCCATGCATCACGTAATCCCCCATCCCCGGCGGGATCGAACTCAAATCCGGCGAGTCCCGAAACTTCATCACCATCCCCCGATGAGCCCCCGCTGCCTTCTCATAAAACGCAATCGCTTCCTCCGCCTTGCCCCCAAAAAACAGATAACTGTTCACAAACATGCGAGAACTCCAAAGAGGTGAACGAGAAATGATCGGTTGAAGATGGTCAAACAGATGTGAGAGGCTTCGACAGTCCGATGGCAACAGGAGCTACTTTTTCAACGTCTCAGCAAACTTCCGATGCTCGTCCGTCCCCAATCCCAGGCGATTGACGTCCAGAACCTTCATTAAATCGCCACGCACCATGGCATCGCTATCCAACCACAATCCAGGAAAAACTTCACTCTTGTAGAAACCATCGTCAGCACTGGCTTCCAATCGCTCGTAACTCCCCTCGCGCAGAACGAACCAGTCAATCGCATTCTGCTCCGTCCGCCAGACGACATACTCGGGAATCCCAGCCGACTGATAAACCCGCTTCTTGATATGCAGATCCTTGCTGATCGTGCTCGCTGCAATCTCAACCACCAGTTCCGGAATCCCCTGCACCATCCCCTTTTCATTGATCCGGCAGCCACCCAGGTCCGGATGAAGCAGAAACATGCAGACATCCGGCTCCGGCACATTCTGCCCTGCCAGATCAATGGACGTCGTCGGCCCGACTTTGACGAACGGGGTGACTCGCAAGTATTCCCCGAGCCATTGTGTCATCAAAAACTGCGGCTCACTATGTTCAAAAAAGCGAATCGGTGGCGACACAAAAACCATCCCTTCCAGCAACTCGACACCAACAACATCACCAATCCCCTCAAGCGTTTCAATGAACCGCTCTTTGGAAACAACGTCCCCGTTCTGAAACGGCAGAACACGTTGATCTCGCTCAATCATCACGGCCATAACGGTGATCTCCTTCCTCTTCAAGTTCGATTATGAAGCCCAAAGGGCTGGTAGTACAAGCAGCGATTACCACGATTGAAAGAAAACCAGCACGACTTCACTTTCCTCGAAGATCACCCGTCCGCTTTTTGGCCCTGTACTTCACCACCATCAACACCGCAGGCCCGACCGTCGCAACCACCGCCCCCGCCAGTAGAACCCCAATCCCGATCCGCTTGTGAAACATCGTCTCATGATAAGGAGGCGGCGGGCCTCCGTGGTTCTCGGCCCCGGCAGCGTACATCGTCCCCACAAAGATCATCAGGACACCTGTCGTGATCACGGCAGGAATGAACTTGTCGTACCACGAAATCGGTTCTTTCTCGACCGTCTTTTTCACGTAAATCAGCCAGCACCAGAGTCAGGTAGGGGTGGTTTAACGCTTTGCACAACTCATTTTGGACATCATAGGCCTAGCCTGTGATCATAGTAATCCATCGCGAGTTGACGCTATCGCAAGTTCATGGTGGGTTGCGCAGAGACTTAACCCACACTACGAAACCAACAAAACCAATCGATGGTGCAATTGGCTCACATTTGAAGAGACTAGCCCGAGGGTTGTGTGCCTTGGAAATTTTGAATGTGTTTGCTCTGAAGCTTCGATCGCATTCCTTGCATGCATCATCGCAGACTCAAGACGACCTACCCATTGCTCTAGCAATGCCAGCGAACCATAGTAACGGTATTCCTGAATCGGAAATAACAACTGGCATTGAAATTCTGAAAGGACTTCCATCGCTTCAGCGTAAAGACGCTCAAGCTCGTTCTCCAAAACAAACCAAGGATAGTTCAACCAGGCATTCGTCTGAACATTCGGGCGTATTCGCTGTGCCTGCAGAGACATCCGATAGGCTTCGACCGCACTCTCAATATTTCCCAATGCAGCAGACGATTCCGCTCTTTGTAACCAAGCTTGTGCCAGATCAATACTATCCTGATGCGTCTGAAAATACTGATCGAGAAGCTCTAAAGCGTTGGCATGCAATCCGACTTCAGCCAAGGTCGCAGCCTGAACGCGGAGATATTGTGAGCGATTCGACGCGCGGGCCCGCGCGAGACGAGTATTGAAATCAATTTGATCGGCGTTCTTCCAAGTCTGTTTACGAAACCAATCGCGCGTTCCCATTTCCCATCGATACTTTCTCTAATTCTTTCTATGAAAACGATGTGCTCAACTGAAGCAAGAAGACAGGGGGTTCACACCCCCCGCTCGCCTCAAATGACTTACTTCGCCGCCACCGGCAGCTTCACTTCCTTCTCCACAACCTCCCCCTCAATCACCACATCCTTAAAGTACCCGTGGTCATCAAACGTCCCGATGCCAACCGCGCCCCACGTAAATTTCTTATCGTGAGCCACCTTCTTCGGCTTCTCCATATCATCGAAGTACATCTCGATCAGCCCGCTCTCGACATCCCGGACCAGTTTAATGTCGTGCCACTCGTCCTGGCCCCACTTCGTGCCGTTGTCGCCAGTTTCGGTGATCAGGATTCGCGGAGCTTCATTCACGATGAAAACCTGATTGGCAGCCGGGTCGGTCTGCTCTGCGTTATGCACATAATAGAAGTGTTCCGGATCCTGCCACCCGAAGAAGACACACAGATCGCGGTGGGCCCTGGAGGTCTGGGTCGTCTTGACTTTCGCAGTCAACGTGAACGAGCCGAGTACAAGATCCTTCTTTAAGAGGATCGAGTGCGGACTGCGAAACTTCGGCTGGTAATCCTTCGACTGCCCTTTGACATACGCGACCGACGTCCCATCGTCGAGCTTCTTCGATTCCCAGATCGTCGTATCCGTTGGTTGCCACCCGTCCAGTCCCTTGGAGAAGTCTGCCTGGACTTTCACCTTTTCCCCAGCTGCCAGGTCGACCTGACCAGCAAACCCCATCGCAAACATCACAGCTAACCCAACGATCAAGCGCAGTCTCATCCTGGTCTCCTGAATACTTAGAAGATTGATTTAACACCGATCAGTTGGAGAGTTCAGGACTTCCCAAACCAGAAGACAAGAATTTCTCACCACAGAGGCACGGAGATCACAGAGCCCTGAACTTGGCATGATCACGCCAAGTCTTTCTCTGTGTCCTCCGTGCCTCTGTGGTTATTTTTCTGTGGTCAGTTCTTTCTGGCTTTTGATTTAGAAGCCACCTCAAACAATTTCGATGTCATTTTGACAATTTGCTCATCCTTTCACCGGTGAGCAGTGTCTGAGTCAGTCTCCCCCGTTTCGCATCGAAGTTCAACCATATCATCGTCGTCAATTGAGATTCCCCGGATTTCGACGTCAGAACTCAGTCTGCTTGCGGTTCTGCCGAAGTTCCGGGTGATAAGCTGTCCACATCTTGCAAAGCTGTAACGGTTGTAACGGATGATATTGACATCCCGCAGGTAAGCTTGGCACCCAAAACGGCGCTTATTCAAATCATGCTAAATTTTGCGACACACTTACGCCGAATATATAGGTCAGACGGTTGGCAACGAAACCACCTTGGATTCGCTGCCCAATGATTACAGGGAAGTGATCGCTCGCTCCGGCGAGGACCGTTGTTAGGGGGGAATGGACATTGAGGACGATCCGCGAAGAGTGCAAGATGCCCTTGCGCTGTCTGGTCCGCATCCCCCGCCCTTTTTTCTCGAGGCCTCGGCCAAAAAGAAGAAAGTTCTATTTTGGCGGTGGAACGCTTTGTGAGTGGACCACTGTGCGACATCAATCAGAAACGTATTCGGCAAGAATATGACCTTCTGACTGAAAACCGTCGCAGCTGTACGTCATGTTGAGGCAACCCCTTCGTTACGGCTCCCGCGCTGTAACGTTCAAGCGGCAACTACGTTTATAACAAACCCTGAGATGGCCCCGAACCATAAGTACGGTGGTGTTTGCCACGGACCCAAGGGCTAGGATAGCCGACCATCGATCGTTGACGGGGTGAGTATGCACAGGGCCCGCCTCCCTGTGGATGACCACTTTACGTGATTGGAGAAGCCCGCAATGAGGACGATCTTCACGACTGGCCAGGTAGCTAAGATATGTAAAGTCGCCCCTCGTACCGTGTCAAAATGGTTCGATTCAGGACGACTCCGAGGCTACCGGATTCCAGGCTCACAAGACCGCCGGATTCCACGCGAACATTTGATTCGCTTTTTGAAAGAACACGGCATGCCCCTGGGCGAGCTGGAAGACGAAGCGATGGGCAAAATGCTCCTCGTCGGAGTCGATCCACAAGTCCGGATGGGTCTGTCAGAATTCATCTCAGCCGATGAATTCAAAATTGAAACCGCAGCTTCTGGCTTTGAAGCCGGGATTCAGGCTGAAGCCCTGCACCCTGACGCAGTCATTATTGACTTCGCCATGGGACGCCAGGAGGCCCTGATGATCGCTCAAAACCTGAAGAAAAATACCGACTACGCCGAAACCGTCCTCGTTGGCCTGCTCAGCGATGACGACAACGCAATCGGCTTCGATCGTACTCTCTTCAACGAGACGTTCCGCAAACCGTTCGACGCAGCTCTGCTGGCAGAACGTGTCCGGACTCTCGTCGCCCGACGCAAGCAACTCGCCTAAGTCCAAACAGGCTCTTTTCCTCAAGGGAGCCTCAAAGACCACAGCATGACCATAAAAAACACGCCCCGGTTGCCGCGGCGTGTTTTTTAATGCGCGCTAATTACCAGACGCTTGGACTGGGAACAGTCGTATTGGAACTCTCGAAATAAAGGACGAGTCACGAATCAGACGTTCTGATTTGCTCTTGGATTATAAAAAAGAAGTGTTATCCCTTTAAGAATTTTCGCTGAATTCCCGAACTGTCCCCTTGACCACTATGAAGTAAACAGACACTCTCTAAGGAATCCCGATTTGTTGACACAATAATTATTCTCAATACTGGAAACATAAGACGATGGCGATCATGGGCCTGATTCGTTCTCTTACACGCACGCAAGGCTCTCCCCGAAAGCGAGCATTGCTCGCTCGCCAGACAAGTATCGCCAGTCTGGAGTCAAGGATTCTTCTCAGTAGCACAGAACCTAATAATTCGTTTGCAACAGCTAACGATCTGCAGCAGTTGTCTTACGGGATTAAGTCATTCAACGGCACACTCGACGCAGTCGACACCGCTGACATCGCCAAATTTACGCTTACGACCCCGGGCACGCTTTTCATTGACGTTACCAGCGACCAGAACTTGAAACTGGAGATTTACCAGGACATCAATGGCGATCTGGCAGCACAACAGGTTGAACTGCTTGCGTCATTATCAGTTGCCGCGACGACTGAATGCGTGAAACTGTCAGAGATGCTTTCGAGCGGAGTCTATTACCTGCGGATCACCAGTGAGAATACGTCGCTGACAACAACCTATACGACTAAACTTTCTGCAGGAGGCTGGGGAACAAACGACGCTGGCAATGATCTCGCCAATGCGACTGCTCTGGTCCCCGGAGGCGCTTTTCGTCACGACGTCATTCAATGGAACGACATCGACGTCTACAAGTTCACGCTGAATACTGCATCCAATGCTCACTTGAGATTCAACGGATTCACGCAAGCTCTTTCCTATCAGATTATTAAAGACACCAACAATAATCAGCGGATCGACACCGCAGAAATCCTCGAGGCTGTCACCAGTGACGCCCTCGACCCGATTCATTACACAGGTGCGTTTTCTGCGGGGACGTACTTTGTCAGCCTGACATCACAACCAGATATCAAAACAGCTTACAGCGTCTATCTTTCAATCACAGAATTAAAGAACGCAACCGACGGAGGCAATTCCAACGCAAATGCATCGGAGCTCATCGTCAACAATCCTGCCATCCAGGATCAGGTCCAGACTGGTGATGAGGATTACTATCGCTTCGAAATCACACAACCGACTTACGTGAACTTCCAGATTGAAGGGGTGACCGAGCGAGTCATCGTGACACTCAAATCGAGCAATGGCACCATTGTTGTTTCCAGTCAGGTGAACGATCAGTTTTATTCGACAAAGCTCCTCGCTGCTGACACCTACTACGTCCACATCAAAAACCAAAGCCTTCAATCCAGCCAGGACAATTCTGCTTACACGGTTCGAGTAAGAACCATCAACTCATCACTGGCGATCACCAACGAGGAAGGAAAACTTCTCGACGAGAATGCATTGATTGAGTTTGGGACCGTCAATTCTTACTACGTTGTGAAGAAATTTCTTCTTCACAATACGAGTTCAGGCACACTCACTATTCAATCTACCTCATTTGACGGAACGAAATTTACCTTTAGCCCAACGATGCCCCTGGTATCAGGTCAGCAAATCGCAACAGGTTCATACGTCGCATTCGAACTCGTGATGCTGATTGATCAAGGATACAAGAACACCACCTTCACAGTTCAGACTACTGGCGGGTTACACTCAACATCACTCGAACTGAGTGGGAACGTTCTCAGCAACACGACAGGCTCAGTCGCCACTCCCTTTGATCTTGCCTATTACCTTCAGTCAGCTCAACTGGAGAACGGCGCGATCCGGATGATCAACGCACCGGGTGCCTACAGCGAGGACGGGCGCCCGATTTATGTCATCGATTCGTACTTTGCCTCGATCGCTCTCTGGGGACTGCTCGAAGGACCGGAGATCGCAGGCATTGACCGACTCGATATGGCTCGACGCTTTATTCAATGGTACGCAGACCATCTCAATACGGATGGCTCTATCGAACGCTACTGGTACTTCGATGATTCGTCAGTAGGTGGTCCGACCACGTTCTCTGATGGACAGGACAGTGCCGCGTCGATGTTCTTGTTATTGGTTGGTAAGTACGCTGAACTATCGTCTGACACCACATTCCTTCTGTCCATTCAAAACGAGGTTCGCCTGGCCTCGAATCGACTACTGACCCTTCAACAGCCAAACGGGCTGACTCACGGAGCCACCTATTTCCCAGTCATGTATCTGGCTGATGCTGCAGAGTCATATGCAGGATTCCGAGGAGCAGCGATCGTTGAGTCACTGATCTATCAGGACAGTGAGAGAGCCGAGATTATGAATGCCGCTGCCGATCTGACTCGACAAGGCATCGTGAATGATCTCTACGACGAAAGCACAGGCCTGTTCTACATCAGTCTGCAAAAGGCACCCGATGACGCCACTCAGTCTGAAACTGGCCCAGAACTGATCGAGACGCCAACAGGAAAGTACTATGCTCAAAAAGCAGATTTCAGCAATTGGTATAACAACCAAGGCATTTCATTTCTAATCGTCTGGCCAACTTTGTTCGGAGTCATCGATCCCGGTTCGGAAATGGCTCAATCCCAAGCTGAAGCGATGAACGAACACTGGGGCGAGACCATCGGAAACAAAACCGCCTGGTGGGACCGCACAGACACAGCTGGGGTCGGCATCGCTCAATGGATGACCGGTGATTTTGAACGAACCAGCCAGCATCTAAATAAAGTCGCCAGGACCCCAATTCTCAATGGAGCCCCGTATCCGTCAGATGCGGTCGCCACGATCGCGGATATTGGTTTCGTCTTGAAACTCTCTGGACCGATTGCTGTAAAAGAATCAGCCACGACCAACCTTGGCGACACCATCATTATCGACGCGTTGGCAAACGATTACTCACTCCTCCAGCCAGGTCAGCCTCTCTCGATCACATCGGTCTCCGCCGCACATGGAACAGCAGTCATCACAACAGATGGCAAGATTCAATATACCTCGTCGGATCCAAGCTTTGGTCAAGATGAAGTGACTTACACTGTCAGCGACGGGACCTACACAAGGACATCAAAAATCCAGGTCACCGTGAACCGTTCACCATCCAACGTCTCTCTCTCTTCCCTTTCCATCTCCGAAAACCTCCCCCCAGACACCCCCGTCGGCTCCTTAACCACCACCACCGATCCCGACGCAGGCAACACCCATACCTACTCCCTCGTCGCCGGCACCGGCTCCACCGACAACGCGGCCTTCACCATCGTCGGCAATCAGCTCCTGGCAAATGCCAGCTTCGATTACGAGACGAAGTCGTCCTACACTATTCGCGTTCGCACCACCGATCAGTCGGGACTCTTCTTCGAAAAAACCTTCACCATCTCAGTCACCGATGTCTTTGAACTCCCACCCGGAGCCACCCTGCTGACCAACCTCCGCTACGGAGTTGGCGGCACCGATAACGCCACCGGCGTCGGCTACATGATGTACAGCCAGCAAAATGTTCGGACGCGGTTCTCAGGGCTTGACTCCAACAATGCCAACAATTTCATCAATGTTCGCTACGACGGAGGTCAGTGGCAGTACGACAACAACTTGACCTGGGTCAACTTCACGCCGACTTCCACCGACGTCCTCGTCGCCAGCATTGATTTCACAACTGATACCGTCACCATGCTCAAGGGGAACTTTGGAATCGTGAACGGAATTTCGATGGGCTATCTTGATGGCGATCTCCTGGTCACGGCCAATCAGTGGAAGGGTCAGGCGAATGCCGGTGAGTTTGGAGTGAGCGGGCGCTTCATTTCCTTTGCAGCCAGTACCCCGCTGAACAACTTGCGATTCGGGGTCGCCGCGATCGACAACGCGACTGGCACGGGCTATCTGATGTATAGCCAGCAGAGCCTGCAGTCACGCTTCCCTGGAATTAACAGTACGAACGCCAGCAACTTCATCAACGTCCGTCTCAACGGCGCTCAGTGGCAGTACGACAACAATTCCACCTGGGTCAACTTCGTGCCCACCTCATCGGACCGCCTCGTCGCAGAACTCGACTTCACTGCTGATACTGTGGACCTGCTGAAGGGCACCTTCAGCACCATCCAGGGAATCGCCAGCGGCTACCTCGACGGTGACCTCTCCATCACCCCCAACAACTGGAACGGAAACGCCAACACCGGCGAGTACCACCTCACCGGAACCTTCATCACCTTCATGCCCACGATCGCCTGACCCGATTGCTCTGCTCGCAAGCAACTCGCCTAAGTCCGAACAGGCTCTTTTCCTCAAGGGAGCCTCAAAGACCACAGCATGACCATAAAAACACGCCACGCTTGCCGCGGCGTGTTTTTTTACGCGCGCTCACCAAAGACAGTCCTCAATAAGACGCCCTTTCCATAAGCAGCCTCGAATGCGTGAAAATTTGACGATTTCAATATTCGACTTGGTAACTTTCTGTGGGTAGACTGCTGTCCCACTGAATATTCTTCCAATTTTAATTGAGCGACTTTCAGCAATGCAAAACCGGACTGTTCGTGAGTCTTTCTTCTCACTTTTCTCTTATCAATGGCTGAGTCGATTCTTTTGTAAACACCGGATTGCTCCCAGACGACGTGCCCACCGTTATGCGGAAAACCGCTTGGCGACTCTCGAAGTTCGCGTATTGCTGAGTGCTGCAACATCAGACTCAGATTACTTGAATGGCTTATCGGGAGAGGCATTGCAGGCCTATCAGAATACCGTTGCGACCGGCCAGCCTATTTATTGGGGCGAGTCCGGATATGTCTCCTCAGGCCGTGGCAGCACAATCTATAACGGTCTGAACATCAATGATTTTCTGGGGGCAGATCGATTCTACGCAGCAGGATTCACAGGTACCCGGGCAGTCGTCGGTAACGTCGAAGCCGGACATGCCTGGTCAGGACACGAGACGCTTACCAACTTATCAGGTCAAATTCACAACACCTCGATTACCGGAACTCAACTCGGTCAGGTTGATCGACACGCAACGTGGGTCAGCCAGATCATCGGCGGTGATACGAACGCCGATCTGCCATATCAAATCGGAATGGCACCCGATGCCGAGCTCTACTCTGGCGCGATTGCTACTTCCTGGTCGGGAACTCCGTATCGAACTTCCTTCTCATTTACAGACCAGTCGTTCTTGTTCCCCTATCGGCAACTGATGCTTGATGGCGTTGGATCGGAATTCGTCACCGCTGATGTCATCAATTCCAGTTGGGGAGGTGGTGGTGACTACTATGGGACGCAGACAACATCGCGACTCATTGACGCGCTGGCAAACCTGACGGGAACCTCAGTCGTCTTCTCTGCTGGTAATTCTGGATTTGGCAGCGACACCGTTAGCGGACCGGCAGCAGGCTTTAACACGATTTCCGTCGGTGCCCTCGGACCTGACACGGGAAATAATCCCTACTCAACTGTCTCCAGTTTCAGCAGCGGCGGCGTCCTCGGCAGCATTTTCATTCCGACGGTTCGTCAGCCGACAGGCCCCTTTTCAAATCAGGGAATCCTGATTCCCCTGGTGCGACCAATGGTGGACATCCTCGCTCCAGGTGAAGACCAGACAGCAGCCTTTTATGGCGGCGCGACCGGCGGAAACATCGGTGGAAGCAGTTCGACATCAACGACCGCGTACACCTCTGATTTGCAGGGAACCAGCTTCGCTGCTCCGACTGTAGCCGGAGGGCTGGCGCTCATGGTTGATGCCGCCCGAGGAACATTCGGCGATACGACCATCGGCACTGACGCCCGCGTGCTTCAAGCCGTCCTTCAAAGCTCAGCTGACAAAACGACTGGCTGGAGCAATGCACAATCACTCGCTGATGGCGTCATCACAACAACGAGCGCCCTCGATCCACTCAGAGGCGCAGGACGGATGAATCTTTCCGAGGCGTATAACGTCCTGCTAAATGGGACCAGCGACCTTGCTGGCGATATCGGAGGAACCATTGACTCACTTGGCTGGGATTACGGAGAGTCCGTTGACGGGGTATTCAATGATTATTTCTTCGATCAGGTACTGACAGCTGGCTCAACGATTACGTCCAGCCTGACCTGGTTTGCCGATCGAACGATCGACTTGCTGACCAATCAGTCTTACGAAGACAGCTTTGATAACCTCGATCTGGAGATCTGGAAAACTGAAGATGGGGTCGCAACAGAGAAAATCGCGGAATCCAAATCTCGGTACAGCAATGTCGAACACTTGAATTTCGAAATTCCTGAGACTGGCAATTACATGATGCGCGTCGTCTGGTCGGGCGAGGTGTGGGACCTTGTCTCCGATGCCAACTCAGAACAATACGCAATCGCCTGGAACGTCGACGAAGAATCCGCTGGTCCGGAGATCTCCGTTCAAGATCAGTCCAACAATTTGATCGATGCACTCGGCACATTGAACTTCGGAACGGCCCTGCAAAATCAGCCGTCTTATCGCGCGCTGATTGTCGTCAATCAAGGCTCGGAAAATCTTATTCTCCACTCAGTCGATACGACAGGCAACTTTGAGATCGTAGGTCAAATCCCGAACGACCTGGTCCTTGCCCCGCAGCAGGCAACGACGATTCTCGTAAAGATGCAAAGCAACCTTCCTGGCAGTCAGGATGGCTCGATCCGTATTCTCAGCAATGACGCTGATGAAGAGCTGTTTTCAGTATCGCTGGACGGCACAGTCGTCGGGCCCGAGATCTCTGTCATTGTAGACTCTCAACCGATTGCCAGTCAGACAGGTGTGATCAATTTTGGGACTTCAAATATCAATGATATCGTTGAGAAGACCGTCACTGTTCAGAACCTCGGACAATTACCGTTGACTCTCTCACCTGCTCAGATCGTCGGGGAAGGCTTTGAAATCGTTTCAAACTTCCAGCAGGGACAGTCAGTCGCAGTGGGTGGCTCCGTGACACTGACCATCCGCATGAATACATCGATCGATCGATCACTTTCAGCCTGGCTGGAACTGCCGAATTCAGACACAGACGAAGGCCTCTATCGGATTCAACTGCTCGGAGTCATTGATCCTCCCGGCGGCCCAGAAGATATTTTGCTCAGCAACGATTCGGTCGCAGAAAACCAACCGGCGGGCACTGTCGTCGGAACGCTTTCAACCACCGATCCGACGACCGGTGATACGTTCACCTACCAACTCATCAGCGGCACTGGAAGCACGCACAATTCTTCGTTTCAGATTGTCGGCAATGAGCTGCGAACAACTGTCAGTTTCAACTACGAGTCGACCAAAACGCGATCCATTCGTGTTCTTTCGACCGACTCCGCAGGCCTGTCTGCCGAGAAAACATTTACGATCCAGATTCTCGATGGCCCAGACAGTCCGACCAGCATCGCCTTGTCAGCCAGCACCGTCGTGGAAAATCAACCAGCGGGCACAATCATTGGTCTACTATCAACAAATGACCCCGACGTCGGTGATGTGTTTACGTACTCACTCGTCAGCGGCACAGGATCGACTCATAACTCGTATTTCCGAATTGAGGGAAATCAGCTTCAGACAAATCTCCCGATCAATTATGAGGAGATGAATTCGGCCTCGATACGTGTTCGTGTTGTCGACAGTTTCGGGAATGCCTACGAGACGATTTATTCCATCACGATTCGGGACGTCACCGATGAACGTGATCCGTTGTTCGTTCGCTCATTTCTGCCTCCAATCACCCAGCCACAGTATTCTTTCGTCGATGGATCTTCTTTTACGACCTCCAATTCTCAATACATTGTCGTTGGAAGTCCCAAATCCCAGATTGGCACCAACATCGGTTCGGGAATGGTGAGCGTTTATGATGCTCAAACTGGCGAACTGCTGAGAACGATCGTTAACCCAACATCTGCACCCTTTGAATACTTCGGCGAAAGCGTTGCTCTCAAAGATAACCTGCTCTTTGTATCGACTCCCGACGGTGGAACCTTCGACGCCGGTTTAGTCTACGTTTACGACCTGATCTCAGGCGATCTCGTGTGGACAATTTCAGCACCAACCTCTGCCAGTTTGGGTCACTTCGGCAAATCGATCGCCATTGCGGGTGACTTGATTGCGATCGGCGAACCAGGCCGAAACTCAGGAGCAACCCACCTCTACCAGATCTCGACTCGTTCCTTCTACAGAACATTCACAAATCCTGGCTCATCAAGCTCGGATGACTTCGGCACCCTGGTCGCGCTCAACAGCCAGTATGTTGCCATAAACACTCCAGGCGATGACACCGGAGCAAGTTCAGCAGGAGCAGTCTATCTTTATGACGTCACAACAGGACTGCTCAAAGGTAAGATCACAAATCCTGAACCGTCGAGTTTCGACGAATTTGGAACGTCTCTGGCCATTTCGGATACTCACGTTTTTATCGGCACTCCTGACGATGACAATCCATCATCGAACTCCGGTTCCGTTTACGCCTTCAGACTCTCCGATCTCAGCCTGACGGCCACTCTACGAAATCCTGAGCCAGTCTCATCTGGAGATTTCGGGTACTCGTTGGATGTGGATGGACATCTTCTGGTCATTGGAGCAATCGGCAATCGTATCGGCACGACATCCGTAGGAGCAGCCTATATCTATGACACCAACTCGATGACGCTGTTAAAGAAATTGGTCTCGCCAGTTTCAGGATCGGGTGCTAAATTCGGAAGCTCTGTGGATATTGTTGGAAACCGTATTCTGGTCCATGCTCTCGATGATGCAACTGTCGCTTATGGAGTTGGCGCCACCTACGAATTCCTGCTGCCGAGCCCAACAAACATCACAATTGACAATCAAGCGTTCAACGAGGATGCACAACCGGGGACCCTCGTCGGGACGCTGTCAGCTGTCGAGCTCAAATATGAAGGCTCATTCACCTATGAACTCATTGAGGGTGAAGGCTCTCAAGGCAATTCTCAGTTTCAATTCATTCAGAACCAACTCTTCACCACCGCCACTTTTGATGGTCAACAGAATGTGACGGTTCGCGTGAAGGCAACCAACGCCTTCGGACTCTCGGTCGAGCAGACACTGACGTTCGAAATCATTTCAAACAATTCCGCTCCTTCAGATATTCTGCTGACATCAAATACGGTTGCCGAAAACCTCCCCCCAGACACCCCCGTCGGCTCCTTCACCACCACCGACCCCGACGCAGGCAACACCCATACCTACTCCCTCGTCGCCGGCACCGGCTCCACCGACAACGCCGCTTTCACCATCGTCGGCAATCAGCTCCTGGCAAATGCCAGCTTCGATTACGAAACCAAGTCCAGCTACTCCATCCGCGTCCGCACCATTGATCAGGGTGGCCTCTTCTTCGAGAAGACCTTCACCATCTCAGTCACCGATATCTTTGAGATGCCCGTTGGAAGCACGCCCCTCACTAATCTGCGCTTCGGAGTTGCTGGCAACGATAACGCGTTTGGCTCCGGCTACATGATGTACAGCCAGCAAAACGTCCGTACCCGCTTCTCGGGACTCGATCCCAACAACGCCGACAACTTCATCAACGTCCGCCTCAACGGGTCTCAGTGGCAGTACGATAACAACACCACCTGGGTCAACTTCACTCCCACATCGACCGACGTTCTCGTCGCCGCCATTGATTTCACGACGGATACCGTCACGATGTTGAAGGGCAACTTCGGCGTCGTAAACGGCATCTCAAAGGGCTACCTTGACGGCACCCTGCTCGTCACCGCCAATCAGTGGAAGGGTCAAACCAACGCGGGTGAATTCGGCGTGAGCGGCACCTTCATCTCCTTTGCTCCCAGCACCCCACTGACCGGTCTTCGCAACGGCGTCGGCGGCACCGATAACGCCACCGGCACGGGCTACATGATGTATAGCCAGCAAAACGTCCGCACCCGCTTCTCAGGTCTCGACTCCAACAATGCGGACAACTTCATCAACGTCCGCCTCAACGGCGCTCAGTGGCAGTACGACAACAACTCCACCTGGGTCAACTTCACACCGACATCCTCCGACGTCCTCGTCGCCGCCCTTAACTTCACCACCGACACCGTCACCCTCCTCGAAGGCAACCTCGGCTTGGTCAACGGCATCGTGCAGGGTTACCTCGATGGGGACCTCGCCATCATCGCCAACAACTGGGCTGGCACCACCAACGCAGGTGAGTACCGGGTCACCGGCACTTACATCACCTTCGCACCACGCACCCCACTGACTGGCCTGCGCAACGGCATCGGCGGCACTGACAACGCCACCGGAACCGGCTACATGATGTACAGCCAGTCCAACGTCCGTACCCGCTTCTCGGGTCTTGACCCCAACAACGCCGACAACTTTGTCAACGTCCGGCTCAATGGGTCTCAGTGGCAGTACGACAACAACTCCACCTGGGTCAACTTCGTTCCCACCTCGTCCGACCGACTCGTCGCTGCCCTCGATTTCACCGCTGACACCGTGGACCTCCTGAAGGGCACCTTCAGCACCATCCAGGGAATCGCCAGCGGCTACCTCGACGGTGACCTCACCATCACCCCCAACAACTGGAACGGAAACGCCAACACCGGCGAGTACCACCTCACCGGGACCTTCATCACCTTCATGCCCACGGTTTGATAACAACTGGTAGACGACTCTCAACAAAACAGACTCCGCGGCCATTCATTTGTCCGCGGAGTTTTTTTATGCCGACGTGCTCGCCTGGAGACCACCAGGACGTTCAGCCAGCCCCTCATGTGCAATAATTGAACACTTTTCTCGACTAACGACGATTTCCGTGATCATTTTTTTGAACACATCGTTTGCGAAGAATTATCAAACAAACTGTTTGATGAATCTCGTAATGAAATTATTTGCCTTACTGACTAACCATTAGTAGAATCCACGCTCTACTCATTTTTGTACACTATCGGAACCAATCGATGTCGCTGAACAATCCAAGCCGCAAGGACGTTGCTTCTACTTCTCTTTCTCTGGACTGGTACAAGCAGCTCTTCTCCCGCCAACCCGCCCGCAAGACCCGACGTCAGTCATCTCAATCCGCCAACGAGTCCGCGCTTGTCAACCTCGAAGCCAGAGTGCTGCTGAGCGGTACGATCGAAGATGTCTCGACAGATTTCACGAATACCAATTCCGGTGTTTGGCTATCGAGAACAGAACTCAACGGTGCTCTTTACTTCATTACGAACAGTAACGGTCAAAACGCCTTACATCGCTACACATCAGCGCAGGGTGTCGAGATTGTCAATCTCCAGTATGAGGGGACCTCACTAACTTTTGGGACGAGTCTCCCTGCAACCGGTTCGATGGCCAACGTGAATGGGGCACTCTATTTCATTGCATCTCACTCGACGACCGGAGTGGAAGTCTTCAAGTTGGATCAGAATGGTGTCGTGTCTTTGGCATCGGATCTTTTCGTGGGAGTCGCAAGTTCCTCCCCGGCGAATCTGACTGCAGTTGGAGACACACTTTATCTGACGGCATCTGGCGGCAATTCTTCGACAGGTAGCCCAGCGGGGAATGAACTCTGGAGAATCAACTCCAATGGATCAGCTGAACTGGTCAGTGATCTCTATGCCGGGGGCAACAGTTCCAACATCTCCAACATGACTGTCGTGGGTGGAACTCTTTATTTCTCTGCATCTGCGGGCTCGACGACTGGACGCGAACTTTGGAAAGTGGACTCACTCGGACAGGTCGTCCTGGTTGCTGACCTTCAGCCAGGTTCTGGATCATCAGACCCGGCTAACCTGACGGACGTTGGTGGAGAGTTGTATTTCACAAGCCTTCAAAGACTCTGGCATCTCAACTCTGATGGCAGTTTGACAGAGATCAAGAGCACAACTGACCAGACACTGAGTTCACCAACATTTCTAGTCAACTCCAATGGAACGCTTTACTTCACGGCTCAGACCACCCAGGAAGGCCGTGAATTGTGGAGAATCACCAGCAACAATCAGGCTGAACTAGTTGTCGACTTCACTCTGGGTAACGGAAGCTCTACCTTTGACGATGTCGAAGCTGTTGGAAGCAATGTCTATGTTGTCACGACACGCTCGGATGTTGGCCGCGAACTGTGGAAAGTTGTTCCAACAGGTCTAGAACTGGTCATCGATCTGAATATCGGACCATCAAACGGTTCCCCTTCTACCCTCACGAATGTGAATGGCACTCTTTACTTCACCGCGACAGATACCACGGGCGTCCTTGGCCTCTGGAGAATCAACCCTGCTGGTGATCTTCAGCGACTCACGACTATCACTGCCCCGCATACATTTGGAGAACTTTTCGCATTTAACAATGTGCTCATTTTTCTTGGATCCAATGACGAGTACCGTTACCAATACTGGTCTGTCGACGACGCGGGACAGATAAAACGACTTACAACCGCCCCTCGATTGTCGACCGAAAACTATTTTGCTTCTGTTGAGTTTAACGGTCGACTTTATTACACGGCCTACAAAAATGGCCATCCTACGATCAAGTACATTGATGCCTATGGCAATGAGATCACCCTCGCTACTGGCATGTCATTGTCCAATGCTGTTGTTGCTGGACAGTATGTATATTTCACCAGCAATTCGCCGACGGGCCAGAGCGGCAATGAGTTATGGCGGATGGACGCTGCGGGGACAATCACCCAGATCTCTGATCTTAATCCAGATTCAGGATCGTCGAGTCCTATGTCTCTTACTGTCCTGGACGGGATGATCTATTTCACGGCAAGGACAATGGACATTGGTCCGGACCGCCTGTTTCGATTAACAAATTCTGGCGTTGTCGAACAGGTTGGTAATTTCCTTCCACGGGCTTTAGGAGCTTATGAGAAGAAATCTCTTGGAATTTCTGTAAATGGACATCACTTCTTTGCTGAATATCAAAATGATGGAACAACTGGTATCTGGCGCCTTGATTCGAATGGAACTCTTAACAAAATCAGCAACTCGAGGCTGACGACGTTCTATCAACTCGGCGAAATTGCATATTTCTCTGCTTCAAATTCAGAAGGTCCACAACTGTGGAAAATCTATTCCGATGGCAGCGCAGGAATTGTCGCAGGCATCAGTCCTAGCGATTTTGACGCTAATTCCTCAAATTTCGCATACGCTCATGGGACAATTTACTTCACCGCGGCGACTTCAACTCATGGCAACGAACTCTGGAAATTTGATGAGTTCAATAATCCGGTCCGCGTGACAGATATAATCGCTGGCACCGGAAGTTCCAACCCGGAGAGTCTGCTTGTTGATACCGATGGAGTCCTTTACTTTATCACAAGACCAAACGGGCCGTCGCCCGAGTTGTGGAAAATTGCAGCCGATGGAATCCCTGTTTTGATTGCTGCCACAACTGCTACTGATCTGCATATCCTGCACAATGGTGGTGCGTATTTCAGCAAGACCATTTCTGGTAGTGTCACGTTGTGGCGAATCGATCTTACGACCGGCAGCGAACAACAGGTCTTCTCAGTTTCGAACGTTGGTTCTTCTGGGCATCCAGACGACTTTTATTCTGTCGGTGACGAACTCATATTTACAGCCAATGATGGTATTCATGGGATAGAACTCTGGCGGATCAACCCAGATCTCTCTGCCGAACTCGTCAAAGATTTTAGAGAAGGAAATAGCTCAAGCTCGCCACGATATTTCTTCGAGTATAATGATGAAATCTATTTCTCTGCAGATGATTTCCGTGGGACTGTCTTTGCGAAGTACACAAATGCCACTCCGAGTGCACCACCAATAGTTGCTGACCAGGAATTTACGATTCCTGAAAACTCAGCCAATGGAACAGTCGTTGGAACGGTCGTGGCTACCGATCCAGACGCTGGACAACTTCTGACCTATTCGATCGCTGATGGAAACCTGTCTGGTGCCTTTGAGATTGATCGTTATACGGGCCAAATTCGGGTCAAAGACACTCGCGTGCTCAACTTCGAATACGGCGTTCCCTTCAAACTTCGGATCGAAGTAAAGGACAGTGGCAAGGTTCGAGAAAGCTCGTTTGCCGAAGTCACGATCAACCTTTCGAACATTGACGAATCACCTCAGCTGTCGTTTACGCTGTCTGGTTCCACGATCATCAATGGCTCTGTCGTCGATCTGGGGCGATTCACACAGTTTGCGGACCAGACATTCACTTTTCTGGTCAGAAACACTGGAAATTTCGCTGCGTATTTGAGCGCAAGGCAAACGCTGGGTAGCGGTATCACCTTTACGATTCCTTCGAACGTCAATCTTCTGCCAGGTCAATCGGTTTCGATCACTCTCCGTGTCAATTCATGGCTGCTTGGTGAATCAGAGAACGTATTAAACCTGACGTTCCAGGGAGGCGAAATCGAGCCTTCCGAGTACAACTTCACTTTCGAGACTGAAGTCATTCCTGATCCTCAGCTTGAACTACCGACCATCATCACTCCAGAAACACAGGGGAGTTTTACATCGGGTTCTATTTCGGGCTCGATCGTCATCGGCGGCGAAACGTATCTGGTTGCGAATGCTGTTAATGAGATCTGGAAAATTGACACCGATGGTGAGTTATCTCGTGTGATCAGCACTGGGCTCTTTACCGGAATCGGCGGGCTTGCTGAAGTTCAAAATTCCCTGCATTTTATGGCCACCGACGCCCTTGGTCTGTTCGGCATCTGGAAGATCGATCCATCAGGAAACAGTGTCCTGGTGAAAGACCTGACTGGATTCACGCCTGTCACTGCTGGTCCAAATTCGATGGCCGAGTATGCCGGTCGCATTTACTTTGTTGCGACGGATGCAACAAATGGCTCTGAACTGTGGGCACTCAACTCCAACGGTAGTGTTCAGCTGATTGCTGATATCTATTCTGGAACCGGCAGTTCGAGCATTCGTGATCTGACTGTTGTCGGCAACGCGTTGTATATGTCTGGTATGAACCAGCTGCTCGGACGCGAGCTCTGGCGATACACGACGACTGTGGGAATTGAACTTGTTGGTGAACTATCACCGGGAACATCGAGCACTTCGCCGGGCAAGTTCGTTGCCTACGGTGGAGAGTTATATTTCCTGAACGCCGTAGCCTCTCCTACGGGGACATCCTTGAGCACAGGTATCTGGAAGGTCAATTCGGAAGGTAAGATTGAAAATTACACGATCTTCCCAGGCATCGCTTTTATCAGCAAAGTGAAACTAATTGGAGATTCGCTGTACGTCCAGAACTCTCTGGGACCTGCTCGCATCACTGAATACAACCTCCTGACTGGCAGTTCACGGACATTTAATCTTTCCGGGTCAGCTTCTGACTACACGGTGATTGACGGCCGCTTCTTCTACACGACCGGAAACTCCATCTACGAATGGAGCGAGGAGAATGGAGCCTGGCTGGTTGCTCAATATAATGTGGTGTTGACCGACATTCTCCCGACCGACGGTGCGTTTTACGTACTTGGAAACAGCACGTTCGAAGGCCGAGAACTCTGGAAGTTTACACCACATGCACCTCACAGTCTGTCGCTGTCAGGGACTACCGTTGAAGAGAATCAGCCCCCAGGTACAGCTGTCGGCGAGCTTGGCACGACCGATCCGGACAGCGGCGACACTTTTGTTTATTCTCTTGTCTCAGGGATTGGCTCAGCGGACAACGCGGCCTTCACCATCGTCGGCAACGAACTGCGGGCCAATGTCAGCTTCGACTACGAAATCAAGTCCAGCTACTCCATTCGCGTTCGCACCACCGATCAGTCGGGACTCTTCTTCGAAAAAACCTTCACCATCTCAGTCACCGATATCTTTGAACTCCCACCCGGAGGCACCCTGCTCACCAACCTCCGCTACGGAGTTGGCGGCACCGATAACGCCACCGGCGTCGGCTACATGATGTACAGCCAGCAAAATGTTCGGACGCGGTTCTCAGGGCTTGACTCCAACAATGCCAACAATTTCATCAATGTTCGCTACGACGGAGGTCAGTGGCAGTACGACAACAACTTGACCTGGGTCAACTTCACGCCGACTTCCACCGACGTCCTCGTCGCCAGCATTGATTTCACAACTGATACCGTCACCATGCTCAAGGGGAACTTTGGAATCGTGAACGGAATTTCCATGGGCTATCTTGATGGCGATCTCCTGGTCACGGCCAATCAGTGGAAGGGTCAGGCGAATGCCGGTGAGTTTGAAGTGAGCGGGCGCTTCATTTCCTTTGCAGCCAGTACCCCGCTGAACAACTTGCGATTCGGGGTCGCCGCGATCGACAACGCGACTGGCACGGGCTATCTGATGTATAGCCAGCAGAGCCTGCAGTCACGCTTCCCTGGAATTAACAGTACGAACGCCAGCAACTTCATCAACGTCCGTCTCAACGGGTCTCAGTGGCAGTACGACAACAATTCCACCTGGGTCAACTTCACACCGACCTCCACCGACGTCCTCGTCGCAGAACTCGACTTCACCGCTGACACTGTCACGATGCTCGAAGGCAACCTCGGAGTGGTCAACGGCATTGTGCAAGGTTATCTCGACAGCGATCTGACCATCACTGCGAACGCCTACAACGGCGTCAGCAACGCCGGTGAGTATGACTTGACCGGCACCTACATCACCTTCGCACCACGCACGTCGCTGACAAACCTCCGCAACGGCGTCGGCGGCACCGATAACGCCACCGGCACCGGCTACATGATGTACAGCCAACAGAACGTCCGCACCCGCTTCTCAGGTCTCGACTTCAACAACGCCGACAACTTTGTCAACGTCCGTCTCAACGGCGCTCAGTGGCAGTACGACAACAACTCGACCTGGGTCAACTTCACTCCCACATCCTCCGACGTCCTCGTCGCTGCCCTCGACTTCACCGCCGACACCGTGGATCTGCTGAGGGGCACCTTCAGCACCATCCAGGGAATCGCCAGTGGTTATCTCGACGGCGATCTCTCCATCACCCCCAACAACTGGAACGGAACAGCCAACACCGGCGAGTACCACCTCACCGGAACCTTCATCACCTTCATGCCCACGGTTTGATAATCGACAGTAGTGTTAACTGACTGGGGCAAGATCATTCTCTTGCCTCAGTTCTTTATTTACACATGGGCAACAATGTACATATCCCGTGACTAATATAAGAACCGTGCTGAAAAACTCGTCCACGCTGAAATTCATAGCAGTCACAATCTGACTCCGGTTGTTTCTATCCCCATGAGCCTTGCTTGCGACTTGGGGCATGCATGTTGCCAACTCAGAAAGATCATGCAGGCCGTTCGCGCCCTGCATACCGCGCACTCATACCGTAATTGCTTACCTGGCCTTAGCTTATGGCCACCAACACATTGAGCAAGTCGAAGTGAAGGGCCCCCCGAACGATTATCCGCTGGGATGACAGGCCTCAAGTCACATTGGCAGACCCGGATTTAGTTTTGCTCACTAATGTTACAATCGGAATATTCGCTTAATTTGTACATTCATACTATTTTACCATTGATCTGATCAAGAAAGAGTTGACAATCGCACACCCACTGAACAGCCGACATTTAGCCAGTTCACTAATCACATTATTCATCTAATCTCGGCAGGATTAACCTACCCATGAAGAATCTTGGCAACTCGTTTTTCTCTGCATTTGAGCAACTTTATCGAGCACCATCGTCTCTGAAGTCTCGTCGTAGTTTTCGGATGGGAAAGCGGGCTCCTGCAACGGCAGCTCAGATCGGAACCATCTCTTTGCTCGAGCGGAAAGTGCTTCTGTCTGCGATGACTGTTGGCCAATTGATTGAAGGGACGCTTTCCCACCCAGGCGACGTTGACACGTTCCAATTCAGCGTTAGCCAGCCTGGCTGGTATTACATGGACGGCTTGGACACGGATGGTGCAGCTTGGGAGGTTCAGGGACCAAATGGGACCCCGTATGGTTCCGTGACGGGGTCCTCAAATGGCTCGGGATTTACTTACTTTGACAGCATGTTCTACGCTCCAATCGCTGGCGAGTACACATTGACTGTTTCCGGTTCCGGCGATAGTGCAACCTACTCCTTCCGCCTGCTTGACGTCAGCAGCGCCTCCCCGATCACTCCTGGCACAGCATTCAGTGGAACGCTCGATCCTGCTGGCATGTCGCATCTATTCAGCTTCAATGCCACTGCGGGCGATGAATTCTTTATTCAGACCAGTAATTCTGCCAACCCCCAAAATGGCTCTTGGAATCTGATCAATCCGCTCGGACAATTGATTAATTCCTCATCACTGGGCAGCAACGCTTCCACAGATCCGCTGACGTTGACCGGAACTTACACGTTAGTGGTTGATGGATATGAGTATGACTCTGAGGCCACGCAATACACCATCAATGTTGCTCCGTTGGGAAACACCCCCCTCCCGCCATTGACAGGGAGCCCCTTGCCCCTGGGCAGCACCGTCAACGGCTCACTGGCAGAACTGGAAGAGGATGACTATCTCTTCGATGTCACGGCACCAGGATGGTATTACTTCGATGCATTGAGTGGAGATTCCAACGTACAATGGCAAGTTGGGGGTCCTAACGGAATACCTTACTATGGCCCAGCCGGACAATATTACTACGGCAGTGGATTTATCAACAGCAATGGTCTTTTCTATGCCCCAGTCGCAGGTCAGTATCAGCTGACACTCTCTGAGTCTCAAAACGTCCCAAGCGATTATTCTTTCCGACTGCTCAGCTATGGCGCAGCCACGACGATCACTCCCGGTGTCGAAGTAACCGGTGAGCTTAACCCTGCCAGCCAGTCATTCATTTACCAGTTTACCGCCAACCAGGGCGACCGATTCTTCCTGCAGGCGGCGGACTTGAGCGTTTCGTCAAGCGCCTATTGGAGTTTGTTGGATCCGCTTGGAAATGACGTGAGCTCAACATTTCTTACCTATGACCTGACGAGTGATCCCGTCACGTTGAATGGTACTTACACGCTCTTGATCGAAGGCGCTTTCTTTGAAGAAGAAACTGTTCCATTCGCTTTTACCATGTACTCATACCCGCCACTCCCTGCCAGTCCTTTGACATTGGAGACGATCGTTGATGGTTCCATCAGTACCCCCGGCGAAGTTGACAAGTATCATTTTACGGTAACACAGCCTGGCTGGTTTTATATGGATGGCCTGGACACGGATGGAGCAGCCTGGCAAGTTGAGGGACCAAATGGGATTCCGTATGGTTCCGTAATTGGTTACTCATCTGGCTCTGGTGGCACAAATACCGACAGCTACTTTTACGCACCTGTTGCGGGTGAATACGTACTGACGCTTTCAGGCTATGGCGATAGCACTCCAGAATACTCCTTCCGCCTGCTGAACGTCAGCAGCGCGTCCCCGATCACTCCCGGGACGGCATTCAGTGGAACGCTCGATCCTGCAGGCATGTCGCATCTATTCAGCTTCAATGCCACTGCGGGCGATGAATTCATTATTCAGACCAGTAATTCTGCCAACCCCCAAAATGGCACCTGGCACCTGATCGATCCGCTCGGACAGCCGATTATTTATTACTCACCACTGGGCAACAACGCTTCCACAGATCCGCTGACGTTGTCTGGAACTTACACGTTAGTGGTCGATGGAAATGAGTATGACTCTGAGGCGACGCAATACACGATCAATGTTGTTTCATTGGGGAATACTCCCCTCCCACCATTGACAGGGAATCCATTGACCCTGGGCAGCACCGTCAACGGCTCACTGGCGGAGCTCGAGCAGGATGACTATCTCTTCGATGTCACGGCACCAGGATGGTATTATTTCGATGCACTGAGTGGGGACACCAACATCCAATGGCAAGTCACGGGACCTAACGGAATACCTTCCTATGGCCCAGCCGGACAATTTTATTACGGCGCAGGAGCCATTAATAGCGAGAGCCTTTTCTATGCTCCTGTCGCAGGTCAGTATCAGCTGGCACTGTCTGAGTCTCAAAGCATCCCAGGCGATTACTCTTTCCGACTGCTCAGCTATGGCGCAGCCACGACGATCACTCCCGGTGTCGAAGTAACCAGTGAGCTTAACCCCGCCAGCCAGGCATACCTTTACCAGTTCAGCGCCAACCAGGGTGATCTTCTCTATCTGAACGCATCCGAACTGACAGCTGGCTCAAATGCGACTTGGCGTCTGCTGGATCCTCTCGGGGGTTACATCACTGCCAGCAACCTCACCAATGACCTCTCGACATCACCTCTCACTTTGAGTGGTACCTACATGCTTTTAGTCGAAGGATACCTCTTTGACGAAGATCCGATTCCATTCGCCTTCACGCTGTACAATGTCGAGCCGAACATTCAGTCTACAGACATTACCCTTTCTAGCTTGACTGTTGTCGAGAACGTTCCTGTTGGCACGACCGTCGGCCTGCTCGGCTCGACCATCACTGACCTCGGCGACGTGAGCACATTCTCGCTCGTCTCTGGCACTGGCTCGACCGACAATTCGTTGTTTACCATCGTTGGCAACCAACTTCGCACGAACGGCAGCATCAACTATGAAGCCAACTCGAGCCTCTCGATTCGCGTTCGCACCTACGACCAGGGAAGCATTCCTGTCGAGAAGGTCTTTACGATCACTGTCAACAATGTAAACGAAGTTCCTACCAATCTGACGCTCTCTGCAGCTTCGATTGCTGAGAATCGCCCAGTCGGCACGACCGTCGGCAGTTTTACTACGACTGATCAGGATGTTGGCAACACCTTCACTTACACATTTGCTACTGGAACGGGTTCCACTGATAACAGCGCCTTCACGATTGTTGGCAATCAACTTCGTACGAATGCGATCTTTAATCACGAGGCCAAAGCCAGTTACTCGATTCGTGTTCGTACCACAGATCAGAGCGGACTCTCCATTTCAAAGGCGTTCACGATCACGATTTCCAATGTCAATGAACTTCCCACTGACGTGACACTTTCTTCGCTCTCTCTGGCAGAAAACCAACCAACTGTTTCTACGGTTGGCACCTTGACCACAACTGATCCCGATGTTGGCAATACGCACAATTACAAACTCGTCACCGGAACAGGTTCCACTGATAACGCAGCCTTCACGATTTCAGGCAATCAGTTACGAACGAATGGGAGCTTCGACTTCGAGTCCAAGTCGTCATATACCATTCGCATTCGCACAACGGATCAGGGCGGCTTCTTCCGTGAGAAATCCTTTACCATATCGGTCATTGATCTTAATGAGGGGCCTAGCAATCTCGTCTTGAGCAACAGCTCCGTTTCTGAAAACCTGCCCGCTAACACGGCCGTTGGCACCTTGACCACCACTGATCCAGACGCAGGTAATAGTCACAGCTACACTCTTGTCTCCGGCACTGGCTCGACCAACAACGCCGCCTTCACCCTCGCAGGCAACCAACTTCGTACGAATGCCAGCTTCAATTTCGAGGCGAAGTCTTCGTATTCCATTCGTATCCGCAGTACCGATCAAGGTGGCCTGTGGTTTGAAAAAATCTTCACGATCTCTGTCACGGATGTTTCAGAATTGCCCCCTGGCGTAACGGCGTTGACGAATCTTCGTTCCGGGATTGCCGGCACGGACAACGCCACCGGAACCGGCTACACCATGTATAGCCAGCAAAACGTCCGCACCCGCTTCTCAGGACTCGACTCCAACAACGCCGATAACTTCATCAACGTCCGCCTCAACGGTACCCAGTGGCAGTACGACAACAACTCCACCTGGGTCAACTTCACCCCCACATCGACCGACGTTCTCGTCGCAGAACTCGACTTTACTGCCGATACCGTCACGATGCTCGAAGGCAACATCGGAGTGGTCAACGGCATTGTGCAAGGTTACCTTGATGGCGACCTGAACATCATCGCCAACAACTGGAACGGAACCACCAACGCAGGTGAGTACCGGGTCACCGGCACCTTCATCACCTTCGCACCACGCACGTCGCTCACCGGCCTCCGCAACGGCGTCGGCGGCACCGACAACGCCACCGGCACGGGCTACATGATGTACAGCCAACAGAACGTCCGCACCCGCTTCTCAGGACTCGACTCCAACAACGCCGACAACTTCGTCAACGTGCGTCTCAACGGCTCTCAGTGGCAGTACGACAACAACTCCACCTGGGTCAACTTCACCCCCACCTCCACCGACGTCCTCGTCGCAGAACTCGACTTCACCGCTGATACTGTCACGATGCTCGAAGGCAACCTCGGTCTGGTCAACGGCATCGTCCAAGGTTACCTCGATGGCGACCTGAACATCATCGCCAACAACTGGAACGGAAGCCCCAACACCGGCGAGTACCACCTCACCGGAACCTTCATCACCTTCGCACCACGCACGTCGCTCACCGGCCTCCGCAACGGCGTCGGCGGCACCGACAATGCCACCGGCACTGGCTACATGATGTACAGCCAGTCTAACGTCCGCACGCGTTTCTCAGGTCTCGACTCCAACAACGCCGACAACTTCGTCAACGTTCGTCTCAACGGCGCTCAGTGGCAGTACGACAACAACTCCACCTGGGTCAACTTCGTGCCCACCTCATCGGACCGCCTCGTCGCTGCCCTCGACTTCACTGCTGACACCGTGGACCTGCTGAAGGGAACCTTCAGCACCATCCAGGGAATCGCCAGCGGCTACCTCGACGGTGACCTCACCATCACCCCCAACAACTGGAACGGCACCGCCAACACCGGCGAGTACCACCTCACGGGTACCTTCATCACCTTCATGCCCACGATCGCCTGACCCGATTGCTCTGCTGGCAGAACGTGTCCGGACTCTCGTCGCCCGACGCGAGCAACTCGCCTAAGTCCAAACAGGCTCTTTTCCTCAAGGGAGCCTCAAAGACCATAGCATGACCATAGCATGACCATAGCATGACCATAGCATGACCATAGCATGACCATAGCATGACCATAGCATGACCATAGCATGACCATAGCATGACCATAGCATGACCATAGCATGACCATAGCATGACCATAGCATGACCATAGCATGACCATAGCATGACCATAGCATGACCATAGCATGACCATAGCATGACCATAGCATGACCATAGCATGACCATAGCATGACCATAGCATGACCATAGCATGACCATAGCATGACCATAGCATGACCATAGCATGACCATAGCATGACCATAGCATGACCATAGCATGACCATAAAAAACACGCCACGCTTGCCGCGGCGTGTTTTTTTACGCGCGCGGCGCAATCTCCTTGTCCGGCGTAAGTCGTCCTTGAGCTTGTTATTGACTTATCCCCCATGTTCATCCGATCTTACGCGGATGAACACGACACGGACGTCAACCTACCCCAGCCATGTGACCGACGAGCAGTGGGAATTCCTGCTCCCTTACTTAACTCTCATGACCGAAGAAGCGCCGCAGCGTGAGTACTCTCTGCGAGAGGTCTTCAATGCCATCCGCTATGTCGTTCGCACCGGCGTGCAGTGGCGCTACCTGCCCAATGACTTCCCCCCTTGGACAGCGGTGTATCAGCAGGCTCGTCGCTGGCTCCATGCGGGAGTGTTCGAAGCCATTGCTCACGATCTGCGAATCATCGAACGGCTGCTCAAAGAGCGAGACGAAGAACCCTCCGCTGTCATTCTGGATGCCCGCACGCTGCAGTCAACACCGGAGAGTGGCTCACGGGCCGGCTTCGATGGAGCCAAGAAAAAACAGGGCTCCAAGGTCCATGTCGCGGTCGATACGCTCGGAAATCTCCTGGCGATCACGATCACGCCGGGAAACGAACAGGAACGTGACCAGGTCCATGAACTGGCCAGAAAACTGCAGGAGTTGACCAAGGGGCGCGTGGAACTGGCTTATGCGGATCAAGGCTATACGGGACAACGAGCAGTCGAGACTGCCGCGGCTCATGAGATCGAGTTGGAGATCGTCAAGCACACCGAAGCCAAGAAAGGATTTGTGCTGTTGCCAAGGCGTTGGGTCGTGGAGCGAACCTTCGGCTGGCTGGGACGTCATCGACGTCTGGCGAGAGACTATGAACGTCTGACACAGACCTTGGCTGGCTATCACTGGATCGCTTACCTGGGCATCATGCTGCAGAGAATTGTTGTCTCAAGTGCATAACAGGCTCTTGTTCAAGAATTCACAATTCGCTGCAGGGTTTTCATTTTACTTCCTGGGGTTAATCGGTTACTCATGAACGGACGTGATCATCTGCCGGACTCTTTTACCGATTTTGCCTATTCGGAGCTTTTATGCTTTCTCCGGTCTTGTCTGGTTTACTTGCGGCCGCTTTTGAAAAACTTCAGTGTCGCAAGTTTCACGTCGCCAGACGGAGCCGACGAGCCACTCGCCGTCAAAACCGGGCGGGCATTCCCACCTCCCCCGCTTGCCAGATGTCGCTGGAAAGCCGCACGCTCCTCTCGGCAGGAGCGTTTTACTCCGACGTCGCCACGCCGTTTCGTGACATCGATCTGGTCGCCGGGTCCGCTGGCGTAACCGAGGTGCTGACGGCTGTGGACGATGAAACCGCTATCATCAGCCTCGGCAGCCAGAGTTTCAACTTCGGCGGCAACGTCTATTCGGAACTCTCCATCAGTTCGAACGGACTGATTTCTTTCGGCGGCGGATTGATCCTGGACACTAATCAAGATCTCTCCACGCCCTCTACGACTTTCAATCTGATCGCTCCCTACTGGGATGATTTAATAACAAGTGTCAATGACAGCGATTCTGTCCTCTACACCTTTTCGGATATCACCGGCGATGGTGTTGATGATCTGATTGTCGAATGGAATGTGCATCAATGGATCGAGCGGACAAATATGATGACATTCCAAACGATATTGGAACTCGACACCAATGATGATCCGGGGGAGATCATTTTCAATTATGTCGACGTCGACAGCGAATTCTCAGCTCTTTCTCGTGGCGGATTGGCCACCGTCGGCATCAATAACGGAAATGCCCCGGCCCATTCCAACCAGATCGGCTTCAATCAACAAGTCCTCACCAGCGGGACGGCGATCCGCTTCTTCGTGCCGGACTATCAGCCTGGTCGCGGCGTGTTCATGAATGGCTCAACGAGCGGTAATCAAGCCGTCATCTTCGACCTGGCGACCAACGAGACCCTCGCCACGCTAGACCTGGGGACGGGTACTTCGGGTGATGGCGATGTCGTGATCACCGCTGACGGCACACGAGCGTTTGTTTCTTCCGAAACTGAAAACAAGATCTGGGTGATTGATCTGGTCACTCTCACATTGGCCAATGGGGGCGATCCGATCAATGTCTCGATTGAACCAGCGGAACTCGAACTTACCGACGACGGCAAATTCCTGCTCGCCACGGGATTTCAAAATCCGAACAGTGAGATCTCTGTCATCTCCCTGCAATCCCTGCTCGAAATTGACCGTTTCGACTTACCTGCCCCGAGCTATCACTTGGACGTGGCTGCGAATGGGGTCATTCTGGTCGGTTTCAATGATGGAAACATTCGCAAATACACAATCGATGCCGAAGGGACGATCAGCGATAGCAATGCGGTCTATTTCACCAATGACACGTTTGCATTCAATACTGTTCTGTCTCCCGATGGACAATACGCATTTCTGCATTCGAACAACAACATCGAGTTCCTGAATGTCTCAACGATGACGCGCATATCTCTTTTGGGGACTAGTGCAACGGAGGTTGATTCGGTTAGTGTAGTTTTTGCCCCGGATGGATCCCGATTCTATACTCTTTCAACCAACGATGTGGTCCGTGGCTACGAGTTCAATTCCGCAACCGCCGGAATTGGGACAATGTTTCTAACAACAGGTTTGGAAGTATCCGATGCCAACATCACCGGCATCGATCGTCTGGCGATCAGCGACGACGGCAAATTTCTCTACGTGACGCGGCCCACGCGCATGGTCGTCCTTGATGCTATGACGGGAGACGTTCTCGATGAGATTGCCTTGGGCACCGGAGCATCGCTGTGGGGCATCGACATCGATGTCAACACCGACTCTGACGACCAGCGTCATGAAGCCATCGCCGTCGATTCACCGGTTGACTCCTTTATGGACTCCATCGATAGCATCGACGATGTCGATCTCTACCGCTTCGAAGCCTCCGCCGGGCAGACGATCTTCTTTGATCTCGACCTCACTGGCAGCAGTTCCCTGGATCCATTCTTCCGCATCTTCGACCTTCAGGGGAACGTGATCACCACAATCGACGACGGCGCTTCCCCCCCCGGTAACCAGGGCGCACACGTCTTCGACACCGCCGGAAGTTATTTCCTGGGCGTTTCCGCCTACAATAACCTTTCTTACGACTTCTTCACCGGTGAGGGCGACCAAAGCGGGGAGTCGTCAGGTTCCTTTCAACTGACCATTACAGGAATTTCTGAGCCAACGGACATTCATCTCACCAATCCCTCTGTCGCCGAAAACCTGTCCGCTGGCACACCCGTCGGCACCTTCTCCACCACCGACCCTGATTCTGGGGACACGTTCACTTACTCCCTGGTCGCTGGGACTGGTTCGACGGACAATGCCAGCTTCCAGATTGTGGGCGATCAGTTGCGAACAACCGCCAGCTTCAATTTCGAAGCCAAGTCGAGCTATTCGATTCTCGTCAGCACCACGGACCAGTCCGGCATCGTCCGTACGAAACAATTCGACATCAGCGTGACCGATGTCAATGATGTCGATTTAACCAACCTCGGCTCCGGGATCGCCGCCAATGACGCGGCCACCGGCACCGGCTACATCCTCTACAGCCAACAAAACGTCAAGCAGCGCTTCACCGGTCTGCTCCCTCAAAATGCAGATCATTTCCTCGCTGTCCAGTTCAACAACGGCCAATGGCAATTCGCCAACAATGACGCCTGGGTCAACTTCACGCCCACAGCCACGGATGTGCTGATCGCGGAAGTCAACTTCACAGCCGATACCCTCACCATGCTCCGAGGCAACTTCGGGACCATCAGCGGTATCTTCAAAGGATTCGTCGACACAAATCTCGTCATCACGCCCAATGTCTACAATGGCGTCTCCAATGCTGGCGAGTTTGGATTGCAGGGGACTTACATCACCTTCGCTGCCCGCACCCCACTCACGAACCTGCGCAACGGCGTCGGCGGCACTGACAACGCCACTGGCTCCGGCTACATGATGTACAGCCAGCAAAACGTCCGTACCCGCTTCTCGGGACTCGATCCCAACAACGCCGACAACTTCATCAACGTCCGCCTCAACGGGTCTCAGTGGCAGTACGATAACAACACCACCTGGGTCAACTTCACTCCGACCTCCACCGACATCCTCGTCGCCGCTCTTAACTTCACCACCGACACTGTCACCCTCCTCGAAGGCAACATCGGCCTGGTCAACGGCATCGTCCAAGGTTACCTCGATGGCGACCTCGCCATCATCGCCAACAACTGGGCTGGCACCACCAACGCAGGTGAGTACCGGGTCACCGGCACTTACATCACCTTCGCACCACGCACGCCACTGACAAACCTGCGCAACGGCGTCGGCGGCACTGACAACGCCACCGGCACTGGCTACATGATGTACAGCCAGCAGAACGTCCGCACCCGCTTCTCCGGTCTCGACTCCAGCAACGCTGACAACTTCGTCAACGTTCGTCTCAACGGCGCTCAGTGGCAGTACGACAACAACTCCACCTGGGTCAACTTCACTCCCACCTCCACCGACGTCCTCGTCGCCGCCCTCAACTTCACCACCGACACCGTGGATCTGCTGAGGGGAACCTTCAGCACCATCCAGGGAATCGCCAGCGGCTACCTCGACGGTGACCTCTCCATCACACCCAACAACTGGAACGGAAACGCCAACACCGGCGAGTACCACCTCACCGGAACCTTCATCACCTTCGCCCACGTGACGAGTTCATCGCCTCTCAATCTGTCTCTCTCCACGACAACCATCGCAGAGAATCAGCCCTCTGGGACACCCGTGGGGTCCTTCTCCACCATTGATCCCGATACCAACAACACCTTCACCTACTCCCTGGTCGCTGGCACCGGCTCAGCCGACAATCCCTCCTTCACCATCGTCGGCAATCAGCTCCGCACCACCGCCAGCTTCAACTACGAAGCCAAGTCCAGCTACACCATCCGCGTCCGCACCACTGATCAGGGTGGCCTCTTCTTCGAGAAGACCTTCGTCATCTCAGTCACCGATGTCGTCGAACTCCCACCCGGAGCCACCCCACTCACCAACCTGCGCAACGGCGTCGGCGGCACTGACAACGCCACCGGCACCGGCTATATGATGTACAGCCAGCAGAACGTCCGCACCCGCTTCTCAGGTCTCGACCCCAACAACGCCGACAACTTTGTCAACGTCCGTCTCAACGGCGCTCAGTGGCAGTACGACAACAACTCCACCTGGGTCAACTTCACACCCACCTCCACCGACATCCTCGTCGCCGCTCTTAACTTCACCACCGACACCGTCACCCTCCTCGAAGGCAACATCGGCCTGGTCAACGGCATCGTCCAAGGTTACCTCGATGGCGACCTCGCCATCATCGCCAACAACTGGAACGGAAGCCCCAACACCGGCGAGTACCACCTCACCGGAACCTACCTCACCTTCGCACCACGCACGCCACTGACAAACCTGCGCAACGGCGTCGGCGGCACCGACAACGCCACCGGCACTGGCTACATGATGTACAGCCAGCAGAACGTCCGCACGCGGTTCTCAGGTCTCGACCCCAACAACGCCGACAACTTCGTCAACGTTCGTCTCAACGGCACTCAGTGGCAGTACGACAACAACTCCACCTGGGTCAACTTCACACCGACATCCACCGACCGCCTCGTCGCAACCCTCAATTTTACAAGTGACACCGTCACACTTCTCAAAGGAACTTCCAGCACCATCCAGGGAATCGCCAGCGGTTACCTCAACAGCGATCTTACCATCACCCCCAACAACTGGAACGGAACAGCCAACACCGGCGAGTACCACCTCACGGGGACCTTCATCACCTTCATGCCCACGGCTTGATGGTTGTTGGTAACAAATGAAAACACACCAGCACACCACGAAGTCGTGGTGTGCTTTTTTATGCGCCGCAAAATCGTTAGCAAACGAGTTTCCTTGCAGATTTTTAACGCAAACCGTGTTTAAACCTCCGACCACTACTGCTCTAATTAACAGACCCCGTCCTTCGTCGATTACTGCAGACAACACACGATAACTCAGACCGGCTTGACGACACGAGTCATGCCAACAAAGGGCCATGTTCGATGCGACTTCCGTCTCTTGCTCAACTCCAGAAAAACCTGTCCGCAACTGTCTTGAATGCGTTAACTGTCTTGAATGCGTTCGAGCAACAGGCCAAAAGCCGACGACATCGGGTTGCTGAGCAAAGCACTCCAGCGGCTTGCCTGGCTTTGGAATCGCGGGTTCTTTTGAGTGCAGTCCTTGACGTCGAGCCAAATAACACAGTCGACAAAGCCAGTGATTTCGGAGTGATCAACGGAGTACCACGTCAGACGGTTAACGGAACGCTCAGTTCGAATGACATGGTCGATCTTTATCAATTCACTCTCACTGGAAATACTCAAGTTTCTATCCAGCTGTCCGGCCTGACTTCGAATACACGCCTTAGGCTTTATGGTGACTTCGAACCAGATCTCCACCTGAGTGATAACTACGAACAGCTTGAAAGCGTCTTCCTCAATTCAAATACCAGCCTGACGGAAGCACTGAGTGCTGGCAAGTATTTTATTCAGATTCAAAATGTGAATGGCGTTCAACAGAGCTACTCACTGAGCGTTCTGGCAGAGCTGACGATTGACTCGAATGCAGGAAACCGCCAGACGGCTGCCACACCGTTGATCGATGGTGCAGTTCCGATTGAAGATCTGATTCAGATCAATGAACGAGACTTCTACACGTTCACCATCACTCAGGCCTCTCAGATCAAGCTCAACTTTGAGGGGATCAATGGGAACAGCATTGCAGAGCAGCTTCATGCAGATGTTAGCTTTTTAGCATCCGACGGGGAGTATCGCTCCCTCGCATGGATCAATCCAAACACAAGCTACCTCATCGACACGCCAGCACAGCCAGGAACATATTATGTAATGGTCTATTGCGGCCTGGACTATAGTACCAATGATAACGAAGCCGATAACACAGCTTATCAGATCAGCCTGACAACAACTCCTATCGCTAACGCTGCCGATACTGGTGCAACGTTCTCAACAGCGACCAACCTGACCGCAGGCGCACCGCCGATCAAGAATGTGATGCAGGATGCGGATGTTGACGTTTACAGATTTACGCTCGCACAGGCTTCGAACGTCACGTTGACACTTCAGGGGCTGAACGGCGGAATTATCAGCCAGCGACTCAACTACAAACTTTATCGTGATCATGACGGCGACGGTCAACCGGGAACGAATGAACTGGCTGGGCAATACATCACCTATCCTGGCAGTGAATGGGTATCCACAAGCTCCCTTGAACCAGGGACGTATTATGTCTGGGTGACCCAGAACCAATTTGAGAGTAGTCAGGGTTACCGGATCAGTCTGAACACGACGGCGATTCCTGGGGCAAATGATGCAGGGAGCACTTACACAACTGCCAAAACGTTGACCGCAGGAGCCGCTCCTTTTACTGATGTTATTCAAACAGATGACATTGATGTTTACAGGTTTACGTTGACACAAACCTCTCAGGTCGCAGTCGCATTGCGTTCTTTAGGTAATATTGCGAGCGATCTAACCATCACTGCCGCAGTTCTGGCAGATTATGACCAGAACAGTACCTATGACGAATTCGATTTAATCACTCTTACTCGAAGAAGTCCGTTCTCAGAACTCGACCTCAATGAAATCCTCGAAGCAGGAACTTACTATCTTTGGATCACCGGAAATGTGGGTTATCAGATCAGCCTGGATACCTCAGTCATCTCTGGTGCTACGGATGCTGGCAATACCGTCGCCACAGCGACAACATTGACATCCGGGGCAACACCAGTCATGAACGTTGTGGGCGGCAACGATGACTACTACAAATTCACCCTGCCGCAGGCATCTGACATGACTCTCGTCATTCAGGGCTATTCCACGACGCAACTTTCAGAGCCGATCCAGGTTTACCTGTTCCAAGACCTGAATGGCGACGGGGTCGCAGAGAGTTCCGAAATCCTCGAGTCTTATCAGGGCTACGGTCGTATTAATTTTAATGAAGCCCTGGAAGCTGGAACCTATTTCGTCCAGATTTCCGGATTTAATTACTATCGCAATAATGGACTCAGCAGCCCTGCTTACCGGATCAACATGACTGCAACGCCCATTCCAGGTGCTACCGATGCAGGAGATTCTCTCACCAGCGCAAACAGTCTCCAGACAAATGGAACTTTCTATAAGAATGTTGTCCAGACCGATGATACCGATGTTTATCGCTTCACGACCAGCAAGACGATCGACGTCGTCGCCAACATTCAGGGAATCGATAGCAGCACGATCTCCGAAAACATCCAGCTACGTTGGGGAAAAGATTCCAACAATAACGGAATCCTGGATTCCAATGAGATACTTCAAGCACAGAATATTCTCGGACAGTCTCAAATCCAGCAACTCCAACTGACCGCTGGAACCTATTACATCGAGATCACCTCACTGAATAATGCGTGGCATAACAATACTTCTTATCAGATTTCCGTGACAGCCCTTGAACCAGAGATCGAGATCTTCACTGCTCATAATGGCGAGGTTCTCATAGACGATGTTTCGACCGTCGATTTGGGGACAGCATTTCAGCATATCCAGACCAATACTCGCACATTTCAATTCAGAAATACCGGCTCTGGAAGCCTTAGAATTCAGCCAGCAATTCTAACTGGTGATGGTTTTGAAATCGTCGGACAGAATTTACCTGCGGATCTCCTCATTGCACCGGGCATGCAGTTTTCCGTCACCGTCCAGATGAAGAACACCCTGGGCAGTAAAACGGGAACGATCAGGTTCTTCTCCTCTGATGCTGACGAGGGAGACTTCAGGATCAACTTGACGGGGAATGTTGTCCCTCCTCCCACAACTGCCCCGACGAATCTCTTTATCTCAGCTGATTCTGTGCAGGAAAATCAGCTAATTGGAGAATCGGTAGGAACCTTCAGCGCCTTCGACCCCAATGAGGGCGATACCTTTACTTACTCGCTCACTTACGGAATTGGCTCCAACGATAACGCAGCATTCACCATCGTCGGCAATGAACTCCGTACAAATGCCAACATGAATTACGAGGCCAAGTCCAGCTACTCCATTCGGGTTCGCGTAACTGATCAGGGAGGACTGTACTATTCCAAAGCGTTTACAATCTTTGTCACCGATGTCTTCGAGCCTCCTGTTGGCAGCAGGCCTCTCACGAATCTTCGCAATGGTGTCGCGGGAAATGACAACGCGACAGGCAGTGGCTACATAATGTATAGCCAGCAGAATGTTCGCACCCGCTTCTCGAACCTGGACCCTAATAACGCTGATAACTTCATAAACGTCCGACTCAATGGAACGCAGTGGCAATACGACAATAACATCAGCTGGGTCAACTTCACCCCGACATCCACCGATGCTCTCGTCGCCGCCATTGATTTCACGACTGATTCCGTCACCATGCTGAAAGGCAGCTTCGGCGTCATCAACGGCCTCTCGAAAGGCTATGCAGACGGCAACCTGGTCGTCATCGCCAATCGTTGGAACGGTCAGACGAATGCTGGTGAGTTCGGCTTAAGCGGTAGCGACATCACCTTCGCCCCCAGCACGACATTAAAAAATCTACGCAGCGGAGTTGCAGCCACCGACTCCGCGACTGGCACCGGTTACATGATGTATAGCCAGCAAAACGTTCATACTCGCTTTTCATCCATTGATGCCGGGAGTGCCGACAACTTCATCGTCATCCGCAATAACGCAGGGCAATGGCAGTACGACAACAACAGCGGCTGGATTAACTTTACTCCAACGTCAACAGATGTCATCGTCGGCTCCCTCAACTTCGATACAGGCACGACGACCACTGGCAAAGGGAATCTGGGAGTCATTAATGGTATACAGCGAGGCTACCTCGACAGTGACTTGCGCATCAACCCTTACCAATGGGCGGGTGCCTATAACCATGGTGAATTCACCGTCACAGGGACCTACATCACCTTCGCACCACGCACCCCACTCACCGGCCTGCGCAACGGCGTCGGCGGCACTGACAACGCCACCGGCTACGGCTACATGATGTACAGCCAGCAAAACGTCCGCACCCGCTTCTCGGGACTCGACTCCAACAACGCCGACAACTTCATCAACGTCCGTTACTACTCAGGTCAGTGGCAGTACGACAACAACTCCACCTGGGTCAATTTCATTCCCACCTCGTCCGACCGCTTGATTGCATCACTCGACTTCACGCGCGATACCGTCTCACTGATGAAGGGGAACTTCGGCACGATCAATGGAATCGCCGGCGGTTACCTCGATGGAAACCTTTCCATCACTCCCAACAACTGGAACGGAAGCCCCAACACCGGCGAATACCGCCTCGCTGGCACTTACATCACCTTCATGCCGACGATCGCCTGATCGATGGCAGGCATTCGTGAGCGATTTTCTCTTTAAAGCATATGCTCGAAGTCACAAAGCATTGCTCGCTGATAAGAACTCTGAACAGCGCTGCAAGGTGTCGGGAGCATTGGATCGCGAATTGGTCGATTTCGGCACACAAATCCTCGGCCCGCTTTCGAGCCCAGCCGGGGAATCCCGATCTTACCTAAATTCTTCATAATGGCCAATTGAACTCTAGATTTGGAGCGGGTAAGGTGTATGTTCACCGGGCCGCCATTCCTCACTCGCTTGCACTCAATGGAGGCGTCGGTGTCTATCCCCATCTAAGGATTCGTCTCCGTGAAGAAGTGGCAAATTGCGCGTCTCCTCAATTCTCTTTCCTTCAAGCTTAAAACGTCTTTCAGTACTAGATCATACGCGTCTTCTCGTCGTCGCTCACGTACACGACAATTCTCCCCAGCCGTCCAGACTCTGCAGGCTCGTGAGCTCTTGAGTGCCACAATCGGTTCGACACTGCTCATTGAACGTCCCGATTATGATTTTCCTGTCGGCACGGGAACGACACCTTCTCCCGAGCCCGGTGGAGGTCGTGCTCCCATTGATATTAATGATGTTCCGGCCTACAGCAGCCTGCCAAACGCCAACCTGACCATCTTCCTCGATTTCAACGGACATATCACGACAAACGACCCGTGGAACACCAACTTTGGTAATCCGACAATCACCTCTCCTGCTTACAGCCTGGACGGCGACTACACGACGTTTTCCGATATCGAGCAGATGGATATTTACGACATCTGGCAGCGTGTTTCGGAAGACTTCATCCCCTTCAATATCAACGTCACGACGGTCGATCCAGGGGTCGAAGCTCTGCGTAAGACGTCCTCCGACGATACTCAGTTCGGTATCCGTGTCGTCATGACAGACGATACAGAAAATTCCGGCTCGGGCGGGATTGCCTTCATCAACAGCTTTTCCTGGGGCACGGATACGCCCGCCTGGTCTTACAATAAAGGCGGAGCGGTCGCAGCTGACACAGTCTCCCACGAAGTAGGACACTCACTGGGTCTTGCACACGATGGTCGCATTGGTGAAGACGGCGGCGAATATTATGGCGGTCACGGAACAGGACAAACATCCTGGGCTCCGATCATGGGCGCATTCTTCATCGATGGAACAGACGAGAATGTGTCGCAGTGGGATAATGGCTTTTACAGCCTGCATACCAATACGGGCAGTTCTGGAAACTATAATGCGGGCGGTGGCGACCTGGAAATCATCACCAGAGCCGTTCACGGAGTGACCTACAAATCGGATGATTATGGAAACACGATTGGCACCGCGAGCGAACTCAATGGATCAGCCAGCGGGATCATTGAGCGAAACACCGATCTTGATTACTTCATCGTCAATCACACCGGTGGAAAACTGACGATCAATGCGACCCCGTTTACGCCCGGCCCTAACCTCGATATTCAGCTTCGATTATTCAACGAAGCGGGTATTCTCGTCTCGGTCATCAACCCAGCTGATCTGCTCAGTGTCTTCTACGAAGAAGAGATTTCGACAGGAACCTATTACATCGAAGTCGATGGTGTTGGAGCAGGTGATCCCAAAAGCTCGACACCGACCGGATACAACGATTACGGTTCGATTGGTCGGTACACGCTGACAGCAACCTCTGAATTCCTGATTGAGTTTTATACCGAATACGGAATCAATCCGCCTCCGATTGATCTCGTCGCTGGCACCGCCGGGGTCTTTGAGATTCTCTCTGATGTCGATGATGATTTCTATCAGATCAATCTGGGAGCCGCCCTCTTCCAATATGCGGACACCCAATACTCGACTCTTTATGTCAGTTCCAACGGGGTGATCTCGTTTGGAAGCGGCTTCCCTGATTACCAAAACGAAGACCTCAGCACCTTTGCAGGCGGAATCGATCTGATTACCCCTTACTGGGATGACTTCGTCACAAATATGAACACCGAGGATTCGGTTCTCTACTCATTCCGAGATGTAACCGGAGACTCAACGGCTGATCTGGTCATCGAGTGGAATGTTCACCAGATCGGCTCTTCAGCCGATATCGGAACCTTCCAGGTGATTCTCGAACTGGGAAGCACGGGCGAGGCAAACGACATCATCTTCAATTACGTCGATACGCTTTTCGGAAGCGAAGCCTACGATGATGGAGCCTCAGCCACAATCGGCCTCTATAAGGACGGGTTGACCTACGACCAATATGGACACAACACCCTGGGGATGATCACCGGCGGTCAAGCGATCCTGTATACGATGCGCGGCCGATCAGATACCGATGATCAGATCCTCGAAGCGATTCCTGTCAACGCAGATGGGACGACCTCCATCAACGGCCGAATTGATAATAACGTCGATGTCGACATGTATCAGTTCACAGCAACCGCTGGTCAGACGCTGATCTTTAATGTCGACCCGATCAATGGCAGCGTCGTCGATCCGTTGATTCGAGTGTTCAACGCAGAGGGCAGCGAGCTGGTCAGGATTGATGATGGCCCGGATGTCTTCGGGACACGAGGAACCTATACCTTCCTGGAAGATGGTGTTTACTACATCGGCCTCTCGGCTTTCCCGAACCTGTCTTACAACGCGCAGTTTGGAGGCGGCGACTCCGCCAGCCTGACCACAGGTGAATACTCACTCAATGTGAGTCTCCTCGATGCAGACGATCAGATTTCGGAAGCACAGGAACTGACCAACGGAGCAACCGGTGCCCTGCAGTTCGTTGGCGATGTCACCATGTATTCATTCTACGTCCAGGCAGGACAGAACCTGACGTTCACCACCAAGACGAATGATACAGCCTGGGATTCTTACCTGCGTCTGTTCGATAGCAACGGCGTCGAACTGGCGTTCGATGACGACAGCGGCGTCGGAGCATTCTCTGCCCTGTCCTACGCATTCACAACGACGGGTACCTACTATCTGGGAGTCTCCGGCTTCGACAACACCAGTTACGACTCTGTCACCGGTAACGGCGATGCCTCGGTCTCTTCGATCGGAACCTATACCATCCAGATCGCTCAGCCAAACGGCGCTCCAACCAATCTCGCGCTGTCGAATTCCACAGTGGCTGAGAATAAAGACAACGGGACACTCGTCGGCACACTCTCGTCCACAGATCTCGATATCGGCAACTCCTTCAGCTATAGCCTCGTGTCCGGCAGCGGTTCCACAAACAACAGTTCATTCACCATCAGTGGCAACAAGATCTACACAGCAGCCAGCTTCGATTATGAATCGAAGTCCAGCTACTCGATCCGCGTTCGAACAACCGACCAGGGCGGGCTTTGGTATGAAAAAGTCCTGACGATCACCATCACGGACGTTACTGAGCCAATCGGAAGCGTGGCCCTGACGAACATGCGATTTGGTGTGGCAGGAAATGATGCAGCAATCGGAGGCGGATACATGATGTACAGTCAGCAGAGCGTCCACACTCGCTTTGCCGGACTGGATGCCAATAACTCCGATCACTTGATCAGCGTCCGCTACTCCAACGGCCAATGGCAATACGACAACAACACGTCGTGGGTCAACTTCACGGCCGTGGCAACCGACCGACTTGTCGCAACGATCAATTACGCCACCGATGTCGTCGGCCTCATGAAGGGGAATTTCGGAGTCGTTCACGGGATCCAAAAAGGTTACCTCGAAAGTGACCTGGCGATCTCATCGAACCGCTGGAACGGACTGACCAATGACGGCGAGTTCTGGGTCACGGGAACCTACATCACGCTCGGAACAGTCACTCCCGTCCCGAATCTTGGATACGGAATCGCTGGCAATGATGCTGCAACGGGCACTGGCTACACAATGTATAGCCAACAGAGCGTCCATACCCGATTTGCCGGGATTGATCCAGGTAACGCCGATCATCTCATCAATGTTCGCTACAACGCCGGTCAGTGGCAGTACGACAACAACACCACCTGGGTCAACTTCACCCCAACTTCCAGTGATGTTCTGATCGCAGAACTGAACTTCACCACAGACACCATCAAGATGCTCAAAGGTGACTTCGGTGTTGTCGGTGGTATCACGAAAGGATATGTCCAGGGCGATCTGATGATCACAGCCAATCGCTGGAACGGAACAGCCAATACGGGCGAGTACACAGTGACCGGGACATCGATCGTCTTTACCCCGAAAGCCTCACTTGGATATCTGAAGAATGGCATCGCGGGCAACGACACAGCCACCGGCACCGGTTACGTGATGTACAGCCAGCAGAATATCCATGATCGTTTCTCTGGAATCGATGTCGGCAACGCCGATCACCTGATCAACGTTCGCTTGAACGGAACTCAGTGGCAGTACGATAACAACACCGCCTGGGTGAACTTCACTCCCACCGTCAACGATGTTCTTATCGCCGCGCTGAACTTCACATCGGATTCGATCACGATGCTCAAAGGCAGCTTCGGAGTTGTTCAGGGAGTCCCGACAGGGTATCTCGATTCTGATCTGGTCATCACAGCCAACCGCTGGAACGGCGCGACAAACGCCGGCGAATATGGGTTGAGCGGCAGCTTCATCACCTTCTCGCCAAACAGGCCTGTCTATACTCCGTTGACCAACCTCCGCTGGGGTGTCGGTGGAACAGACTCAGCCACCGGCCTGGGCTATATGATGTACAGTCAAACCAATGTCCGGTCGCGGTTTTCAAATCTTGATGATGCCAATGCCGATCACTTCATCAACGTGCGATACTACGCTGAACAGTGGCAGTACGATAACAACTCAACATGGGTCACCTTCACCCCGACGAAGACAGACCGACTTGTCGCCGAACTCAACTTTACGACCGACACCGTCAACCTTCTCAAGGGGGGCAACAGTGTCTACAAAGGGATCACCACCGGTTATCTCGACGGCGATCTCTCGATCACCGCCAACCAGTGGAACGGCTTGACGAATGCCGGTGAATACGGGCTAAGTGGCACGTACCTGACATTCTTGCCCACACTGAGCTAAAGAAGTTCGGGAACAGTTAAAACGAAAACGCCGGGTAGTCTCTTAAGACTGCCCGGCGTTTTTTCGTCGACGTGAATCGATCTCTTTCACGACATATGCCTACGCCATCACGACAATCTCGACATCACCCTCTTTGCGTTCCACGCTCAGCCCGACATCCCGTGGGTGACGTCGCAGGACCAGATCGACCGTTGCATCGCCAATGCGGAAATTGCGAATCTGGATCCAACTGAGGGCATCGGGAAGCATCGGGTGATCGAATCGGACCTGTGGCTTGTTCTTCCCATCTCCCGGAATAAACGAGAGGCCCAGGCAGGCTTCCAGCAGCATGAAGACCGAACCCGCCGCCCAGGCCTGCGGCGAACACGCCACCGGGTAAAGCGTCGGCCCATGGCCACTGCGTCGACTAAAACCACAAAAGAGCTCCGGCAGGCGGGCGATGTCAAAGTGGATCGACGCTTCGAACAGCCCACCAACAAGCTTGAGGGCTTCCTTGCGAAACCCATATCGCGCCAGACCAATCGCCGCGATCGCAGTATCGTGGGGCCAGACCGAGCCGTTGTGGTACGACATCGGGTTATAACGCGCTTCGCCTTCCGAGATTGTCCTGACGCCCCAGCCGTTAAAGGCCGCTTCGTCAGTGAGGTTATGAGCAACCTGACCTGCGTGACTGCTCTCGATGATGCCAGTCCACAGACAGTGGCCGACATTCGAGCTTCGCACCGCACAGGGACGCTTCTCCCCATCGAGCGCAATGGCAAATGTCTCAATCGAACTCAGCCAGAACATCTCATTGAACTTACTTTTCAACTTGGCTGCCTGCTGACGAAGCTCCTCAGCCCAACTGCTCTCGCCCATTAGGTCAGCCAGGACCGCCGCTTCGCGCTTCGCTTGATAGACATAGCCTTGAACCTCACACAGCGCAATCGGCCCGGGGGCATCCTTGCCGCTGGAATGGAAGATCGAGTCGTCGGAGTCTTTCCAGCCTTGTTGCACGAGACCGTGAGAATTGCGCCGCGCATACTCAACGAATCCATCTCCATCCGCGTCGCCCCACTCATCGATCCATTTGACGGCTCGCTTGACGTTGCCCCAGATGTACTCGATGAACTTCCGATCGCCCGTCCGTTTGTAATACTCCCCCGCCAGCACCACATAAAGCGGGGTCGCGTCAATCGTGCCGTAATACTTCTTGAAAGGAATCTCGCCGAGGGCTGCCATCTCGCCATCGCGCATTTCGTGAATGACTTTGCCAGGCTCAGATTCCGAGAACTCGGTTCGCTCACTGGCCTGCGTCGCACCAAGAAAACTGAGAACCCCCTTCGATAATTCAGGATTCATCCACAGCGTCTGCAAAGCAGTAATCAGCCCATCACGGCCAAAAGGTGTCGAAAACCAAGGCACCCCCGCGTACGGATAACGACCATAGTTGGTCTGCGTCGTCAGCATCATCAGATCTGCCATCGATCGGTTGATCCAGTCGTTGAACAATTCGTTCGACGTCACAATCTGCAACTGATGATCGCGATCATGGCGAATATCCTTATCGATTCTCTCCGTCGCAGTCGCGTAAGACGAAATGCAGGAAACCGCTTTGCCCGTCGAACACGCAACAGTCGCGTTCAAGTGTCTCTCTTCCCCCGGCTGCAGTTTGACGCTCGTAACAGCCCGCTGACCATCAATTTTCTCCAGTGCATAATCGAATTGAAGTTCCGTACGACGTCGCACCTTATCCAGGCCAACATACTCGAGTGTCACACCGTTTGATTCGACCTTTGGCTCATGCGTCTCACCACGACGCTCACGCTTGGCCCCACGCACTTCAAAGATATCAACGAAGTCCGCACTGAACTGATACTCGATCGTCAGATTCATCTCATGACGCGCGTAGTTCGTCAGCGTCAGCCGTTCATACAAAACATCCTGATCGAGCACGATCGCTCGCGAGATATGCAGCGTCCCCTTGGTCAGAACATGCTGATCGTTATGACGAATGTCCGAATTCATCATCTCAACGACGAGCTGCGAATTGTCCTCATTCATCGCCGAATTCAGCAGCATCGGCCGACGATCATCGACCAGCATCTCCCACTGTGAAAGATGCCTCGTCCCTTTGGAATAAAGCCCCTGCTCGCCAATCCCGGCCCGGCTCATTTCGCCGAGCCGATTCAAAACGACAAACGCATCGCCATGTTTAAGAACCTGTGTCCGCGGATCTGTCCGCGACGATGTCGCAGAGAAATACCAACGGTCGTCCACCTGAATGACATCATCCATGCCACTTCCACTCCTTCATTGTTGCTTGCTCAAGTAGGTTCAAGGCACAGAACGTCGTGTCTGTGAGACTCGCGTTTGTTGCACCGTCCCTGTCGCAACATAGGAAGTTGACGCGTGACCAAGATCACTTCAGCTTCGGATGATTTCGCCGGCGGTCGAACGGATAGGTCCCGGTCGGAACGTTGATCGCTCCTCAATGACAGGACGCGCCATCGTCGATCCGAGGATCTCACGTTCGTACAAGGCCATGTATCCTTCGGCCATTCTCATCGACGTAAATCTCTCTTCAAAATAACGCCTGCAAGCACCGCGATCAATCTGATCCAGCTTTCCGAGCGCTTCGACCCCCTCATCGACCGTGTTAACAACATACCCGCTCACCCCATCTTTCATCACTTCCGGGACCGATCCCCGCTCAAAAGCAATCACCGGTGTCCCGCAAGCCATCGATTCGATCATCACCAGCCCGAACGGTTCCGGCCAGTCGATCGGGAACAGCAGCGCTTTCGCATGGCCGAGGAAATCGTTCTTTTGTTCCTCGTTAACTTCGCCGATGTACTCAATCAGCGGGTGATCAAGCCACGGCTTAATCTTCGTTTCGAAAAACTCGATATCAACCTTGTCGATCTTCGCTGCCATCTTTAACGGCATCCCCATCCGGATCGCCATTTCAATCGCCCGCTCCGGCCCCTTCTCAGGCGACAGACGCCCCAGGAACGCCAGATACTCCCCCGACTCTTCTCGAAACGTATAAGTCGAGGCAGGAACCCCGTTGTAGACAGTCCCGACATAATTCGCCTGTGGCAGCGGATGACGCTGCGAGTCCGAGATCGACACAACAGGCATCTCGGAGAACTCTTCAAACATCGCGCCGAGGTCTGGCGAGTCGAGCCGACCGTGCAGCGTCGTCACGTGGGGATAGCGATGCTGTCGCAGTTGAGGATAGTGAAAGAAATCGACGTGAAAGTGAATGATGTCGAATTCATCCGCTTGGCGCATCACTTCCATCGTCTGCAGCATATGAAAGATCACAGGATCTCTCGGCACCTTCGAAAGCCGCAGCGCTTCAGCGACCACCGAAACCAGACGAGCCCTCGTCTGCGAATCCCCTGACGCAAACAAGGTCACATCGTGCCCCATTTCAAGCAGAGCTTCAGCCAGATAGTGAACAATCCGTTCGCTACCGCCATAAGTCTTCGGAGGAACGCTTTCGATCAGAGGAGCGACGAGAGCAATTTTCATGAGCTTCCTTTCAGTAAAGCAGTTTCGCATTTACGAAGGGCCGCAATTCTTATTCCCCGCCTGACCGTCGCGCGAAGTCCTTTCAATTGATCTCACATCAATAGAAAACTGAGCTGTTTAGGACCAAACTGACCCCATCCATCAACCAACCTCCAACTGACATGCGCTGCGAGCACTCAGGTGGAGGTGGTCTTCAGGCGATTGACTGGTGAACGACCTTACGCCCCTACGCCACCGTCCAAGGCTCGCGACGAGGGCGACTCAAGAGCGCATTCGCATTGTCATCATTCGTAAACTTCACGGCATTCGCATCCCACTTCAAAACCTTCGAAGGAGTCTCCGGAAAGCGACGAATCGCAATGTTCATCAGGTGACACATCGTCGCCGATGAGTGGCCGATTTCAACAGGAGCATGCAGCTTGTCTTCCCCTTTGATCGTGTCGAAGAAGTTCTTCAAGTGCAGGCTGGTCGCGTCCATCTCCCCTTTCGTATTGGGAAGACCTTCGAGCAATTCCTTGCGCGACGCTGTCGTCCCGCCATAGCCAGTCTGCAGCCAGCCGTCTTCCCCTTCGAAGCGAGTCTGTACAACAGGCTTGCCGCTGGTGCAGGTCAGTTCCAATCCATCGGCATACCGAACTTTCACAGTCGATTCCAGAGCCGTATTGAACAACGATCCCGCTTCCGGGAAGACCGCTCTAGTACACTCATATTCCACAGGCCCACTCAAATCACGTCCCAACCCCCACTGCGCAATGTCATTGCAATGGGCACCGAAGTTGGTGATCTGCCCACCCGAATAGTCGTAAATAAAGCGGAAACGATACAGGCAGCGTTCGGGGTGATAGGGCTCCTCCTGAGCCGGGCCAAGCCAGCGCTCGTAATCAAACGTCGCAGGAACCGGCTGCGGCTTCCAGCCCGGGCCGGGCGTCGGCTTGTTGTTGTGACCAATCGTCGTCTCGACACGCGTCACCTTTCCAATCGCCCCTGCGAGAACCTTGTCGCAGACAAACTTCGAAATCGGATTCGACCGCTCATGTGATCCCGTCTGAAAAATCGTCTTGTACTTGTGAGCCGCGTCCACCATCTCCTGACCATCCGCAACCGTCAACGACAACGGCTTCTCACAATAAACCGCCTTGCCCGCCTTCGCAGCCATGGTCGAAATCACCGCATGCCAGTGATCCGGAACGACAACGATGACGGCATCCACGTTCGGATTCTCAAGGACCTCCTCAAACAGAGCCGTCGCCTGACACCCCTTCCAGTCAGTCTTCCCCTGCAGTTTGCCAAAATGCTCATCGACAATCTTCTTCGCCGGCTCACGCCCATAAAAATGCGTCGGCTCGCGGTAACCAAAACTCCCCTCGTTCACATCACATACCGCCACCACATTCGCGAGGTTGTACTGCAACACCTTATTGAGCAGGTTCATCCCCTGATTGCCAACACCAATGAACCCAACATTAACCATCTTCGAAGGCGACTGCGCCCTGAGCCAGTCACCATTGAGCAACAACGGACTCGCCGCTGCTCCTGCGAGTGTCCCCTTCAAAAACCCACGACGCGTCTGCTGAAACCCTGACATCATATCCCCCCGTAGGGTCCGCTGTGCGGACCATCAATTCGCGACCAATGAAAATTGTAAACGCTAGATACAAAGTGAATCGATTAACGGTCCGCACAGCGGACCCTACTTCAAACGCCCCGCCCACTCGATGGCATTCGTCAGCATCGTATTAAAAGCAAGTTGCTCAAAATCAGTCTTGTGCCCCAACGAAGTAAAAAACACACGCTGCTCCCCGCGCAGTCTCGTCCAGGCAACCGGCTCTTTGGGCTTACCCTCAATCTCCCCAAACGCGAGCAACGTCGCATCCCCATTCACCGGCGCGACCATATAAAGCGACCCCTGCGATGGAAACGTCGTCGCGGTGATCCCTTTCAGAATGGGATGTGCCACTTCTTTGTCATTGAGTCTGATCGCCGCAACAGGCCCGACAGGATAATGATTCGTATAACTCCCACCCCACACATCCGCATCAATCGTCGGCCACTCCCCCTCCCCTTCCGGCGCCGGCTTGTTCCGCAGACTAAAGGCATGACAAGCCGTCCGAATCCCCACCAGCCCGACCTTGGAATTCATCACCGACTTAATCAACTCCATCTGCTCAACTGGAGGTGTTCGTCGACGCACAGAAACAACCACCACATCCGCCGTCTTCAAAGCATCAAGATTTTCAAACCGATTCGCATCGTCTTTCGATGAGAACACAAACTCGCTCTTATAACCGAGAGGTTTGAGATACGCGTCGGCAAACGCAGGCAGCGTGACCTCGGTTTGATACTCGGGTTCGGAGACGATGAAGACGATATGCGGTTCGTCTGCCATCGATCGATTGCTAATGCTGAACACGACCAGAAAGATCATCACGAGGAGTTTCGGCATTTCAAACTTTCGTTTCAACAGGGCGGCTTTGCGAATGTGACAGAGATTTTCGTCGCATGCGGAAGATAGACACACTGATGACCACGATTAAAACCGTGCTCACTGCAAAGGGCGCGAAGACATTCAGCGTACTTGGGTAATACATGACCATCTTCATCGCATCCCACGGATGACGAAAATAAGACGGCATTTGATCCAGTACGACTTGGCTGGGAACCGACGACAAACGGTGAGAAGACACGGTCATATTATTAACTAAGGTTTGGGGACCGAAATCCATCAAGACCTTCGCCCCTGCTGGTACGACGAGAGATAACTCCTTCTGTTCGACCGCCTCACCGATCTTCACCTCAGAAACCTCAAACACATTGACCCACGACGGATCACTGTGATTCAAGTCACGTCCAATCATTTGCACACGCGACGGAAACCAGATTCCACGCCCGACCTCGATAGCGTCCTGAATCACGACTTCGTCAAAATCTCGCGACGGATTCAAGGGGTCACCCAATGTCTTCATGAATCTTGGCAAACATCCATGCAACGAATCAAACTGCAGGAGAATCGTACCATCCACCAGATAAATCGGACCGTGTTCATCTTCCTCAACGAATTCCACGCTCAACTTTCCCGCAACGACATCCGGGAACAGTTCTCGCAGAACCTTGTTTCCGACAAACGCATCGAGAATGACAGTCGAGCGACTCTTTCCCAGGCTATTTTTTGACAATGAGGCTATGTTCGATTTCGTATCGTAATCCAATTCATAGTCGTGGTTTTGAAGCATATAACCACGCACGTGAGGAGCACGAAGGTCAACGGACTCAGCCAATTGCTGCCCTTGGACGCATACGATCCGCAGCTCCTTATCCCAACTGATGCTCTCAGGAGCCGCCTGCAGAAGAGTGTTTGAAGTTGGTCCAGCCGCCAAAGCAAACCTGCACTTGAATCCGAAGTCCGTAAGCGCATTTCGATTCGTCAGATAGCGCTGCGCGGACTCTTCAAACTGACGACGTTCATCAACGGACAGCGCCCGCGATTTCGGTACTTGGCTAAAGCCTATCACCAGCGAAATCAGCAACAGCGAAATCGTAGGCATAGTTACCTTCCAATAGGGGTCCCAACACCAAAAATCGTGGGCACAGGAAACCCCCATACCCACGATCATTATCGCTACTCAGAAACACCCCGGGACTCTGTGCCCCTCCGTGTCCTCTGTGGTGAAAACTCTCTTCAACCCTTCACCGCCGTCGGAATCACATACCCCGCACGTCCCTCTCGCTTCAGCATCTTGTTCGCCAATTCGAGATTCTCACCCGCAGTAAACCTCTCAGCAGCCGGATCGAACGTCAGCGTCGGTCCCAGTGACCACGGAGTCTTCTCATAATCGACCGACCACGCCTTGAGATGATCCGCAAAGCGGCTCGCAGCTTCCGTCAGATTGGCATCATGACCGACAGCCGAGAGAATCTCCTGCATCGTGGCGTCGCGTCCGCAGCGTGTCGAGATGTTCGACAGGTGAGACAGCGAACTCGACAGGAACGCACTCTCCAATGGCGAACGCAGCTTCGAACCATCGTTGGCGCGGACGCAATCCACGAAGTTCTGCATATGCGTCCCCCCGCTGTCCCCTTTGAACTCCTTGACCTTCTTGCCGTCCGCATCGTAGATCGCTCCACCACCACGACCGCCACGGAATTCGCCCCCTTCGCAGGTGAGAATGATGTCGACACTCTGCCCCTTGAAGTTGACCCCGTCCTTGCCATCCGGCGTCTTCGACAAATCGCGAACTTCAAAGTACACAGGCACCCCATTGCCGTAGTCGATCGAAGCAATCTGCATGTTCGGCGTGTTGCCCGCATCATCCCAGCCGAAGCGTCCACCGAAACTCATCACCTTGCTCGGATGCGCCATCGGCTCACCCAGGAACCAGCGGAGGACGTCCATCTCGTGTGGCCCCTGATTGCCCATGTCGCCATTGCCAGTATTCCAGACCCAGTGCCAGTCATAGTGGAACTGCGGACGGTACATTGGCTCGTCATCAGCTGGGCCCAGCCACATATCATAGTTGACGCTCTTCGGAGGTGTCAGCGGCTTATCCTGCTTGCCGATCGAAGCCCGCTTGCGATAACACAACCCGCGTCCCATCAGGGTCTTCCCGATGTTCCCCTGCTGAATGTAATCATAAGCCGCGATCAGACCTTTATCAGACCGGTTCTGAAACCCAGCCCCGACGACCCGGTCACTCTGCTTGACGATCTCGACCATCTGACGTCCTTCCCAGACGTTATGGCAGACCGGCTTCTCGACATAAACATGCTTGCCAGCCTTGACCGCATCGATCGTCATCAGGGCATGCCAGTGATTCGGCGTCGCGATCGTGATCGCATCAATGTCTTTATTGTCGAGAAGCTTGCGGTAGTCGTCGTATTTGTCGTACTTGGCGTTGAACTTCTTCTCGTACTTCTCCGTCGTCGAATTCAGGACAGCGGTATCCGCGTCGCAGAAGGCCACCAGCTTGGCACCTTTGGCTCCATGAAACCCATTGATGTGCTCATTCCCGCGACCACGAACCCCAATGACCGCAACCCGCAGTTCTTCATTCGCACTCAGCGTATTGGCGCTCGCCATCGTCGGCCAAGCCCCCAGACCAGCAGCGATCCCCGCCACCGTTCCCGCTTTCAACACATCACGACGGCTCGTATTCATATTCGACATGCACATCTCCTTAGGGTGGGCCGCAAAAGAAATCAAACTCGGAATGCAAGGCGATACAGACACGACCGCCGAACGCACTGGTCAGACCATTAACATAAACGTCTACCAATAGGAATTCAACCCCGTCTCCACGCGTAAAACAAGACCTGACAATCGATTACAACCCGGTTTGGATTTGTGTTTGAACCCGTAAATTCCCTCCAAACCCTACGTTTACGCATCTCACGACAGATTTTCTCTGAAAAGCCAAACGACTTTGACGATTTTGACGATAACACCTTCAGCCTCTGTGAATTTCCGCGCACTCACACTCTTTTCTCTCAAGTTCCTAAAGTCCTGACTCACACTTCCAACTCACCTCTCCCATCGCATTGAAATACTCACCATGCTCATCCGACTCCTCCTGCTGGCGATAGTCATCGTCCCGACATTGAACGTCCGCGCGCAGGAACTCGAATCCGCTCCATCAGTCGCCGCATCCACTTCCGTCGACCTGGACACTCCCCCCTCCCCTGCTGCCCCATCTGTGTTGCAGGTCGAAGAAGCTCATGATGATCTGCTTCAAGAAGTCATCAAGCGTCTGGAATCGACCGAGAATCGTGTCTTCGAACTCGAAACAGAACTCGACGACGCCCAAAAGAAAGCCGCCCAGAAGAAAGTCGAAGACGCCACCAAGCCCAAAAAGTGGTACGACAAATACAAAATCCAAGGCTACGTCCAGCTCCGCTCCAACTCCACCGCTCACATGGAAGAGGGGAGCTTCCCCGCACAGGAAGTCGGCGACTCCGGCGTCGGCGAGAATCAGACCTTCACACTCCGCCGAGCCCGCCTGCGTTTATCGGGCGATGTCACAGATCATATGTCGATTTACTTCCAGTCCGACTTCGCATCGACCCCACCCAACAGTACCGATGGAAACCTCTTCGGCCAGATCCGCGACTTCTACACCGATCTCTATCTCGATGACGATCGGGAATACCGCTTCCGCCTGGGACAGTCCAAAGTCCCCTACGGCTGGGAAAATCTCCAGTCCTCGTCAAACCGACTCCCCCTCGACCGTGCCGATGGAACGAACTCTGCCTTTCGAAACGAGCGTGATCTCGGCGTCATGTTCTATTACACACCCGTCTCAGTCCAGGAAATCTTCGAATACATCGAAGACAACAATCTGAAAGGCTCCGGCAATTACGGGATGCTCGGATTCGCCGTCGTGAACGGACAAGGCGGTTCACTCCTCGAAACCAACGACAACTTTCACGTCATGGCCCGCGCAACGCTCCCCTTCTGGCTCAACGACTGCCAACTCGTCGAAGTCTCCATGCAAGGCTATACCGGCAAATACACCGTCGGGTCCGCTCCCATCAGCCCCCTCGGAATCGGCTCCGCCGTTCGCCCCTCCGGCACCGCCGAAATGGGCGTCCCCGAAGGACTCACCGACGAGCGCCTCGCCTGGACCCTGGTCTACTACCCCCAACCTCTCGGCTTTCAGGCCGAATGGACAATCGGTCGCGGTCCCAAACTGAACGCCGATCAGACAGCCGTCGAAGTCTCCTCACTCACAGGCGGCTACGCCCAACTCTTCTACCGCATCCAGACCGACCGCTGGGGCGAATTCTGGCCCTTCGCCCGCTACTCCTTCTTCGACGGCGGCTACAAAACCCAACGCAACGCCCCCGACGTCTACATCAGCGAATGGGAACTCGGCAACGAGTGGCAGATCAACAAATACCTCGAACTCGTCACCATGATCACCATCACCGACCGCACCAACGTCAGCGCCCGCCCCACCGCCAACACCCTCTCCTACGGCCAATTCGAAGGCGTCCTCCTAAGAAGCCAAGTCCAATTCAGCTACTAAAATTACTCCCTCTCCCCTCTTAAATCCTTCTCCCCCGGGGAGAAGGTGGCGGCGCTTCGCCGACGGATGAGGGACCTCTGCAAATCGAACAAAGCCCCCATTTACTCCCTTCTCCCCCCGGGAGAAGGTGGCCGAAGGCCGGATGAGGGCATCGCGCCAACTAGCGATCTATAAATTCAAAAGCCCCCCGAGGGCACCCTCCGTTACCATTCCGATTCGCCCCTGCTCCCCCCTCATGACTCATGACTCATGACTCACGACTCATGACTCACGCCCCCTCCTCCACCTTCGCAAACCGCTTCACCTTCTCCCCACCAACCTCCACCTCTCCCTCAAACATCCCCCGCGGCCGCACCCACAACCCGCGATCCCCATACTCGGTCCGATAAACCACCAGCTCCTCCTCCGTCTCCGAATGACGAGCCACACCAATGACGGTGTAAAACTTCCCCTTGTAATGCCGATACAAACCCGCCTGCATAATTCGCTTCATCTTTCTAATATTTTTTGACACACACCGGGAGGGCGAGGCTCCGTCCGAGCCGCTTCTTTGCGTTGCGAAACGACAACCCTAAAAAAAACGAGGATGGCCTCGCCTGCTTTCCAGACTCCTGCAAACCAAACATCAACCACTCACCGGCGCATGTCGCATCCGATCAACATCCCCATCCGCATCCAGCGTCTCTTCCTCCTCATCCTCTTCCAATCCTTCGATATCCTCTTCATACGTCTCGCGCAGAACCTGATAACGATCCGCTTCCTCCAGCAACCGCTGCCGAATCGCGATCCGGAACTGACGCATGACAAAATAATAATTCACGTACATGAAGATCGCTGCCGTCGTCATGCTCATGATGTACGCAATCCGCAGCCCCCGATCTTTCATGATCGGCACCAACCCGTTCTCGACCATCAGACGCACCGCCAGCAGCACCATCAACACCCAGAACGGCGCATTCAGGTACCCCACCCGCCTGCGTAGCGCATCATTCTTCAAATAGACCGACAACGTCGTCATCCGCTGATAAAGACCCAGCGTCAACACAATTCCATTCAGACGATACGCCAGATTCATCCCCGTCAACACATCCCCCATCCCGATCGCCGTGCAAAACAGACTGAAGATGATCAGGTAAATCGGAAAGTACAACGCCGTCCGCGTCAGACTCTGCCAGTGATCCTTGCTGAAGTCCGTCAGATCGTCCGGCTCGCGCGACAGAAACAATTCATAACTGAAATAGACGGCGAAAAGACTGAGCACCATCGAGAACATCGAAGCAATAAACAACACCGCCAGCAACCCGTCGCCCCGCATCCGCCCGAGTCCCAGCACCAGCATCAGAAAAACGCCGATCACGCTGAAGACAAACAGATTCGACCACCACGTATTACTCCGCGCCCCGCGATAAACCCGATTCAGCCAGGCAAACTCCTCCGCCTCCCGCTCCGTCAACGTCGAGTCCACACGAACCTCGTCCTTCTCCACCACCTCGTCCTGCCGATCCCCCACGACCTCAACCGTCACCCCATCCGCCCGCACCCACGGCCGCTCCCGCATCCACTTCGATCGCTGCTGTTCCACACTCACCTCCCTGACGACCCCCAAACACTTCCCAAAGCTGCTTGAAACATCGAAACGATCTCCCCCGGGAGGGCGAGGCTCCGTCCGAACCGCTGTCCCGCGTTGCACCGGTTCACCAGCGAATCAACTTGGAATCGTGTGCGCCGAGGCTCGGAAACACCCTAAGTCTAACGCCCACCCCCACGAGGGCCAATCCTCCATTTTCCCGAAATTTCATGACCCGAAACCTCCGCCACCTGCTCAACCGAATTTCACTCATGGCCAACGGCGCTCAGAAATCATCCACTGTTAAAATTCAAGTCCGCTAAATTTCCAAACAGCTTGTTGTGAACATAGTTTCCATTCCGTAGCATGAGTGCATCGTTGTTGTTCGTACGAATGTGATTTGTATTTCGCAGGACGTGTCAGCATGCTTGCTCGTATCGGAATTTACTTTCTCGTCATCCTGCTGACCTGCTCAGCCATCCTCGGCGGCGTGTATTACATGCAGGGTGTCGAAGAACGCAATGCGTTAGCCAAATATGCTGTCGAGCAGGAAAAGCAGAAACAGGCTCGGATAGAAATCGCCAATCGCCCCCGTTACGAAACGCGCCCCCTACCCTACGGCCTCGCACAACGCCCGACCGATACCATTTACGTCGAGATTCCACCTGTCCGAAAACAGCCATTCTACAGCCCGGAACTCGGGCAGATCTCTCAGAACATCTTTGCGCTGGCGTTAACATTCGCCGCCGAACACGAACTCTCCCTGCGCGCTCGTGAACGTTTCCGCGGGCACACCTGGCCCAACGATAAGGATCCCAAATGGGCGCCCTACCAGACCCATGTCGTTTATGTGAATCAGGGCGATAAGCCTGCTTTGAATTTTATGGTCACCAAGCAGGCTGCTCCTGGAGAAATTCGTAAGCCTGGCTCATTCCATTTTCAGAAAAAAGTCGAGATCCCGGCGGAAACCCTCGACGACCTGACAGAACCAGGCAACATCATCGTCCACACCCTCCGCATCAGCGAAGAGCTCTCACGCAACGACATCAAGCAACTCCTCCTCAGTGACGGCTACAAAGGCGAACCCATCAAACGGACCGCCTCCTTCACGATCCCCGATGACATCAACTCACTTCTGGATCAATACCACGAACTCGCCCAGTACGCCGCAATCACCAAACTCCAGACGCTGCTCAAAGAAAACGGCGAGTCCCCGGAACTCCTGGCCGCCCTGTCCCGAGCCTGCATTCAATTCGCCAGCCTCACCGAACACCTGACCTGGCCCATCGATCGCTACTATAAAGCCCGAGGCCTCTTTTACGCCCAGCGTATGACCGCCCTGTATCCCGAACATCCCCAGTCCAAATGGACCATGCTCTACGCCCTCGGCCTCGGAGGATTTCACTCCTGTGCCCTGCCTCTATTTGACAAGTACGAATCCGAACCTGGCGACAAACCAGCTTGGTTCGCACCTTTAGCAGCCTTCTGCCGCTTTGACTTTCCGAAGCTGACCGAACTGACGAACGACGACGTCTCCAATCCGCTCGCCAGTTACCTGCTGACGATGACCCATCTCAATGAGAATGGACCGCAAAAATTGGCCTCAGCCTCGCGTTTCCTTCAGGAGAATCCAGACTGCCTGCGTGTCTATGAAATCCTCATGCAGGAAGCCCCCTTAGGCATCACCGTCTCCATGCCTTCCGTCGCCAATCGCATGTACGCTGAAACTCGCAGCGAGCATCTAAGCAGTTTAGACACCCTGACTGACCTCAAGGAACTCGATCAAAAACTGCTCGGCGATCAGGAATCATCAGACAATGAAGCAGAATCCTTTGTCTCTTACAACGAGCTGATTTCTTCTCTACGCAAACTTCCTTCGTTTCAGCAACGTGCCGATCTTCAGGAATTAGCAGAGTTGCTCATTGCTATCGACTGGTGGTTCGCAGAACGCTTGAATGTGAAAGCACACTGGTGGGGGATTAACTCCGATGAAATCCTTGAACCGCATCTTGACCTGATCGAACATCATTATCAGAAGGATAATTATGCCCTTTATCAGGACAATAAGCTCAAACGCAAACAGATCGGCGATGCGTTTCTCAAAGCCCACAATGAACGCTACTACCTCGATCGCTTTAATTACCTGATCACCCCCAATACCGATCGAACCATCCTCTGGAACAGCATCCAACGCATGGATAAAGATGTCGATAAATCGTACTACGACGCCATGAACTATTCAGAATCGTACGGGCTGAAATTCGGCAAAGGGCAACAGATCGTCGCCAGAACGATTGTCAAATCCTCTCCACGTTCCCCTTACAGTGTCATCCACAAACTCAACGAAAAGCCGGAGGAAGTCGATCTCGACAAGATCAAGGATCAGTACATTCCTCATATGACATTAGCTCTGATGATCGGCAGACATTATTACAATCAAGGCGAATTCGCCAAAGCCGTCGAGCACGCTGAGAAAATGAAACCGATTCACCCGGATGACTCCGTCTACGAACTGGAAAGCGATTCCCTTTATTACGCCGAAGAGTCAGAGCGTCACATCGATGTCTGGAAAAAATTCCTGTCCGAAGTCAACGCACTCGGTCTTGAACATGTCGGCCCATCTTTGAAAATCGCCGAGTATTACCTCCGTCAAGGCCGATACGAAGACGCGCTTCCTTATATCGAATCCGCAGCCGAGACATACAGTGGCTCCGGCCTCACCGCTATGATCAGGTACTACCACAGCATCGGCGAGCGTGGCAAAGCCTCCATCTGGCTCACTCGCAGCGCCCAGCGTTATCCGACAGGAGTTCCCGGAGATATCCTGATGGCTGCCCTCATCGGGAATCCCGACCTGGTTCAAAGGTTCGTCCAGCAGATGGAGACCTCTGGCTACATGATCGATTCAAAGAACTATGCCGATGTGAATCTTGATAACTTCCTGATCTCGATGCTCCTGGATCGAGAGGAAGATATGGTTGCCCTCGCTCCTCAATATTTCAAACGTCAGACAGATGACATTCTCACGTACCTCTTATACGCGATCGTTCGCTTCAATAAAGATGGTGACAAGCACTTCCAGGATGCCCGAGCACAACAGATCTCACTGAACCGCAACCTTTTCCACCTCGAAAAAACCCAGCACATCGTCACGACAAAAGAACGTCCGACCCAAGAAACACTGACGCAACTCGATGACTACATTCTTCATCACGAGCATCCCAAAGAACGTGCAGGTCTAAGAATGATCCTCGGCATGGCACTTCTCCATGCCGGACACAACGATCTGGCGATCCCCTACCTCAAGAATGCAGCCGCCAGTCCTGATTTCTTCCACGGAATGCCTCACGTAGCCGCCTACACACTTCTCGAAATGGAAACACCACTCGATTCACCAAGACCTTTTGATATCGACCAAAAGACGACCGAGACAGACGACCTGCTGACCAAAGCAGAGTATCTGACTTCGTTCAAAGCCTATGATCGCGCCTTGGAAGTCATCACGAAAATTCTCGAAGAACAGCCGACTCATCGCCGCGCCGTACGCTTCAATGCCGTCTGTCTTCGCCTCAAGGGAAACGACATCCCTGCTGCCCGGAAGGCCTACGAAGCAGTCCTCGCAAACGAACCCGAGGCCTGGAGCTTCCATGAAAACCTCGGCCTGTTATGCGAGCAGGAAGGAGACTCTGCCAGCGCCATCAAGCATTACCAGACAGTCCTCGAGAAACGCCCCGAATACCCTGCAGCAGAATCCTGCCGATTCCGCCTCGCAATGCTATACGCCGCCAGCCAGGACGAAGCAGTTCGTAACCCGGAACTGGCAGAAAAATATCGTGCTGAGCTCAAATCAATCCCTGGCCCCATCATGGATGCAGGCTATCGAATTCGTCAGGCATTGATTTACTCCGCACTCAACAACAGCGAACGACACGATGCCTTCATGAATGAAAGCACTCGCGTCGCAACTCCCGAAAGCCGATCGTTAATGCAGAAGTTAGCAAAACAAACGATCGAAACGTTCCCCTACAAACGCTCCGATGACTGGGCGAAACTCGAAAGCGAATTCCTCACTGCCAAGTAAACAAAACTGCCAAGTAAACAAAAAAAGCGGCGTCGGTCACCAGACCAACGCCGCTTTTTAATTTCACTCTCGCTCAATTCGCCAACCCGCGATTAACCCTTCCAACCCAGTTCCATCGCCTGCAGACGATGCTTCTTGATATGGAACAGGCAGCGCTTCCGCTCAATCGAGCTCTTGGCAACTTTCAAGCGTCGCTGATAACGTGCCATTTTCTCTGCCTTAAAAGCGGCTTTATGCTCGCACGTCTGTCCACCATCCACCATCACTGTATCTCCAAAAAACAGGCATCAAGATTTCAAAACCGGACCCGCATCATAATCTCCATCGACCTTTTCTCCAAGCCGAACGCCCAACTCCGAACTTCGCTAACTCGTCAGCCTTCTCCTTAACCACTCCCGCACCGCTTCATTTCCCGCCATCTGCATCGCCATCTGGTAACAATTTCTCGCCTCGTCTCGCTCTCCGGCTTGCTCCAGCAGATGCCCTTTCGTGGCCCAGTAAGGCTGATAACCCTGCAGTTCTGCCTCATCGAGTTCCCCCAGACAGCGCAATCCCTCGCCGGCTCCAAACGCCTCCCCTCTCGCAGCAGCCCGCCCCACACAAACCCCCGCCGAACAGTGCACATGCATCAACTCCTCATACAACACACACAAACTCTCCCAGTCCGTCGCGCCCGTCCATAATCTCGCCCCATGCACCGACTGAATCGACGCCTCCCACTGAAACCGCCCCAGCTTCCCCGAGCGCACCGCCGACTTGAGTTCCTTCTCAGCCCGCAGAATCAGCTCCCGGTCCCACAGATCCACCGCCTGCTCCGACAACGGCACATACCGCCCCCACCCATCCCGACGCGCCCGGTCCCGCGATTTTAAATACAGGATCAACGCCAGCAGCCCTCTCCCTTCCCCCTCCTGAGGAAACATGCGAACAACGATCTCCGCCATCTGCAACGCCTCCTCTCCCAACCCGCGCACGCACACCCCCGGCTCCTCCCAGGACACCCCATACGCCACATAAATCGCATCGAGCACACTCCCCAGCCGCTCCTCCAGACGATCTCCTTCCGGCACATCGAACTTCAATTTCAACCCCTGGATCCGCTGCTTGGCTCGCACCAGCCGCTGCCCCATTGTCGCGGGTGAAACCAGAAAGCTCCCCGCGATCTCCTCCGCCGTCAGCCCAAACATCAGCGACAACATCAGCGGCGCCCGCACCGACTCATCCAGCGCAGGATGAGCACACACGAATAACAGCTTCACCCGCTCATCAGGAAACTCGCCCTCCTGCTTGACTGCCTCCGCCGACCGCATCATCTCTGCCACTCCCTGCCACGCCACTTCCTCACGATCCGCTTTCCGACGCGCATCAACCAGCCTCCGACGCGCCACCGTCAACAGCCACGCCTCCGGCGAATCGGGCACTCCCTGCACCGGCCACTCCTTCAGCGCCACAATCAGCGCCTCCGAAAGTGCATCCTCAACCAGCTGCACATCCCGGGATCGAGACGCCAGATAAGCCACGAGCCGCCCATAGCTCTCCCGCACCACCCTCTCGATCACCGGTTGCGACATCAAACTATCCTAAAATGTGCCATGCTTGCGGCTTTGAGCAAGCATGTTCTTCAATCCTCCGTAGGATGCCGGTGAGGCTCCGCAGACCGCACCAAATGCGGCAACGAGTCCCGTTTGGTGCGATCCGCTATTCTCAAACCAAACTCAACTCGGCCCCATCTCCAGAATCGGCCGCACCTCCGCTGCCCCCACCGCCGCCGAGGGACACTTCGCAGCCCATTCAATCGCCGCATCGAGATCTGGCACGTCGATCACAAACAGCCCGCCCAACTGCTCCTTCGTCTCGGAAAACGGCCCATCCTGCACCAGGCGTCGATCACCTCGCACCCGGATCGTCGTCGCCAGACTCGGCGGCTGCAACGCATTGCCTCCCGCAGCCACCCCTGCCATTTTCATCGCTTCATTGTACGCCGCATAACCACCCCAATACGCGCCCATCTTCGCCTCATCCTGCCGTGACGAAAATTCCTCCGCCGTCTCATAAACCAGAACCGCAAACTTCATAACCATCTCCTTGAAATGTTCTTTTGGCCCCCATCAATAAAGGGAAGCCATCCACCCACAATGATTCTCGACATAACCCGCAAGCCACACACCTACGGTATTCTTGCTGAACGTCAATACAACCCGAATGAACACCCCGCCAATTCGCCGAGTCGCCAATAACTTATCCGCCTCAGGGTGCCACTGGCTCCGCCAGTGCTCTCTGATCGCGAATCCCTTCCTCGCCCAACACCTCAGGGTGCCACTGGCTCCGCCAGTGTTCTTCGATCGCCAATCCCATCCAGCCCCTCCCTCAACCCCCCGGCTTCGGAAACCCCGCCCTCACCTCCACCACACTCTGGCCAACATTGGGCACCTTCGCCGCCCATTTCAACGCCTCTGCTTCGCTCTCGACTTCCAGCAGGAAATACCCGCTCAGAAAGGCGTCCTGCGACACGATCGGCCCCTTCGTCACCACCGTTTTCCCATCGCGAATCCGGACCTGCCGCACACTCTCCTCCGGCTTCAGCGGCATTCCCCCCAGCAACACTCCCGCCCCCTTCATCTCCTCCATAAACGCCACCCACGGCCCCCAATACGCCATCCCCACTTCACCAGGAGCAGTTCGCTTCTCGTACTCCTCCATCGTCTCAAACACAAACAGCGTGTACTGCGGCTTGCCAGACACCGCCCCCTCCGTTACCGCCCCCTCTGGCACCGCCGCACCACGCAACGCCCCCATCCCAACCAGCCCTAACACAACCCCAGACAGCACCGTCCAAAGAACAGATTTCATCGCACAACTCCAGAAAACGCGACCAAAACACCAGCAGGCACACCACCCGCCACACCCCCATGTCGCTTCTCATCGAGTCGATTTCGACACCATTCCCCATTTCTCAAAAAAACTTTTCGCAAGTCCCGCGACGCACTGCCGGTCAACCCACCCTTGTAAACGACCACGCTTCATTTACTGCGTTCAGAAGAGGTAAAAATTGAACCACAGAGGCACGGAGGACACAGAGACTGGAGAGAAAACACAACTTCGATCCCTTCTTCTCCGTGACCTCTGTGCCTCTGTGGTCAATTCTCTTTGTTCTGATCAAACAGGATTAAGGCACCGTTTTAAAAGTGGCGATCTACGACTCATTCCCCATCAAATACTTAAACAACCCCCGCACCTGCGCCTCCGTCATCGGCGCCAACTGATTCTCCGGCATCAACGACAGCTCAGACAACTGCCGCTCCTCAATGTCTTTCACCGGAATCACCATCGTCTCATTGACCGTCTGTACCTTGATCGCCGACTCATTCTCTTCCCGAATCAGCCCCGTCACGACCCGCCCATCCGCCAGCACAATGACCGACATCTGGTAATCCTTCCCGATAATCGCATTCGGCTCAATGATGTTCTCCAGCAGATAATCGATGTTCGACCGATTCGCTCCCGTCAGGTCAGGACCGATGTTATCCCCCTTGCCAAACAGCTTGTGACACTTGCCACAGTTCTGCTCGTACAACGTCTTCCCCAGATTTCGATCCGCCCGGGCCACGACATCCGCTTTCAGCATCCCCCGGTACTTGTCATAAAACGCCTTCTTCTCCTCCGACGTCGTCCCGATCTTCCCCCAGACCGCTTCCATCCGCTTCGTCAACTCAGGCTTGTTCAAACTCGCAACCTGACGCGCGACATACGCCGGCACATCCTTCGCAGGAATCGCTTTCTTCTCAACAGAAACAACAAACTGCTCCGCCCAAACAGGACGCGAAACCAGAAGCTGCATCACCTGCGTCTTCGAAGCGTCATCAAACCCCGCATAACGCCCCAGCAGGGTCGTCGGCACTTCCTCACGATCCACATTCGTCAACCCCTTGATCGCCAGCGGCCGAGCTTTCTCGTCTTCCAGCAGCCCGAGCAGAATCCCGCTCAGTTCGCTATCCTTGCCCCGCTCCAGCATCGCCAGCGCCACCGACCGCTGCTCAACCGGCAGCTTCGCATCCTTCAACTGCTCTCGAAAATACGGAAACGCATTCCCATCCCCAAACAGCCCGGCCAGTGCATAAGCAGCTCGCTTCAACTCCCCATTGCCACTGTTCTTGATCGTCGCGAACACCGCATCCCACCCCGCAGGCATCGTCGCCCCCGCTTGACTTTCCACCGTCCTCAACAACTCACGCACGAGCAACAACTGCGTCGGCTCTTTCACCTTCGCCACACTCGCCAGCACCACCTCACGCCCCTCCGCCGTCACACTCGCCCGACGAGACGCAAACCCGATCAGCTTCTCCCAACCACCCGCCAGCGCGATGTCGAGCCCCTTCTGCGGATCAACACCCACAATCGGCTCAAGCGCATACCACGTCAGCAGCGGAATGTTCTTATCGTTCTGAAATTCCTTATGAGCAAGAATGCCCTTCAGAATCCCTTCCCGATTCTCCAGCGAAATTCGCCCCGCAATACTCGCCAGATTCCGTGCTGCTAGAAAACTTCCATTCTCTTTTGAAAACGAGATCAGCGCCTGCAGCGTCGTCGGCTTGAGCAGTTTGGGTTGATCGCCCAGTAAATAGACGGCCCAGCTTCGCACAGAGTCATTCTCATGCCCGAACAATGAGACCAGATCTTCCTGTTTCAACAGCCCACAAGAAAACTGCATCCAGATCATTCGCAACACATCAGCACTCGACACGCCCTTCGAGAACTTCGTTTGAGCAAGTGAACGGACTTCGTCAGCTTTGAGAGTCCCCTCCGCAGCCCGCTCCTGCAAAATCCGCTGCGCCTGCCTCACAAAAAACTGATTCTCATGAGTCAACAACCCCACCAGTTCTTCATCCGTTTTCTTCCACAGATCAAACTTGTACGGCCGCGCAGACCCATACCGAATCCGAAAGATCCGCCCGTCCGTCCGGTCCCAGATCTCTGGCGTGACGTTGTGACAGGTCTGCTTATCATGCCAGTCCGACGTATAGATCGCCCCATCCGGCCCCACACGCACCGACACCCCAATCTGAAAGTTATCCCCCGAATACGAAAAATCGGGTCGATGCTGACCCACATATCCCGACCCATCCTTCACCACCGCTTCCGTCACCATGCGGTGTCCATGCAGGTTGTGAAAGAATAATCTCCCTCGATACTCTTCCGGAAACGCATCCCCCTGATAGATCGCCAATCCGCAGTGAGCATGCCCGCCACCCAGGGTCAGCGAATTGATCGCCGCATTGACCGTCGGCTTCTGCGGACCAGCATTGCGGACATTCTCAAACGGGTTCGTCCCGCCATAGCGTCCATTGCCATAATGGACATGGTCAGCGATCGTGAAAGCATCCTCATAGACATACTTGTCAAAGTGCTGCCCCGCCTGCCGAAAGTAACGTCCCCCCTGGTAGATGTGATACAGGTGCGGAATAACACACGCCGTCACAAACCAGTCCCCGTTCTCGTTGTAATCCAGCCCCCACGGATTGCTGCTCCCGTGCGCGAAGACCTCGAACTCATGACGCGTCGGGTGATACCGCCACACCCCCGCATTGATCGGCTGTCGCTGATTGTCCGGGGTCCCGGGCTTCCCCACGAGTGAATGCGTGAAGACGCCATGAGCCCCGTACAACCAGCCATCCATCCCCCACGTAAAGCTGTTCAGCGTCTCGTGCGTATCTTCCCAATGCCACCCGTCCAGCAGAATCTCCGGCTTCCCGTCCGGAATATCATCCCGATTCTTGTCCGCCACAAACATCAGATAAGGAGCCGCCCCAATCCAGACTCCTCCAAACCCGACTTCGATCCCACTCGCCAGATTGACGTTCTCAAGAAAAACCTTCCTCGTCTCGAAAGTCCCATCCTGATCCGCATCCTCCAGAATGAGAATGCGATCCTTCCCCTCTCCATCCGGAGCACGCCGAGGATACGTCAACCCCTCGATCACCCACAAACGCCCCCGCGCATCAAAGCACATCGCAATCGGCTGCACCAGATCCGGCTCACAGGCAATCAGGTCGACCTCGAAGCCAGCCGGGACTTTCATATTCTTCGCCGCATCAGCCGGGCTGAACCCATTCGCATAGTTCTCTTGCGAATGCGTCTCACCCGTCAACCATTTTTTTGGTTCTTCATGCTTAGCCTCTGCTTTCTGAATATGAATCGCCAGACCCTTCTTGCTCGACGTCACTACATCCGGCTTCCCATCCCCATTCAGATCCGCCACCACGACATCGACCCCCACCCCCGAGTCATTATGAATCAGATGAGGCACAAACTCGATCTCGCCATTCTCCCGCTTCTTGTTCTGGAACCAGTACAGCACCGCCTCCTGATTCACCCCCGGATCCCCACTGGCATGCGCAAACCAGCGTTTCCCCGTCACAAAGTCAAGACGCCCATCCCCATCAATATCCGTCAGATCAAGAGCATGCAGCTGACTGAACGCCGCCCCGTAAGGATTCTGGATGGAAGTCTCCCCCATGATGTCATGCTTGGTGAATCGCTCCTCCGTCGTATGCTCAAACCAGCCCAGCCCAAACCCGTGAGCGTTGTAAGACGTAATGAGATCATTCTTCCCATCCCCATTCACATCGGTCACCAGAATCTGCGCCCCGCCCCCGCCATACGTCTCGAGCGCCCATTGATGCATCTCCCACTGCCCCTCTTTCCCATCAAGCCCCTCCGGCTGCTCCCACCAGAACTGGGAATTCAGCATGTCAGCCCGACCATCCCCATTCACATCCCCGACACCAAACCCGTGCTCATAACGCCCTTTAGCCGTCCCTTCTTTCGAGATCGCATGCCACGTCCACTTCTCCAGCGGATTCGTCCCCGCCTGGTAATACCCAAAGACATTCCCCTTCGAACAAACCAGCTCCGGCAGCCCCCCTTTGACGATGTCCGTAAACGCCGGCGATTCGACCCCCACTTCCTCAGCAAACACATGCGTCGGCCAATGCTTGTCAAACCCCTCTGCTCCCGGATTGACGCAGATCCAGCATTCCTTCCCCGGCCACCCGATCACAACAACATCCAGCTTCCCATCCCCATTCACATCGCAGACTTCCTGCGAAAAGTTATCGCTGTACCCCGTCACCGGATACGTCTTCACGGGCATGTATTCATGCTTCGTCTCAAACGCAGGCCCTTCGTACCACAACGAGCCCGCCACCAGATCGACCTTCCCATCCCCATTGAGATCCCCAACCGCAGCTCCCTCGGTATGAAAATCATGATGCAGATAGCGCGTCTCGAAATCCCCCGCAAACCCCAACGACGACCCCAGCATTCCCAGCGCCACCAGCATGCGACACACCTGCATGACCAACTCCTCAACGATTTTTCAGGACAGCAAAAGCTGATCAGCCTGGCGACGACATCGACACAGGTTGATCCATCAGGAAGGACGTTCATCCTAACTGTCTGGAATCAGCTCCTCCACACATAAGCCACCAATCATGCAAAAACTTCTGAACATTTTTCTGGCCACTTAGAGCTATTTCCCACCCAAATACCTCACCATAAACGCCACCACAACGTGCGTTTCCACCAAAAATCAGCCGCTCGATTTTCCTCGTCCAGGCAGTTCCACCGTTCCACCCGACCCCATCTCCCACAGCAACCAGCCTCGTCATTTTCCACATGTGGCAAACCACTGTTCGCATCCTCAGATTCAATTGAAGCGAATGCGTAGGTCATTCACCTGACAAAGTACCATCTTCCCGAATTCGTTTCCGCGCGAACAAACCCGCTCAAGCACCCATACGCATCCCCTGCCGATACAACGACATCCCCAGGTACGGCGCGTCCGCTCGTCACACTCTCGATGGCAATCGTGTTCCAGTGATCCAATTCGTCACACATGCATTTCTCCGCACACAACCCGTGAAACTGACTTCGTAGGCAATTCCACGCAACCTGTGAAAGCGGCATGAACACAGGTCCGATTCGGACCTAGCGTTGACGAGAGATGACTTGAATCAATGCCCTTTTACTTGAGCACGCGCCACCATGATTTCTTCACTCACAAACAATCAGCCAGCGATCAATCGACGCACGATCATCGTCGCGTCGGTCATCTGGCTGTCTTGCATCGCCGCCTTCATTCCCTCACTGCTCGACCACATGGCCAAGCCCGGCGCGAGCGCCGCCCTGAACCGTGACACCTGGCCGTCCATCTCTCCCATTACCCCAGCCGAGGATGGCCAGACACTCCTCCTCTTCGCCCACCCTCAATGCCCCTGCACTCTGGCGACGCTGGCAGAACTCGAACGCCTGCTCGTCTATCCCATCCCCACTCCGTTTCGCGCAATCCTCGTCCTCCCCGTCCCGGAAGATCACGCACAACACCAGGCCACCGCAACCAACCACTCTGCGGTCCTCAAATACGCCTCTCAGATCCCCGGCTTGACCGTGACCTTCGACAACGAAGCCCAGATCACCCGCGCCTTCGGCATTCGCACCTCCGGTCACTGTCTCCTGTACGGCAAAGACAAAACCCTCCTTTACTCCGGCGGGTTGACCCCGCTCCGCGGCCATGAAGGCCCCTGTGAAGGCAACATCGCACTCAGCCAATGCCTCATCGGAAAAACACCCGCCTCACGATACGCCCCCGTCTTCGGCTGTGCCCTCTACCAGGGCAAACAAGTCATCATCACGGACAAATCCTGACCGCACTCGTTTGACCGATCAGCAGTTCTCCTCTCACCCAAAAAGCGACGACCCCCTCGAAACCATGAGCATCCTCACTGCAACTGCCATCGATCGCCCCCCCAGCAAAGCACTCACCGCTGACGATTACTTCCGCGCGCAAAACGATCGCCTCTACCGACGCACCGACATCCTCTTCGCTGCCCTCCTCTTCGCCGAATGGCTCGGCTGCTGCCTGTGGACTTTCTATTTCAGTCCGCTCACCTACGACGGTCTCAAATCGACAGTCCACCCTCACGTCACCGCCGCCCTCTTCTTCGGCGGCCTGATCACCCTCTTCCCCTGCTTCCTCGTGATCAACGCCCCCTCGAACTGGCTCACCAGACACGCCATCGCCGTCGCCCAGGCCTTGATGTCCTCGCTCATCATCCACGTCTCCGGCGGACGCATTGAATCCCACTTCCACATCTTCGGCTCACTCGCCTTCCTCGCCTTCTACCGCGACTGGACCGTCATCATCACCGCCACCGTCATCATCGCAGCCGACCACTTCTTCCGCGGCATCTTCTATCCCCAATCCGTCTACGGCATCGCCACCTCCTCCATCAGCCGCACCTTCGAACACGCCACCTGGGTCATCTTCGAAGACATCTTCCTCATCTATTCCTGCCTCTACAGCCGCCAGGAAATGCGAGAAATCGCCGTCCACCGCGCTGAGCAGGCTCAGACCAACGCCCACATCGAAAAAGAAGTCGAACTCCGCACCGAAGAACTCAACCACCTCACCGAGGTCCTCAAACATAACAACCTCGACCTCGAAAACAAGAACAAGGAAATCGAAGCCGAACGACAGGCCGCCCTCGACGCCAACCGCGCCAAATCCGAGTTCCTCACCAACATGAGCCACGAACTCCGCACCCCCCTCACCGCCATCCTCGGCTACGCAGAAATCATCTCCGAACCCGAAGATCCCGAAGTCGTCCAGGAAGCCGCCCAGACCATCCAACGCAACGGCAGCCACCTCCTCGCCCTCCTCAATGACATCCTCGACCTCTCCAAAATGGACGCCCACAAACTCCACGTCCAGTTCGAACCCGTTTCCCCCGCACAGACGCTCCGAGCCGTCAACGACCTGCTGAAAGTCCGCGCCGACGAAAAACGCATCGGTCTCGTCACCTCCTTCCAGCACCCCGTCCCCGAACACATCGTTTCCGACGACATGCGCCTCAAACAGATCCTCATCAACCTCGTCGGCAACGCCATCAAGTTCACCGACAAAGGCGAAGTCTCCATCTTCGTCCACTCCGATGAATTCAAAAACCGACTCTACTTCGACATCGTCGACACCGGCATCGGCATCGCCCTCGAAAACCAGCACAAACTCTTCAATGAGTTCGAACAGGCCGACAACTCCCTCACCCGCAAATACGGCGGCACTGGCCTCGGCTTAGCCATCGTCCAACGCCTCGCCCGCCTCCTCCACGGCGACGCCTACCTCCTGAAATCCACCCCCAACATCGGCTCCACCTTCCGCTTAGAACTCCCCCTCACCCTCCCCAATCAAATACCCACCCCTCAAGTCCAGTCCCCCACCGAAGAGCTAGTAGCCGTGTAACACCCCTCCCTTCTCCCCCCGGGAGAAGGTGCCCGAAGGGCGGATGAGGGCAGCGCGCCAACAACCTCCCTAAAAATGCAAAAGCCCCCGAGGGCACCCTCCCACCCCATTCCGAGTCCCCCTTCTCCCCCCGGGAGGGCGAGGCTCCGCCCGAGCCGCTGTCCCGCATTGCACCCCCACACCAACAAATCGACACCATTCCCCGTGTGCCACGGCTGTGCCAGCCGTGCGAGCGCGCCATAAGCGTTCATTTCCACACTCGACACCTCCCCTCCCAATGCCCCCGCTACTTGTACCAAGACAACAAACAGCTATCTTTCAAATATAAACCCTTCAAAACCCACTCTCCCCCTAAGCCCCAATCCCCAAGCTCTACCCTCTCCCCCCATGCCCGACCCCTCCTACATCCCCATCGCCAAAACCGGCGACATCCCCCCCGGCGAAGGTCGCCCCTTCCCCATCAATGGCCGCGTCATCGGCCTCTTCTTCGTCGACAACCAGTACTACGCCATCGACGACTTCTGCCCCCACCAGGGCGCCTCCCTCTCCGCCGGCTACGTCGAAAACGGCTGCGTCCGCTGCCCCTGGCACGCCTGGGACTTCCACCTCAAAGACGGCACCTGGGTCGAAAACCCCCGCGCCCGCTTCCGCTGCGAAACCTTCCCCATCCTGGTCGAAGACAACACCATCTACATCAAACTCCCCTCCTGAACGAGAGGCCGACGCTCCCCCCGTGTGCCACGGCTGTGCCAGCCGTGCGAGCGCGCCATAAGCGTTCATTTCCACATGCGACACCCCAAGTGTGCCACTGCTGGCTTGCCCAGCAGTGCGAACGTCAGAGTCGACATCCACCACCCCCTCTGACTCCTGCTCCCCCTCACCCAATCCGCTCCCCCAACTCCCGCTGCAACATCCCCTCAAACTCCTTCGCATAACTCTTCAACTGCTTCTTCAGCGACGAAAGCAGCTTGCTCTCAAACCGATAAGGGTTCGTCAAAATTGCCAGCTCCCGCACCGGCCGCGGCTGACTCAAACGACGATAAACCCGATCCTCCGCATGATCCAGCACACACGCCATTGACGGGATCATCGAAATCCCATGCCCCAGCGAAACAAGCTCCTGCACCGTCGCCAGCTGCGTCGTCCGCTCCACCGAGACCGGATGAAAATTCTTCCGATGACACATCGACACAATCTGACCCGACAAACAGTGCGCCTCGTCCATCAACACAAACGGATAATCCGCCAACTGCTTCAGCTTCAAAGGATCCTGATCCGCCAGCTCATGCCCCTTCGCATGCACCAGCAATAACTCATCCGACATCAATGGCTGCACCTCCAGATACTTCACCGAGATCGGCAGCGCCAATATCCCCAGATCGACATCCCCCTGCTGACACGCCTGAATCAGCTGATCCGTCGTCCGCTCGCTGATCGAGATCTTCGCCCGCGGATAGACCTGCGAAAACTCTTTCAAAAACCCCGGCAGAAAGTACGGCGTGATCGTCGGTATCGCCCCAATGGTCAGATGCCCCGACTGTCCGTCATCACGCAACTGCTCCTTGATATCATCGAGAATATTGAGAATCTGACGCGACCGCTCCTGCAACAGCTTCCCCGCATCCGTCAACTCCAGCGTCCGCGTCTTCCGCTCAAACAACGGCACCCCAAACTCTTCCTCGAGCTTCGCAATCGCCCGCGACAGCGCCGGCTGCGACACCCCCAACTCCTTCGCCGCATGCGTCATATTCCCAAACTTCGCCACCCCCTGAAACTGCACCAACTGAGTCATCTCAATCATCTGATCTCCATCAAAATATCCCTTCTCCCCCCGGGAGAAGGTGCCGAAGGCGGATGAGGGCATCGCGCCAACACCCCTGCTAAAAATTAACGGCACTCCCGAGGGCAAAATCCCACCCCATTCCGAGTGCCCTTCTCCCCCGGGGAGAAGGTGGCCGAGTCGAACCTCAGGTTCGCATACGAATACAGTCGAGGTCGGATGAGGGATCTCTGCGAATTGAGTAAAGCTTCATCCCGACCCCCGTCTCCCTCAAGGGCAGCCCCGTCTCCGTCCCTTCTCCCTTGAGGGGAGAAGGTGGCAGCAAACACCTCAGGTGTTCACAAAAGACAGTGCTGACGGATGAGGGTGGGGCATAGGCACTAACCAACCCCCACCAACGCCCTCCGCCCCAGCCAAAACTCCCCCTCCTAACCCATGCACCAAACACATAAAGAGATCACTCATTATGCACAAAACACATCCCCCATGACAACCCACACCACCAACCTCCCACAAACCAATCGATCACCCTCACGCCAATCAATCCTTCTCTTCCTTAGTCGTCGCCCTGCGAGACTTCGCCTTCTTCTTCATCAGGTCATAAACAATGAATCGATCTTCCGTCTCCGATTGAAAGCGAATATCCAACGCCTCAACCACGTCCTCCACACTCTGATCCGTCTTCACATACGCATGCACAGAAATCTTATCGGACCCAAACATCACATTCGCATCGCCAGCAGGAAAGGCCACCTTGAGCAAATCTTCCAGGATTCTCCGATCCTGAAATCGGTCACGCGAATTCGTCAGCTCGATCCACACCATGTTCTCTTTACCGCCAGCACGACGCGCAAAACTCTCCGCAAAAACCTCGATATGCGAATCCGGCGTCCCAATCGTCTTCACCAGATCGACAGGCTCAGTACGTTTCGACATCTCCGCTCGACGCTTTTCACTGTCAGCACGAATGGTCGCCGTTATTTCATCCCGCTCTGCTTTTTTCGCATCCGCGATCGATTTGATTTTCGCATCAAGAGCATCAATCCGAGATTTGTATTCCTCAACACGCTGCTGGCGATCCTTGCGCCCCGCAGACGTCTGCAACTGGCCTGAACCAAGTGTGTTCGCGTTGTTTCTTAAATCCCTGGCGATCACCGCGACTTCTTTGTCGAGATGAAGATTCTTATCAATCTCACCCGACTCAAAACCGAGATAGCTCAGATACGACTCAAGAACATCCCCAAACGCTTTGTACTTATAGGTCTCAGGAGACAGCTTACGAAGCTCGTAATACGCCAGAGAAAAATCGATGAACTCCTGGTCGGCCTGGAGAATCGTCTCGCGAGCCTGCGAATACTCCTTGCTCTCCATCTGCTTAGCCACATTGCTACATTTCTGACGCAACCCCCTCAGGTAATTCCCAATCAGCTCCGGCTCACCCTCTTCTGGCTGATACTCAACAATCCCCACCAGCGCAATCGGCGTGATCGCCTCCAAAGCCACCGTCAGATCTCTCACCGACTGCCGCACATAGATGTCTTCCACTTTGCCAGTCTGAAAGAATCTGTCGTACTTTTCATTCTCTTCTCTCTCCTGAGGAGTCAATCCATCCGTTCCACGCTCCGCAAAGAGCGCTGTCCGAATTTCCTCCGCCTGACTCATCGGAATCGGCGTCGAGGCATATGTGTTTCTCAACGACCATCGCAGATTCCGCTGCAAGTTACAGATCAGCGGGTAATAATCCTTGCGCGACGGATCAGCCTGTATCTGACGACAAATCCCCAGAAGCTCCTGATAAACTAAAAACAGATCATTCAAATAAATGTTCGAAGGCGATCGATTCTCAAACGGAACCGCAAACTCGTTCTTATCTTTCAGGAACATCGGAAACGCCACACCAGCCGGAATCCTCTTCGCCGCTGCCACCAACGGAGGATCATTCGCATCACTCTGACTCGCAGCCCCGGAAACAACAAATGGACTCCCACCCGGCGACGGCGCGACATTTGAATTATTCGAGGTCGACCCGCTCGCGCCCGATCCATTCGCAGTCGCCTGTCCCTTCGCCAACGAAGCAAGATACTCTTTCGCCTCCATACTTCGATTCGCCACCCTCGCAGCAGCAGCGAAAATCGATAACAAAACAAGGATCAAAGTCAGCAGCACGATCTTACTGCCACCCCCGCCACCAGACGAAGGCCGCGACGACTTTCGCGAACCACTCCTGCGTTCCGCTTCTGCCTCCACAACCGGCTTGGAAACTTTTTTGGAAACCGGTCGACGAGCACGTGGCGGAAGCGGAGGACGATCAGACATTGAACTTAACCAAATAGAAGACGCGAAACTCGCAAACAGTCTCCTTAATGTAAACAAATAGTCAATAACTTTTAATAGAAATCTCACCTCAAAATCACGCCCCGTCTAATCAACACCTTTGCATGAATCAATGCAACCCACTATCGTCACAGATCAGCCCGACACCACTGTCAAAGGACCATCACGAATGCGCACTCTCACTCTTCACTCCCGCTCCCCTCTGGGTGCCACTGGCTATGCCAGTGTCTTCGTTCTCCTTCTTTGTGCCACGTTTGCCCTCCCCGCCACCACCCAGGCCCAACAACGTAACCCCGCCTTCGACTCCATCTACAAACTCGGCCCCGACTCCTTCCACCAGGAAGGCGTCCCCACCGGCAAGTACGAAGGCCCCTTCACCATCAAGTCCGACGTCTACCCCGGCACACAACACACCTACTGGGTCTACCTCCCCGCTCAATACGACCCCAACACACCAGCCGCCCTCATGATCTTCAACGACGGACACGCCTTCAAACAGGAAGACGTCGAAAAGAACCGCGGCGACATCCGCGCCCACAACGTCCTCGATAACCTCATCTATCGACGCGAAATCCCCGTCATGCTCGCCGTCTTCATCAACCCCGGCCGCACCCCCGAACAACCCGAACCCTCTTCCTCCGACTGGGGCGACAGAACCACCAACCGTAAAGGCGAATACGACACCATCGATGACAAATACGCCAAAGTCATCTGCGACGAACTCATGCCCGAACTCCACTCCAAATACAACATCTCCAAAGACCCCAACGACCACGGCATCGGCGGCGCCAGCTCCGGCGCCATCGCCGCCTTCAAAGTCGCCTGGGAACGACCCGACGACTTCCGCAAAGTCCTCTCCCTCATCGGCTCCTACACCAACATCAAAGGCGGCCACGTCTACACCGACCGCGTCCTCGAATCCGACAAAAAACCGATCCGCATCTACCTCCAGGACGGCCGCAACGACAACCGCAACCTCAAACCAGACGGCTCCTACGACGAAAAATGGGACTGGTTCCACCAGAACGTCCGCTTAGCAAAAGCCCTCGAACAAAAAGACTACGACGTCACCTACTCCTGGGGCATCGGCAACCACGGCCAAAAACACGGCGGCGCCATCTTCCCCGACATGATGCGCTGGCTCTGGCGAGAACACCCCCAAACCACCGACCCCAGAGACAACAAGGCCCGCAACTTCAACACCCCGTAAGACGATCCCAGCCTGAAAACGCAAGCCCTCGAAAACCTGTGCCATGCTCACAGCTTTGGGCTGTCTCTTACCCACATTTTTACAACCCTCTGTCACTTTTACATCTCTTCGGTGGCCGGTGGATGTTGTTTGGCTCGGGGATTTCCGGGGGTGTGTGATCTCTGCGGGGGTTGGCATTGGGTTTGCCCTCTGGAGGCGATGGATGTGAGCTTGCGCGAAGTGTTCGGGAGCATCGGACAGATCTCAGGAGGAGAGCATCAGGAAGGAGTCGTCATGGGCAAGGTCGCCAGAGATGTCGCAGATCGTGTGGGAAGTGCAGGCGTGGGCCGAAGCGGAGTTTGGACGCTGTCAGCTGGGAGATGTGCGGCGCAATCGGCGACTGATCAAACTCGCTGCACGCATCGCAGCGGATCCGTCCGCCACGACCCCCGATCAGATGCAGTGGTGGGCCGACACGAAGGGAGCGTATCGCTTCATGGATAACGACGACGTCTGCTTTGAAGAGATCATCGCGCCTCATTGTCAGGCCACCCGGTCGATGTCGACGTCGTCGGGCCATTCGCTGATCATTCATGACACGACCGAACTCTCTTATGCGCAGTGGAACCAGCCACGCGAAGACCTGGGACCCACCGGCAATGGCCACAAGCAGGGCTTTTATCTGCACTCCGCATTGCGAACAGATGCCCACACGCAGGAGACTCTGGGCCTGGCCGGGCAGATCCTGTTTGCACGTGTCCCTGCTCCCAAACCTGCTGACAAAAAGCGTGAGACAGCCCTCGACGCGAAGCGTCGTCCCCGACTGTGTTGCGCTTCGCAACATGTCGTGTTGCGGTAGAAGTCTGGCAGAAGCTGATCGCGATGGTGGGTCAACCATCCGCAGGGGAACGCTTCACGCATGTGTGTGATCGTGGTGCAGACAACTTCGAGGTTTATGCGCAGGCTCAATTGTTACAGACCGACTGGATCGTGCGGAGTGCGCACCTGCATCGCAAGGTGCGTCTGGCCAGCGTCTGCGACCCCGAGAATCCCCGAGCCAACACGACAACGAGTGTGGATGTCCTGCTGACCAGTCTTCCCTTCCAGGGGTCGTCTCAGGTGGCTGTGGTGGCGCGTCCGGGACGACGTCCGCGGGTCGCTGATGTGCAACTGCGCTGGACTTGCGTCTGGATGCCGCGACCCAAGCCCTGCAGTCAGTGGGCTCAGGAGCAGGCTCCCGAGTGGCTGAGGATGCAGGTGCTGGAGGTCATCGAGACCGATCCCCCGGCGCGTCTGAAGACGGCGATCAAAAAAGGGACTCGCACCAGGAATCCCGACCAGCCACTGCGCTGGGTGCTTTACACGTCTCATGCCATCACGTCGTTAGAAGATGCTCAAGCCATCACAGCGATGTATGCTCGACGTCCGCTGATTGAAGAGTATCACAAGGCGCTCAAGACCGGCTGTCAGGTGGAAGAACGTCAATACCAGACCGGCGCGCGATTGGCCCGCATCACGGGAGTCCTCAGCGTGACGGCGATCCGTCTGCTGAGGATGAAGTCGGTCGCCACGATCGAGCCGGACCGGCCTGCGGAGCAAGTTGCGCCCCAAGAATGGGTCGAAGCGCTTTATGACCACCGCACCGCCGAGAGTCCCCAGTACAAACAGCGCTGGCCCGAAGGCAGCTGGACGATCCAGGAGTTCCTCCGCCAACTGGCGATGCTCGGCGGCTTTTTAGGCCGCAAAAGCGACGGTCCCCCCGGCTGGCTGACCCTGTGGCGCGGCACCACCAAACTCCAACTCATCCTGCAGACAAGACGGGCGATCAGACGCAAATGTGGGTAAGAGACAGCAGCTTTGGGTGAGCATGCTGCTTCGTTTGACATCACTTCGTCGGCCGGAAAGTACCTTGCTACACCATCTCTCTCACTCAAAGGCCCCTGTCTGACAATCAGACAGGGGCCTTTTTCTTTTGACACCCACCGACTCCACAAGCCCAATACTGCACCCAAAATCACCACCGTTAAAATAGGCTAACTGCGACTACTTTTCCGCCTACGATACTGCCTTTTCATTCATCTGTGCACATTCAAGGTCTTTCCACCACTAAACAAAATGGCGGTGACGATAGTAACAATCACACGGTTTGCAGGGATTCACCCGACCGTACTACCCGTAATATGCCGACGGCAAAAGGATTTGTCGCATGTCCCGCCACACCACCTGGGCCTTGTTCGCCTCCAGCTGCACCCTGCTAACCCTCGCCTGCTACGCCCCCACCACCCACGCCGGCGGCTGGGGCGTCTTCTCCAAACCCACCACCGACGTCGACCGCCTCGCCACCCAAATCGACAAACTCGAACGCCACCTCGAAGAATACGGCAGCGTCGTCCCCAAAACCCCCGACGTCTGGGGCGAAGCAAGATTGACCAAATACCGCAAGGTTGTCGAACGTGTCCTGGCAACCCAAGAAGAAGAATTTGACGCTTCAATCAATGGAGCAATCTCACGCAGCGACCAGGCATTTCTTGCCTCGACCCTCGCCCTGCAAGCTGCCGTCAGTGGGTCTCGTGCCTACTTCCGGCCATTCGCGCCACCCGCAACAACGCCCGTCACCCCGACAGCCCCTCCCGCCTCTGCCCCCTCGACAAAATCAAGAACCGAGAACGTTACAACAACAATCACACCGACTTTCAATGCCGTCATCGGCACCGGAAACGCCGGAACCCCCGCATCACCACCTCCCAGCTCAGGCGGACCATCTGGACCAACTCCGATCGACATCCCAGACGCTCCCGATCTCGATGCACCAGAAGCGGACTTCCAGAAAATTGAACGAAACAGCTCGACATTCTACGAGGAATCAGGCGCCCACATCTCGCTGGAACCAACTATCGAACTCAACCAGCTCCACCGCTACCTGCAACACCTCAATCAACTCCGCCGCATCAATGACGGCGACGACACCAGCGACTCCCCCGGCTACGCCCTCCACCTCGTCCGCGTCCCCGTCTCAATCCTCCCCGGCCGCAAAACCGAAGAAGGCTATGGCGCTGAAATCACGATTACAGCTAAACCGCAACTGCATGACAAACTATTGTCGGTAACGTTTCGTCAATTGGTTATTAATGATCTCGTTGATCAACTAACTTTTCCGCTAACGAAATTCTTAGACTCTCACGATGGACAGAAACATCTTAACGCCGTAAACAGTTTAATAAAGAACATTAAAGATCTCGAAAAAGAGATAGCAGATCTTGAATCTGGGATTAAAATTGGTGCTCAACTATTAACAGAAGCAGCTACCAAGTCAGGCTTGCAAAACAACAAAACAGAAATCTCAACCGAGTTATTACAGAAACTGGCATTACCTAGGATCAATAGTGGCGACAGCATATATATCTATAAAACCATGATTTCTAATCACAAGATATCTTCAAATCCAGATCCTCTCACCTATGATCTCTTAGCCTCTCTTGACAAAAAACGTGACGCAAAATCATCAAAATCTGATGAACTTGAAAGAAAGAAGAAGGATCTCGAAGACCGAAAGAGCGATCTAGAAAACCTCGCAGGCCAATCAACAGCCATGGTCTCGCTTGCTCCGTTCCGTAGATCCACTTTGCCATTTCCGCAATCACGCCTGCTGGACATCTACGGCACAAAAGAACTGCATTTCCTCGCAACACTCGCAAATCGCCTCAAAGAAGACGAATTGCATCATCAACAACTGAATCTTCTAGATGTTTCAAAGCTAATGTCTGAAGAATTGCAAGCTGCCTATCAGTTCCTTTCCGAGCAACCAGAGTTCTGGACACATTGTAACGATACGTTGGCTCACGCGATTAGAGCAAACGATCTTACCACTATTGAAGAATCACGAGCTAATTTTCGTACTTCAGTCGAGGTGTTCCTGCAAAACGACCGTGCCAGCCAGAGTGTTCTTCTTCCCCTCGCCTGGGCCATCATCGTCGAAGCCGCCCTCCTCAACGAACGTCTCATCGAAGACATGAACGAGATCGCGACCGCCAAAGATTGCCAATGCCTCAATGGCGGATGGCTACCTTACTTTCTTCCCAATCCTCCCCCGGAAGCCGTCCACAATTTCAACGAATATGTCCGATGTCGCTGGCCCATTCACGTTTTCGCGGTCGATCCAATTACCGAAGACCAAAACATTGCTGACAGTTTCTCGCAACGTCGCGAGATGCAACTCGCTCTTTCGATGGCATTCGCCTCCGGTCGCATCAACGCTCAAAAGTTCCTGCGCTACGCACGTCAAACCAGCCTCGATGTCGACACCATCGCCCTCAACCGCACCGTCGTTGGCTTCTCACACGGCGACGACACCTTCGGCTGGCGTTTCTACCCTCGTGTCCAAACACCAAAGACTCCCGGCAACGCCACCGTCGTCTTCCGCGACATGCTCTACGGCGGACTTACCCAGGATCAGCTCCTCTGCCAACGTCGCCTCGAACCAGGCCAACGTGAATGCACCGCTCTCGTCATCATGCCTTCCTTCGTCCCCTACTGCACCTTCGACATGCGATCCAATTGGTTCAAACTCGCTAATCCCCAGAAGAAAGAACTCGACCTCCGCGACGGCGTAGGTATCAGCCGCGACATCGTCGAATTGCGACAGGCCTCAGCAACGTGCGTCAAACAGGCTCATCTCTATCGTGCCGAAGACCTGAATCACCTGAATCGAGCTGTTGACCAACTCGAAAGTCGCCTCCCTCTCCAAACCAGCTACGTCCAGATCCCCTACGAAAACTCTCTCGGCGGCTTCGAATTCTTCAACACAGGCGTCACCGACCTCGCCCCAGAGCTCAAAGGCTTCTACGGCGAACCAGGCATTGACACAACCAAAGACACCACAATCTTCGTCGTCGGTGATCACTTCAGCATTCACGAAACCCAAGTGATTGCAGGTAACCAAGGTTCACCGCTGACTGGCAATGACGCAGTTCCAGCCACCGATGTCCGCTTCGAACTCCTTAGCCGACAAATCATGCGAGTGACGATCCCAGCAAACACCCACACATACACGACAAAAGACGCCGCTGGCAAACCTCTCGAACTCGTCGACCTTCACGTCGCTACCCCCTACGGCGTCTCCAACCACCTCTCCATCCCGGTCATCAAATCTTCCGCACAGACCCAAGCCAAAGCCGCCGCTGACGCCGCCAAAGCCGAAGTCGCCAAAGCACTCGTCGCCTCCGGCATTTCCTACAAATGGAAACAGGACGACCCCATCAATGCCACCTACTGCACGAACAACTCATCACTGTCAATCGACTTCTCCAATAGCGATATTGATCCCACCAGCACACGACAGATCATTTCTAACTCTCCTCAATCTTCTATTTTCGATCCGACTCCAGAGCCACAACTTGCCGTCATCGTGACAGGACTCGATGCAGACGGCAAAGCAATCCCCGGACAGCAATGGACATACACCCCTGACTTCGTCCATGATTCGGCAGCTCAATCTGGTCCAATCGCATTCGAGCTCTCTGTCTCCGTGCCAGGGGCTCCCGGTAGCCCGTTAACACTCACTCTCCCAACCAGAAAAATCCTCCAGAACATCCAAGCATCCCTTGTAGGGTCAGTGCTTACTCCTCAAGCCCCCGCAGCTCTCCAACTTCAAGGCTACCTCCGCTTCGGAGGAGATGGTGCGCCGATCATGGCACTCACAAACAATCTCCTCATCAAACTCTCACCCATCAATTGTGCACCCCCTTGCATCCCTGGAACGACCTCAAGCCTGAACTCATTGTTTACACCAGTGGCAACCTCACCTCCCCAACCTTCTCTCCCTCTAGCTAACACACCACAACCCAAACCAACCCTCGCCGACCGCTACCGCACCCCACAACAAGCCACCATCACCCCACCCCTGATCGCCCAATAACGATCTCCTTCCCCAAAACGGGTTCTGCTTCACCGCAGAGCCCGTTTTTTTATGCCCCGACGATACCCCCACTCAACTCCCGACACTCCACCCCCCGATACCCTCCCCTCAAGATCCGCTCCACCAACTCCTCCGACGCCAGCAAAACCTCCCGCATCTGAGGCACCACAAACAACCGATCCCGCGGCACCCCTTCCTCCACAAACACAGCCTCCGAGATCGACCGAATCTTCTCCCGATTCGTCCGAAAGTACTCGTACTTTGAATTCACCAGATCAAAACACTCCAGCCAGTTCACCCGCTTCAAAAAATAGTAACGCGATCCATTCAGACTCGCCGGCAACAACTGAAAATCCCTCAACGCATCACTCCCCAGAAACCGCACAAACGCCTCCGAATAAAGCCCCCCCATCCCGCCATCCACATACCCATGCCACTTGGCCGCCTCTGCATGTTCCACATGAATCACAATCTCCGGATACTCCAAATCATCCCGAGTCCCACCCAGCACCTCCTCCGCCAGCAACCAGTCATTCTCCGCATTCCGAGGATCATGAAACACAATCACCGGCCGATAGTCCTCCCTCGTTGGCCTCACCTCATAAACCCGCACCATCACCTTCCCTCTCCTAAATAACAAAGCGGGCTCCACTGTCACCCAGCAGAGCCCGCTTTTACACTCGACGTTAAACTCTTTATTTCTTCGCTAGCTTCAACGCCGTCTCCGCAACATACTTCCCCTGCGCCCGTGCGATCGCCAACTCATTCTCCGAAGGCTGACGCTCTCCCTTCCCACCCGCAATCGTCGACGCCCCATAAGGCGTCCCACCACTCATCTCACCAATCTCACTCAACTCCTTGTTACTATACGGCACCCCCACCACCGCCATCCCCATGTGCAGCAGGAACGTCATCATCGACATCAAAGTCGTCTCCTGACCACCATGCTGCGTCGCCGTCGACGTAAACAACCCGCCGACTTTCCCAATCAACGCCCCGCTCTGCCAGATCCCACCCGTCGCATCGATGAAGGTCTGCATCTGCGCCGTCGCAGATCCATAACGCGTCGGCGACCCCAGAATCAACCCATCCGCTTCCGCCAGCTTCTTCGGATCCGCAATCGGAATATGCGCAAACGCCTTCTTCGCCTCGAGCGCCCCCATCTTCGTCAACACCTCATCGGGCAACGTCTCTTTCACCTGATACAACTCCACCTCAACCCCCGACACACTCCGCGCACCCTCCGCCTCAGCCTCCGCCATCTTCCACATATGCCCATACATTGAATAAAAAATCACCTGCACCTTAACCGCCATCACAACCTCCTTCGCAAGTCCATCAAATAAGAAAAGTAGTCCACCGACAACCATACCCCATCCCCCACACCACTAACAATCCCACCTGTGACTTCCGAAAAGCAGGCCGCCGTTGAGTCTTCAAACCGCACCAGATCGACAACGATCCGTGACTTGAGAATCAGATTCACACCACCATACACTTCATGCTCCCCATCACTCGTCCTCCTCCTCATCAACCTCAAAAAACTGCTGCACCGAAACCAGCACCACAATCCCCATCAAAATCCCCGCAGCCACAAAATCAGCCATCAAGAAAAAATGAGTCACATCATTCATCGCATCTCTCCTGTCAAAAATAGAAATCATCCATTCCGACAGCAGTATCCCCCCACAACCTAAACCCACGCTGAACACAACCTAAATTCCACTTCATCTTCCAAGCAAAAGCTAAAAGGGGTCAAAAACTAAAAAGGAAAACTAAAAAGGGGTCAGGACTCATTTCCCTTCACCGCTGTCCCGCAATGCAACACTTCACCACCAATTCGACATCTATCGGCGCTGATACCCGAACACACACCGCGCCCTCCAATCCCACCTCACACCTGAAGTTTCCCAGCGCCTAACGCCCAGCGCCTAACGCCCAGCGCCTAACGCCCAGCGCCTCCCCCCACCGAACTCGTCGCCGTCGCAACCACCCCCAGCAAAACCAACACCGTCACAACATCCACCACCAAAAAAGTCATCACGAAACTGTCCATCTCAATTCTCCTCTCAAAGAAGGTGCCAAACCGATTTGAAAGAAGTATTGCTACGGCCCCTGAACCTTCCATGAAACCAATATAAAATCCACTTCATCTCCATAACCTCTTCCCCACAAACCACGTCCAGCAAAAAGCAAAGAGCCGAAGCGACTTTTCAATCGCCCCGGCCCATCTTCTCCTCCTCAAGACTCATGACCCTCCCCTACTTCTTCAAAACCACCTCCCTCAAAAACCCCTCCGCCATCCCCGGCCACATCGTCACCCGCTTCGACTCATCCGGCCGTGCCCCATACCCATGCCCCCCATTCCGAAAGACATGCAACTCCGCTTCCACCTTCTTCGCCCGCAACGCATCAAAGAGTTCCGCACTGCTGCGATACGTAATCGGATCATCAGCCGTATGCACCAGAAACATCGGCGGCGTCTGCTCCGTCACTTCCAGATCCGCAAACAGCTTCCCTTCCTTATCGACCATCCAGGCCGGATAAACGAGCACCACAAAGTTCGCTTCACACCCCGCAACCTTCGCCCCCTCGCGCTGCTCATACAAAAACTTCCCATTGAGCAAAGCCGTCCGAGCCGCCGTCAACCCACCCGCCGAAAACCCCAGGATCCCAATCTTGCTCGGATCAATCTTCCTTACCGCCGCTTGCGACCGCACATAAGACAACGCCCGCTGTGCATCCATCACCGGCCCAATCCAACGCGCCTCCTCCCCATGCCCACCCGTCGGCACACGATACTTCAAAACCACCGCCGTCACCCCGATCGAATTCAACCACTCCGCAATCTCCACCCCTTCGAGATCCCACGCCAGAATCGAAAACCCACCCCCAGGACAAACCACACACGCCGCCCCCGTATTCGTCTCCGCTGGCGCCGGATAAATCGTGATCGAAGCCCGCGCAACATTCCCCAACTTCATCACCGTCTTCCCACCCACCAACCCATCCGTCGCCTTCTGCTGATCAACCTCCTCCCCATCCACCATCGCAACCGGCCCCGGCACCTCCCCCTCCCACAACGAAATCACTTCCCCTTCCCCCGCCATCAAACTCCCCATGCCCATCCCCATCACCAAAACCATCCCCAATAAGCGCGTCATTGTTTTCTCCTAAGGTTGAATTCAACTCAAACGAATCCCCCCATATTAGCGACGATCAACCCCAAACACACTCCCAATCAGGGTGGCCCAGCCGTTCATGGCTGGGTGAGCAAAGCTCACAAGACTCGTCACCGTACACCTCCATCATCAAACAAAACCCCCGATAGCTCCCTTCTCCCCCCGGGAGAAGGTGGCAGCACAACACCTCAGGTGTTCACTCAACACAGTGCTGACGGATGAGGGCATCGCGCCAACAACCTCACTTCATCGCACGACCCGTTGAGGGCAAACCCAAACCCCATTCTCCTCCCCCTCTTTCTACTCTCCACTCTCTCCCCTCTACACCTCTCGCCCACCAAACCACCCCCGAATCACCAACCCCTGATAAAACATCACCGGCAACTCCCACCCCGCTTCCACCATCATCCCCTCCACCTCCCCCACCGGCAGCACTCCCACTCGCCCCTCAAGCGACTTCACATCAAACGACAACCCCGAATCCCGATACATCGCCCCCCACACCTCCAGCAGCCGCACAAACTCTTTCGTCCCCAATGCCCCCGTCAAATCGACATTCACCAGCACGCCCCCCTGCGTCACACGACGCGCCATCTCCCGATAAAACCCCACCCGATCCGCTCGCTCCATAATGAAATGCGACACCAGCACACTCGTCGCCGCCGCATGCAACTCCCCCACCGGCAGCGTCTCCAGATACCCCTCATGAAAAACGCATCGCGATAAAATCCCCGCTTCCTCCGCACGACGACGACACACCTTCATCATCCCCCGCGCAGGCTCCACCACCGTAAAACGCCACCCCGGTTTCGCCGCAGCCATCGCCAACAACTCCGCCCCCGTCCCAGCCCCCACAACCAACACCCGCGCATCATCAGCCAGCGACGCCAACACCATCCGCAAACAAAAATGCAAACCCTCATTGAGCGCCCGCATCTTCACCCACTTCCCATCATACCCCTCCGCAACTTCCTCCCCCTCAAACCACTCCCCACCCCGCGCCATCTCACATCTCCCTTAACTCAATAGAAAAAGAGCGGAGAAAAGGTCCCATCCGAAACCTCTCCCCCTCACGACTCACGACTCACGACTCCTCACCCCCCATACTCCGGCACCCCCTCCACCCCACTATGACGCAAATAAATCGTCAAGATCGCCCGGTGATGCACCAGGTGATTCATCACCCACGTCTCCAGACACTCCCCCTTACTCACCGTAAACAACACCTGCCCACCCATCTTGAGTGACCAGTCCTCAGCCATCGCCTCATCACTGGTTCCCGCGAGCGCCCTCCTCCCAGCCTCTGCATACTCATCCAACTTCCCGACCAACTCCTCCGCCGTCCTCCAAACCGTCGGCGGCACAGGCGTCTCACCCGGAGGCGCCAAATCAAACTCCGGCGACGCACAAATCGCCGGCATCCACTCGACAATATTCACCAGATGGTTCGCATTCCACCCAATCGTGTTAAACCCCGGAGCCAACTTCCACTCCATCTTATCCGCCGGGATCACCCCCAACACCTTCCGAGTCCGCGCCACCTCCCGCTCAAACTCCGGCAAAAACACATCCGCAATCCGCATCGTGATGTCTCCCAAATTTGAAATACGTCAATCAACCCGCAATCCCACCCTACCCGCCAACGTTCCTCATTTCCAGACAGACTTCGACTTGCGAACCCTCTCCTTCATAAAACTTCGTTCCCTTCAAGCCTTGGTGATAAATCCCTCGTCACTCCTGCATCTTCCAAATTCCAACTTCCGCCACTAAACTCAAGATAAATAACCAGACCGTCGCATACTCGTAGCTCCCCCGGCCCGAACTTCCCGCTCACTGGCGTCTTCCAAGTCGACGACTTCAATAACCTTATCCGACCCCCAAAACACGATCATGTCAACAAAGCCACTCAGCTTCGATGCATTTACGATTTCCAGGTCGAGTGCCGCTGAGGCTTCGCGAACCGCACCTCAAGTGACAACGTGACTTGTTCTGTAGATTCGAATCGGTGCGGTCAAAAGACCTCAACCTCCAAAAATTGTAGGCAAGACATGAACAGGACTGTCGGTAAAAACCTTTACGCGATCCTAATCGCATCCATCCTGGGACTACAGACACTCATTGTCCTGACTGCCTCAGATCAAATCTATCAGATGACCAGCCTCCTCCCGATCACTTTCGGCCCCCTTCTCCTCCTGAACCGTTCCGACACACACCCACTCATGTTCGTCGAACTAGCCATCCTCCCTCTCACGCTGCTGACCGCCCCCCTCCTCCCAAGCCGCTTTCTCCTGACCCCACCATTCCCACAAAACATCATGCTCGCGACCATCGGCGCATTCATGTGGTGCTTCATAGGCATGCTAGTCATGGGCATCGACTGCTAGTATCAACCACTCCCTTCTCCCCTCGTGGAAGCAAGGAGTCTTCTCTCGTCGATTAGACGAGAGAAGGCGACGCGGTAGTCTCCTCAGGAAAAGGTGGCAGCACAACATCGAAGCTGTTTACTCAACACAGTGCTGATGGATGAGAGCAACTCGCCAAAAACCTCACGTCATCGCACGCCCCATCGAAGGCAAACCCAAACCCCCATTCCGAACTCCCTTCTCCCCCCGGGAGAAGGTGCCCGAAGGGCGAATGAGGGCATCGCGCCAACAAACCTCCTATAAACAACTCGAACTCCCGAGGGCAAATCCACCCCCATTCCCCCTCCCCCCTCACGACTCACGACTCACGACTCCGCCCCCCCTCCCCCCAATTCCCAATTTCTAATTCCCAATTCCCACTCCCCCCTTGACTCCCCGCCCAGACACGCCCACAATACCACCGTACTACTCAACTAGCACACTAACTCCTTCTCCTCTCTACTTTCCACCCTCTACTCTCTCGCGAAGCGCCATGTTCTTCCAACTCAACCCACACAACGGCGTCCCCCTCTTCGAACAAATCGTTCGACAGGTCAAATTCGCCATCGCCTCCAAACAACTCCTCCCCGGCGACAGAGTCCCCTCCGTCCGAGACCTCGCCACCCAGATCGCCGTCAACCCCAACACCGTCGCCAAAGCCTATCGAGACCTCACCACCGAAGGCGTCCTCAACACCCTCAGAGGCGAAGGCCTCGAAGTCACCTCAACCGCCCCCGCCTACTGCAAAACCGAACGACAACGCCTCATCTCCGAACGCTTAACCCACGTCCTCGAAGAAGCCCTCCAATCCGGCCTCACAACCAAAGACATCAAACACCTAGTCAACCAACAACTCAACGACAGCTCTTAGGCGAGCGGGGTGGCGTAAGCCCCCTGTGTCTTCAATGCCAAATATAGACACAGAGTTCACAGAGACCTCAGAGAATAGAAAATCAAAGCAAGCTTCGAATCATCATTCTCCCCACTCTGTGATCTCTGTGCCCTCTGTGTCAAATCTTCTTCAGATTTCTCTTCGGAGCATTCCATGTCCCATCCCATCTTTGCGTTTCACGCCATCTCCAAAACCTACCGCCACAAACCCGCCCTCAAATCCCTCACCATGCAAGGACAACCCGGACGCATCATCGCCCTCCTCGGCGAAAACGGCGCCGGCAGATCCACCGCCATCTCCCTCCTCATGGGCCTCATCCCCCCCACCTCCGGCTCCTCCCAAGTCCTCGGCTTCTCCTCCCAAACCCAGGGACGCGACATCAGACGCACCGTCGGCTACATGTCCGATAAACCCCCTTTGTACGACTGGATGACCGTCGATCAAATCGGCTGGTTCACCTCCGGCTTCTACGCCCCCGGCTTCCGCGATCGCTACAACACCTGGATGCAGAAGTACCGCGTCGACCCCACCCAGAAAATCAAACACCTCTCCAAAGGCATGCGCTCCAAAGTCGCCCTTGGATTGACCATGTCCCACGAACCACCCCTCCTCGTCCTCGACGAACCAACCTCCGGCCTCGACCCCCTCGTCCGACGTGAATTCCTCGAGTCGATGGTCGACTACGTCTCCACCGGCCGCACCGTCCTCCTCTCCAGCCACCAGGTCGGCGAAGTCGAACGCGTCGCCGACGACGTCGCCATCATCCAGTCCGGCGAACTCAAACTCTTCGCCCCCTTAGAAACCATCAAACGCACCACCCACGAACTCCTCATCACCCACCACGACGTCCAACTCACTCCCCCCACCCTCCCCAAAGACATGACCCTCATCCACCACCAACGCCAGGACCGCACCTGGAAACTCCTCATCCAAACCAACCACGAACTCGACACCCCCCTCCACCACCACCCCCACTGGCAACACCAAGACAACATCCTCCACACCACCTCCCACACCCCCTCCCTGGAAGACATCACCATCTGCTTCATGCAAAACCAACCCCTATTAGTTCAACCCGCCGAAGTCGAAGTCCCCTCCTAGGCGAGCGGGGGGTGTCAACCCCCTGTCTTAACACCCCACAACCAACCCAGCCACTAAGAATACGCCACAGCCCAACTCTTCTCCCCCTCCAATGCCCCTTCTCCCTTGAGGGGAGAAGGGGTCGGCGCTTCGACGACGGATGAGGGTGGGCTATAGGCACCAACAGCCCCCCAATGCCAACTGAACCCCAAGGCAAATTTCTCTCCCCGTATTCCAAATCACGGACCACTCCCATGTCCACAACCACCTCTCCTCTCCCCCCAGCGCCTAGCGCCCAACGCCTAGCGCCTCCCCTCCCCCGCCTTCTCTACCTCCACACCCACCTCCTCAAATGGATCTGGCTAGGCCTCTATCTCGTCGGCCTCGCCCTCATGCTCTACCTCACCATGATGGGGCGAGAGTACCAATACGAACTCACCAACATGCTCCCCCAGTCCATCCTCGGACTCACCGGCTGTTACCTTATCGTCGCCATCTGCCTCCTCTACGCCGGCGAAAAAGAAGAACACCTCCACGAATTCCCCCTCCACCGCGGCTGGAACCCCACCCTCATCCACACCTCAAAAATCACCCTCGCCCTCGTCTCCTACGCTGCACTAATTTTCGCCCTCTATCTCTCTCGCGAAATCTTCGTCTGGCTGGCGAACGCAAAAATCGAACGCTCAATCACCGTCAACTACATCAGCTACGCACTCTACACCCCCGCCCTCCTGCTCGCCTGGTCCCTCGTCGGCAGCCATCTAGCGAACAATCTTATTCACGCCATCGCCATCACCTTTGTGGGCCTGCTGACGCAAGTCGCCATCGTAGCGTTCGGCACTGGCGAAGATGATCTATTGGGCATAATCCTCCTGAACACGCTCCTAATCGGCACTCTGTGGATCGTGTCTCGTCCAAAGACCGCCGACTCCCTGCGCAACCTGACGCAAAACTTTACCGCCCAGCATCCGGTGACAACTCTCCTCGGACATGCTTCATCCTTTCCCACCACCCTACACCTCCCTCGGGAACAAGCACTGCGACGTCACCTCAATTGGTTGCACACCCGCCAAAGTCGTTTGCTGCTAATCCTCGGCAGCAGTATCGTCCTTCTTGCATTTGCCCTTCCCTACCTGATCGATCGCTGGCAAGCCGCAGAAGGCTTCGCCGTGACGATCATTTGTAGCATCATTCCCATCTACCTGTTCTCAGCTCCTCTACTCGTCTTTCAACCGGAACATGCCCAAACGTCATACCGCTTCTGGAACGACCGCGGCCTTCCCTGGCAAGCTGTCCTCCGCTCGAGACTTCTCAGTTTTCTAATCCCTCATGTGAACTTTGCTATCTTCACCGGACTCGCTCTGTTCCTCGGCTTTTGGATAATTCTCAACACCGGAAGGGACCGCATCACCCTGCCAGATGCGATCTCCATTATCCACAGCGAGTTGAGCAAAGACGCCCAGGGCATCGATATATTCTGGATCAGCCTCTCACTTCTCCTCCCCGTCGCCACCTGCACCGCCTTGTTCTACTCGCTGACATTCCGCAGCGTGCTGGTCGCCTTTGTCGTCCAACTCCTGACGATGATTGCGATGCTCTTCTACTCTGCCGTTTTCTACGGCCATCTCGACATCCCCCTCTGGCTAATCTTAGGTCCGCTTGTCGCGACCCTCGCTTACCTCACCCTCACCCGCTTCCCCCAACGCTTCCAACCCGAAATCCCCACCCGCCTCTACCGCACCAACACCCTCGCCATCATCGCCACCTTCCTCGCCAGCCTCACCGCCACCGCCTTCTACCGCGTCTATCAAGTCCCCGATGTCACCGCCAACTTACCTGTCATCACCGACGCCCTCCTCATGCATCGATTAGCATCTTCAAACACTCCCCAGTCCACCGCCACGTCTTCCACCTTCCAGTCACAGTTTGACCAGATCAACCGCAACATCCCCGCATACCCTCACACTCAACTCGCAAACTTGTCGCGAAGCGGCCTCGATTCCTACCATAAGTACCTCGTCAACAACTACGGCTTCAACTACGCCCTCCCAACGATCCAGGCGTGGACCATCGAGCACCAACCTCAAGCCCAGCGTCTCAAAACCCTCCTGCTCGAAACCCCCGGCAGCCAGCTCTTCGTAAAAATCGGGACCGTGATCGGCCACGCTCAATTCCTTCTCTCTTACTCGGCCAAATACCACGAATCACTCGGCGACCTCCAAACCGCTGCCGAGTTCTACATCGCCCACAACCGTATCCTCGATCTGTTCTCCTGGCCCACACTTGGTGATCCGTTCCGCTCTCATCACCGCGTCGCGCTGACAAGCTGGCTGAATCACCCCGCGCAGCCAATCCGAAACCGCGACCAACTCCTCCTGAAAATGATCACGCGTCCCGAAGACACGATTCCCCCACAAGATCAACTCACCTATGTCGCGCAACAGATCCGCGAAAAACTTATCCAAACACCAACATTCCAACTCATCGATGAAGCCGACAAACACACCCCTGGTGCCCACTGGACATCACGGTTTTATTACCTCCCCACCGAACGCTGGCGTGTCGAACGTCTCGTCATGCTGTGGTACAAAATCCAACTCTCCGAACTCGGCGTCTATTCCTTCAACTACCTCGAGAATCGCGACTTCACAACCGTCGACAACAACGGCAATCTCCCCAGCGGCGTCAACGATCTCCTTCAAGACGGCAAACTCTACGAACAACTCCGTCAAACGACCCCTCTTACCAGCGAACTCGCCTTCTCTCTCCAAATCTGGTCACCCAGTCAAATCCAGAATCTGAAGAACTTCGCAGACTACCACGTCCTCTCCTACGCTCAACTCGTCCTCACTCTCGCCCATACCGATCTCAAACTTGATCCAGTTCTCGATACCCCTGCCGTCGCCAATGCCCTCGAAAAACTTCTCTCCCAAACCCGACTCTCCCCCCCCCTGGCAGAACACCTCCAGAAAGAACTCCGCAGCCGCGATTTCACCATCGCCCAAAACGGCATCCACCCCGTCAACGGCCAGTTCAACCTGCCCAAATACAACCTCGACACCATCGGCCAAAAAATCCTCATCCTCGTCGATTCCACGCAGCCTCCTTATTACCCTCGCGAAACCTCCAACGGCCGCTACCTCCAGATCGTCAACCCCGAACTCCCACTCCCCAACCTCAACCACCGCCCCCCCATCCCCAACTACGACCAACTCTCAAAACTCACCCCCGAACAACTCCTCACCCACTTCCGCTCCCAATCCCCCTAACTCCCTTCTCCCCCCGGGAGAAGGTGGCAGCGCTTCGCTGACGGATGAGGGCAACGCGCCAACAAGCTTCCTATAAACTCGAAGGACTCCTGAAGGTAAAATCCCACTCCATTCCAATGTCCCTTCTCCCCCCGGGAGAAGGTGCCCATCGGGCGGATGAGGGCAACACGCCAACAAGCCTTCTATAAATCAATTGACCCCCCGAGGGCAAATCACCACCCCTTTCCCCTCTCCCCCTCTCCAAACAACACCCCCCCGAAGGCAACAAAAAACTAGATTCCCCTCGAATTTCCACTTTGACCTCAATCCCAAAATCAGCTCTACTAGACAAACCCCTAGTAAGGCCAAGTCTCATGCTCCCACCCCGCAAGCTCACTTCCCCCTCTCACCTTCAATCCCACGCCCGCTCCAACCGCAAATCCCCAACGTTACCCGAACAAAAACTCTGGCAACTCCTCCGTAACTCTCGATTCAACAACCTCAAGTTCCGCCGACAAGCCACCATCGCTCCCTACATCGTCGACTTCGCCTGCCTCTCAAAAATGCTCATCCTCGAACTCGACGGCCAGTCCCACGACAACCGCGGCACCTACGACAAACAACGCCAGCAGTTCCTCGAATCCAAAGGCTACAAAGTCCTCCGCTTCTCCAACGACGAAGTCCTCGACCACCCCGACTTAGTCCTGGAAGCCATCCAAAAACAAACCCAAACATAACCCCCTTCTCCCCCCGGGAGAAGGTGCCCGAAGGGCGGATGAGGGAATCGCGCCAGCACCCCCTCTATAAACAAACAAAACAAACGAGGGCAATTCAAACCCTCATTCCCCTCTCTCCCTCCCCGACAAATTACCATCACCCCCCATTCGCTCCCTTCTCCCCCCGGGAGAAGGTGCCCAACGGGCGGATGAGGGCATCGCGCCAATAAGCCCACTATAAACTCATGGCCCACCCGAGGGCGCACCCACACTCCATTCCCCCCTCATGACTCACGACCCGCCCCACCCCTCCCCCCTGCAACCAAAACACCCACCCGCGCAACCCCAATCCCACTCCCCCTAACAATCAAAAATTCCCCTTTGCTCCCCCCACTCCCATCCACCATACTACCCCCGTCTCCGACTCATCCCTCATCCTTCCTACTTCATCCCTCCGAAAGGCCCCACCATGCACAACACCTCCCGACGCCACTTCCTCCAAACCACCACCGCCCTCGGCGCCTCCCTCTTCGTCTCCGGACTCCCCGCACGAGCCTCCACCTCCGCCAATGAAAAACTCAACCTCGCCATCGTCGGCTGCGGCAACAAAGGCTGGGACAACGTCGTCCATCTGTCTCACGAGAACATCGCCTTCCTCTGCGACATCGACACCAACATGCTCGACCACGCCTACAACGTCCACAGCAAAGCCACTAAGTATCGCGACTATCGCAACCTGTTCGACAAAGAAGCCAACAACATCGACGCCGTCGTCGTCTCCACCGCCGACCACAACCACGCCCCCGCAACCATGCGCGCCCTCGACCTCAAAAAACCCGTCTACTGCGAAAAACCCCTCACCCACACCGTCGCCGAAGCCCGCGCCATCACCAAAAAATCCATCGAAGCCGGCGTCGCCACACAAATGGGAACCCAGATCCACGCCACCGACAACTACCGACGTGTCGTCGAACTCATCCAGGCCAAAACCATCGGCGACATCACCGCCGTCTACCACTGGTGCAACAAAGGCTGGTCCGACGGCCGCTTCACCACCACCACCGACCCCGTCCCCGCCAACCTCGATTGGGACCTTTTCCTCGGCCCAGCCCCGTCTCGCCCCTACTCCCCCAAAGTCCACCCCGGCGACTGGCGACGCTTCTGGGACTACGGCACCGGCACCTTCGGTGACATGGCCTGCCACATCATGGACCTCAGCTTCTGGGCCCTCGACCTCACCTACCCCACCCGCATCAAAGCCACCGGCCCCGAAGTCCACCCCGAAGGCACCCCCGCCTGGTGCTTAGCCGAATATGACTTCCCCGCCAACGGCACCCGCCCCGCCCTCACCGTCTACTGGGCCGACGGCGGCAAGTTCCACGACCTCGTCGCGAACACCAAAGACGCCAAAGGCAACCCCCTCACCTCCTGGGGCATCGGAGCACTCTTCGTCGGCACCAACGGCATGCTCGCCGCCAACTACTCCGACCGACACCTCCTCCCCACCAACCAGTTCGAAAGCACCAAGCTCCCCGAACCAACCATCCCAAACTCCGTCGGCCACTGGCTCGAATGGACAAACGCCATCAAAACCGGCTCCCCCACCACCTGCCCCTTCTCCTACTCCGGACGCCTCTCCGAAACCGTCCTCCTAGGCCCCGCCGCCTACCGCGCCGGCGAAGAACTCATCTACAACCCCACCACCCAAACCATCACCAACACCCAGTCCGCCAACCAATTCCTCTCCAAACCCTACCGCCAAGGCTGGAACCTCTAACCCTCCCAGGCGAGCGGGGGGTGTAAACCCCCTGTCCCCTGTACTCCCAATCAACCCAGCCACCAAGAGCACGCCCAAGCCCCATTCCGAACTCCCTTCTCCTCCCAGGAGAAGGTGGCAGCGCTTCGCTGACGGATGAGGTAAACGCGCCAACAAACCCACCACGCGCACTTCACGTTGGGACAGCTCAAACCCCATTCCCCTCTCCCCCTCAAGACTCAAGACTCAAGACTCAAGACTCACAACTCCCCCCCCACCCCTCCCGCAAATACCCAATCACCCCCTCCAACACCGCCACCCCACGCCCCGATCCACCCCGCTCCCACAGCGGCACATGCAAAAACCCACACACCGGCTTCCTCCCCATCCGCCCCGCATGATGCAGCGCCGTGTAAAACACATGGTTACACACAAACGCCCCCGCATGATTCGACACCACCACCCCAGCCTCCATCCCCAACAACACCCCCTGCAACTCATCCACCGGCAACGTCGAAAAATAAGCCTCCGGCCCCTCCACCAAAATCCGTCTCCCCCGACGCACTTCCCCCGCATTGTCCAGATGAATGCTGTCATTGATATTGATCGCCACCCGCTCCAGCCGAATCTCCTCCGTCCGCGCAGCCACCCCCACACTCAACACCACATCCGGCTCAAACTCCTCCATCAACTCCACCACCCGCGCCCCCGCAGCCCCATACTCCACCTTCAACACCTCCCCACGCACCACCACCCCCTCACCCCACTCCCGACCCATGATCCCCTCCACAATCTCCTGCGAAGGATTCCACCCCATCTGCAAAAACGGCTCAAACCCAGTCACCAACACCCGCACAAGACACCCCACCTCTTCCCTAAAAAAACCCCCCGCGCAAAACGCATCATACCTCCCTTCTCCTCCCAGGAGAAGGTGCCCGAAGGGCGGATGAGGTCATCGCGCCAACAACCTCTCTATAAATATAAAAGACAACCGAGGGCCCCCTCACACCCCATTCCGAGTGCCCTTCTCCCCCGGGGAGAAGGTGGCCGAGTCTTCGAGGTCGGATGAGGGATCTCTGCGAATTGAATTAAGCTCTCATCTCGTCCCTTCTCCTCCCAGGAGAAGGTGCCCGAAGGGCGGATGAGCTCATCGCGCCAACAACCCTCCTATAAATGAATTGAACCCCCGAGGGCACACCCCCACCCCATTCCGAACTCCCTTCCCCCCCACGAAAGCAACGCAGCCTTCTCAGTAAAACCAGCCCGCAGACCGGATCAGAGAATCACGCCAACACCCCCCTCCTCTCCTGAAGGAGAGGAAGTCACAAGCACAGCGCCGTGACAGGTGAGGTCCCGCCTCCAGCAAAGACCCTCAAACCCTACCCTCCACCAATCTTCTCCGCCATACTCTCACCTCCATCCCAACAATTCCATTTCCCGACAACAAACCCCACGCCCCCCATCCCCATCTCCCCCTTTCCTCTCCTCGAAGGAGAGGATGTCACGCGCCCCGACTCAGGCGAGCCAAGAAACACGGTCGAAGTGACAGGTGAGGTCCCGACCACCCTCAACCCCGCAACAAATGCAACGCCGATCTAAAGCCCCCCCTCTGAAAGGCGAGCGGGGGGTGTCAACCCCCTGTCTTAACCGCCCCTGCCACCAACACCGCTCCGAATACGCTCACGTCCCTTCTCCCCCGGGGAGAAGGTGGCGGCGCTTCGCCGACGGATGAGGGATCTCTGCGAACCAAGAAAAAGCTCACCCCTCCACTCCCCCCGCGTTAGGGATCGACGTGAAGATCAGTCCGCCTTGGGACTGAACAACAAAGAGCCCGGGCCGAAGGCAACGCCCAAATGCCCACAGTTCATCCTGCGAACAGCAAAAAAGGCAAGACAGACTTCATGCAGATTGTATCTAAACAATCAAAAATGTATACATGCACTACAAGAATGTATCCGCCTACAAGACACTCCCAAAAAAGCGAAGTCAGTCTCGAAAAGACTGGCGTTCACCTCTCCAAAAAATGTAAGGGCAGCCGCATGCCGATGCAAACCGATGTCGCTGGACGAGTTAGAAACGTAATGCTGCCTGCCAGCAAGCCCTTGTTACCACTTTACGAAGCAATAGTTAACTCAATTCAAGCTATTGAAGACGTTGGCCACTCATACGGTCTAATTGAAATCGTCGTGCTGAGAGACAAGTCAAACCTGTTTGCAGAATCGGAAAAAGACCGTTCTCTCGGAGCAATAATTGGATTCGAAGTAATCGACAATGGAATAGGATTCACAGATCGCAACTTCGAAGCATTTAGCACAGCAGACACGACATTCAAGGCTGCCCGAGGGGGTAAAGGCGTAGGTCGTTTTTTGTGGCTCGTAGCGTTTGACCAAGTTGAGATTAAAAGTATTTACAGAGAAGACATAGTAACACAGTGCCGACAATTCTCATTTCTTGCTGAAGACGATGGGATCAAGAATATGGCAGTGACAGCGACAGACGCGTCTACTACCAAAACGAGCGTTAAATTACTTGGCTACAACGCAAGATACCAGAAAGCATGCCCCAAACGGCTCGACACTATCGCATCCCATATTATAGAGCATTGCCTAGAGTTTTTCCTTAGCTCAAGCTGCCCCGTTATCATCCTAAAAGAGGATTCGTCAACGGAATCAATAAACCTTAACTTGCATTTCAATAAGGAAATGGTTTCAAACACTACAAGCGATGAATTCTTAGTAAAGGGCGAGATCTTTTATGTTAACCATGTTCGACTTCACCACACACATACCACTGACCATCTCGCACACTACTGCGCGCATGATCGTGCAGTTACTGCGACTAAACTAAGTGGACGAATACCAAATCTGTCACGCGTCTTGGAAGCAGAAGACGGACGACGATTTTATTATGCCTGCTACGTTGAAGGAGATTTCTTAGATGCGTCCGTGAACACAGAAAGGACTGCTTTTAACATCCAGCCTGACATTGCAAGCGGAGAACTATTTCCTTCAAACGAGATCAACTGGAATGATATTACTACCGCGACTGAGAAATTAGTTCGACAGTACCTTCAGCCTTACACCGATCCAATAAAGATAAAGAAAGCCCAGCGAATCAATAAATATTTAGCAACCGACGGACCGATGTATCGCCCAATCATGAAGTACGTAGATGCTAAAATCGAGTTGATTGATCCAGACATTGATGATGAGACCTTGGATGTCAAACTTTACGAAGCGTATCACGATCTCCAAGTCGAACTAAAAAAAGAAGGTAAGGAACTATTGGCATCCGAGTCTGATCTTGGTGTCGGACTCGATGAGTACAAGCAACGCCTGGAGTCATACTTTGACAAGATCACTGATATTAATATGGCCGATTTAGCCAGATACGTCTGCCACAGAAGGGCCGTCCTCGACTTTCTTCATAAGCAACTGACGAAGCGAGAAGACTCGAGTTACCCGATGGAAGATCGGGTTCACAGCATTATCTTCCCAATGGGAGCAACTTCTGACGAAGTATTATTAGATGGCCACAACTTGTGGATCATAGACGAAAAGCTTGCCTACCACGCATTTCTCGCGTCTGACAAGCAGCTCCGCACTCTTCCGCCGGTGAATACACCAAGCCAGAAAGAGCCAGATATCATTGTATTCGAGACCGCGTGCGCTTTTGTAGCCTCAACAGATCCTCCCTATCCCGCTGTCGTAATCGTCGAGTTCAAGAAAGCAATGAGAAACGATTACTCGATGAAAAAGAATCCGTTCGTGCAGGTTAGAGAATATATCACAGAGATCCAATCTGGCTCTGCAAGAACGCCAGAGGGACGTGACATCCCAATTGGTAAAGACATACCGTTTTATTGCTACATTGTCTGTGATATGAGCCCAACTCTCGACAAGTGGGCAATGGACTTTGAGCTACAGAAGACACCGGATCAGCAGGGGTATTTTGGGTTTAAACGCCATTACAACGCTTATTTTGAGGTCATATCCTATACCAAAATGATAAGTGATGCCAAGAAGAGGAACGCTGTCCTCTTTCACAAACTTGGACTTGATTCCAGAACTCGCGCCTAGGCGGGGTGACAGATTTTACCTCT